>RXJA01000362.1 GCA_003963455.1 Hyphomicrobiales bacterium
ACCAGATGGCGACCATTTCCGGCCGGGAATAGCGAGGGATCATCCGTTTTTCGAGTCCTGCCTGGGAGAAGCGTTGGGCCGCGTCCTAACAGAGGCCGGCCCGATGCTCAACGCCGCTGCGTCGCAAACCAGATGCTTGCCGCGGCAGGCGCCCAAAAAAAGCCAACGGAAAATCGAGTCTCATAAGGCCAGGCATTGGGCCTCATCGGTCCGATGCCTGTCTCATGGACGTCATGCCTATCACACCATGGTGAACGGGACGTGCCGTGCAATGCATCCAATCCGGCGTTCATTTGTTATTGTCGGCCGTCTCGCACCCAAATCGCCATCCAGCGGAGGACCAGCATGAGCACCGACATCAGCAAGATACGTGGACAAATGGAAGTGATCGGAGCCGATGGCGTCCATATCGGCACCGTCGACCAGGTCGAGGGTGACCGGATCAAGCTGACCAAGGCCGATAGCGGCATGGGCTCGCACAAGGGCCATCACCATTACATTTCGCTCGCCCTGGTCGCGGAGATCGACGGCCAGAAGGTGTGGCTGTCGGCGAATTCCGATGTCGCCGTCACCTTCGAGGAAGAGAAATCCGATCCGACCTGATCGGCGCCAACCCGGTCAGCGCGAAGCCCACACCGGAAACAAATCGCCGTCGGCGGGCGTTGCGGCATGGACGCCACGGCTGATGGCGCGCGCCATTGTCGCGCCGGCCGCCGCGAACAAGTCGATCGCGGCGTCGGCGCCGAGTTCGATGCCGCTCCTGCCCGTCGCCAGCGCGAAGACGAGATCGCCATCCGCCGGCGTATGCGTCGGCCAGATGGCGCGGGCGAAGCCGTCATGCGCTGAAATCGCCAGCCGTTTGGCCGCGGCCTTGGTCAGGACGGCATCCGTGGCGACGACGGCGATGGTGGTGCTGGAACCTTCGGCCTCGCCGCCGACGCGCCTGTCGCGGTATTTCAGCAGGATCTCCCTGGCATCCCGCGGCAGCGGATCGGGATAGCCCAGGCCGCCGAACTCGTCACCGATCTCGAAGGGCGCCGCCCAGAAGTGGCGGCCGCGGCCGACCGTCACCGAGCCGGTCGGGTTGACGGCGGCGAGCGCGCCGACCGTGACGCCGCTGTCGAGCAGGGTCGAAGCGGAGCCAAGCCCGCCTTTCAGCCCGGAGGTCAGCGCGCCGGTGCCGGCGCCAGCCGTGCCGATTTCGAAATCCACCGTCGCAGCCTGCACAGCCTCATGGCCGAGCTCGCGATAGGGCGGATAAAGGCCCCAATCCTTGTCGCCGCCATTGCGCAGGTCGAACAGGATCGCGGCCGGCACGATCGGCACGCGGAAGCCGCCGACCTCGACACCGATGTTTTTCTCGCGCAGCGCCGCCTGCACGCCCGAGGCGGCGTCGAGGCCGAAGGCGGAGCCGCCGGACAGTGCGACGGCATGGATCGTCGCGATCGAATTCTGCGGCTCGAGCAGATCGGTCTCGCGCGTGCCCGGCGCGCCGCCCAGCACCTGCACGCCGGCCGTGGCAGGCTCATCGCACAGCACCACGGTAACTCCGGATTTCAGCCTGCTATCGGCGGCGTTGCCGACACGAAGGCCGCCAACGTCGGTGATGAGGTTGCGTGGGCCGGCGCGGAACATCACTTGTTCTCCAGCGGCACGAAATGCGTGCCGTCGAAGCGGAAGAGGCGGAACAGGTTCCGGTTCAGGTCGCCCTTGTCGTCGAAGCGGACGGTGCCGATCGCGGTCGTGAAATCATGGCCGGTCAGCGCCTGACCGAGCGGCTGGCCGGAGCTTTGCGCGCCGGCCAGCGCTGCCTTGGCGATCTCGACCGCCGCATAGGCCGGCAGTGTGTAGCCGTCCGGCACGATGTTCTTGGCGCCGAAGGCCTGCACGATCTTGGGGTCGGCGACCTCCGACCATTCCGGAGGCGCGATCATCAGCGTGCCGACGGCGTAAGGCACATCGCCCGGCGGCGTGCGCAGGTTTTCGCCGCCGGCAAAGGTGATGCCCGTGTCGAGCTGGGCGGCATCGCGGCCCATGATCGCGATGTCGTCGCCGTCGCCGCCGGCGAACACTTTTGTCGCGCCTGCCTTCTTCAGCCTGCCGACCAACCCGATCTGGTTGTCGAGCTGCGGCCTGAAAGTGTCGGTGAATACCGGCTTCAAGGCCGCCTGTTCGGCCGCGGCGCGAAAAGTCTCGGCCATCTCGCGGCCATAGATGGTGCCGTCATCGACGATGGCGAACAGTTCGTCGCGCCAGAGACGGGTGAGTTCAGTGGCGACCGCGTTGCGCTCATCGTCGCCGCGCGGGGCGAGGCGGTAGACCGGCCAGCCGGTCTTGGCGCGTTGGTCGGTCAGGCTTTCGGTGCGCACGCCGACCGTGATCACGGGAATGTTGGCATCCTTCAGGATCGGCAGCGCGGCCTCGATCGCATCGGTGCAGAGAAAGCCCACCACGACATTGACCTTGGCATCGACGAATTCCTTTGCCGCCGCGGCGCCGCCTTCGGCGCCGCAGGCATCGTCGACAGCCTTGATCGCCATGCCGTTCGCTTCCGCCGCAAGCCCGGCGCCGGCCTCGACCTGCTTGCCCAGGATCGCCGATGGACCGGAAAGCGGCACGGCAACGCCGACCAGCGTCTCGGCTTCGGCGCTCGTGGCCAGCCAAAGCAACGCGGCTGTTGCCGTCGTCAGCGCGGCTATTGTCGTCGTCAGAAGGCGCATTCGGGCTAAGGAGTCCTCCGTGTCGGGCGTAGAGTGCTGACACTATTCCAGCAAAGACCTAAAGGCTGGCTAAGCGCCGCGCAACACGCGAATTTGCGGATTGCGGTCAAGCACTTCGCCAGCGCCCGGCAACTTGTGGCGTGAAGTATGCCGTCATATATAACGGGCTTGTTCTGACGGGTGGATTATCGCGTGCTGAAGATCAACGACATCGGGCCGCAACACTATCGCGATGCGATGGCGCATTTTGCCGGCCATGTGCATGTGGTGACGACGGACGGTCCCGGCGGCAAACGGGGCGCGACGGTTATCGCGGCCTGTTCGGTCTCGGATACGCCGCCGACGGTGCTGGTGTGCCTCAACCGTGAGAACGCCAAGAACGACGCTTTCATCAAGAACGGGAAGTTCGCGCTCAATACGCTGGCCTCGGACCAGGAAGCGGTCGCGGTCGGCTTTTCCGGCATCACCGGGATGTCGGCGGACGAGCGCTTCGCGCTTGCCGAGTGGGATGTGATCTCGACCGGCGCGCCGACGCTGAAAGGCGCGCTGGCCGTATTCGACTGCGAGATCATCGACAGTAAGGACCTGGCCACCCATCGTGTGCTTTTTGGCAAGGTGACAGGCCTGCGCATCGGCGATAATTTGCGGCCGCTGATCTACCACGACCGCGGCTATCACGTTCTTTGAAACGGGCGGGCGGGATTCACGGAGACAAGATGACCGCCCCGCGCCCCGCGCCGAAGTCGATCGACGAAACGCTCGATCTGTTGACCGGCGCGGACTATGTCGCTGACCGTTCGCTGGCGACCGTGCTGTTTCTTTCACTGCGCATGAAGCGGCCCTTGTTCCTCGAAGGCGAGGCGGGCGTCGGCAAGACCGAGATAGCCAAGGTGCTGGCCGACGCGCTCGGCCGCAGGCTGATCCGCCTGCAATGCTATGAAGGGCTCGACGTCTCCTCGGCCGTCTATGAGTGGAACTATGCCGCGCAGATGATCGAGATCCGTATGGAGGAGGCGGCCGGCAAGGTGGTGCGCTCCGATATGGAGCGCAACGTCTTTTCCGAGAAATACCTGATCCGCCGTCCGGTGCTCGATGCGCTGACCGGAAAGGCCGGCGCGGCGCCGGTGTTCCTCATCGACGAGCTCGACCGCACGGACGAAGCGTTCGAGGCGTTCCTGCTCGAGATCCTGTCGGACTTCCAGGTCACGGTTCCCGAGCTTGGCACGATCAAGGCGGAGGAGCCGCCGATCGTCATAATCACCACCAACCGCACGCGCGAGATCCACGACGCGCTGAAGCGGCGCTGCCTCTATCACTGGGTCGATTATCCGAATGCGGAACGCGAGCTGGAGATCGTCCGGCGCAAGGTGCCGCAGGCGAACCGCCGGCTGTCGGCGGAGGTCGTGTCCTTTGTCCAGAAGCTGCGCCAGGTCGAGCTGTTCAAGGCACCCGGCGTCGCCGAAACCATCGACTGGGCCGGTGCGCTCACAGAGCTCGACAAGGTGGCGCTCGATCCGGAGACCGTGTCCGACACGATCGGCGTGCTTTTGAAATACCAGGACGACATTGCCCGCATCGGAGAGGGCGAGGGCCGGCGCATCCTCAACGAGGTGAAGGCCGAGCTTTCGGCGGCGGAGTAGCCAGGATGCCGTCGCAGCGTCCGGAACCCAAAGAGGCGACCGCTGACGGGCGTATCGCCGACAACATCGTTTATTTCGCGCGGGCGCTGCGCAAGGCCGGCATGCGCGTCGGTCCGGCCTCGGTGAAGGACGCCATCGAGGCGGTGCTCGCCGCAGGCATCGGCTCGCGCGACGATTTCTACTGGACGCTGCATGCGGTGCTGGTCTCGCGGCATGAGGATCATCCCGTATTCGACGAGGCCTTCCGCCTGTTCTGGAAATCGCGCGAGCTGATCGAGAAGCTGCTGGCGATGTTCTCGCCGGTCGCTCCGGATAATCGCGAGAAGCAAAAGCCGCGGGCGGCCGAGAACCGCGTCAGCCAGGCGATGTTCGAGGGTCATCAGAAGAGCCAGCCGGCGCGGGAAGTGCCCGAGATCGAGGTCGATGCGCGCCTCACCTTTTCAGGCAATGAGGTGCTGCGGGCCAAGGATTTCGCCCAGATGGATGCGGCGGAGATGGCGGAAGCCAAGAAAGCGATCATGGCTCTGCGGCTTCCCTTCGATCTGGTCCGCACACGGCGTTTCAAAGCGGATGCGCAGGGGCGCCGCATCGATCCGCGCGCCATGATGCGCTCGGCCGCGCGCACCGGCGGCCAGCTCATCCTGCCGAAATTCCGATCGCCGCGGGAAGTGCATCCGCCGCTGGTCGTGCTGGCCGACATTTCGGGCTCGATGAGCCAGTATACCCGCATCTTCCTGCATTTCCTGCATGCCCTGACGGAGAAGCGCCGCCGCGTGCACGCCTTCGTCTTCGGCACGCGGCTGACCAACCTGACCCGCCAGATGCGTCATCGCGATCCGGACGAGGCGCTGGCCGAATGCTCGGCGGCGGTGAAGGACTGGTCGGGCGGCACCCGTATCGGCGACACGCTCGCCGAGTTCAACCGGTTGTGGTCGCGGCGCGTGCTGGGGCAGGGCGCCGTGGTGCTTCTCATCACCGACGGGCTGGAGCGCGACGACGTCACCGGCCTGTCGGAGGAGATGGAGCGGCTGCGCAAATCCTGCCGGCGGCTGATCTGGCTCAATCCGCTCTTGCGCTTCGATGGCTTCGAGGCGCGGGCCCGCGGCGTGAAGGCGATGCTGCCGCATGTCGACGAGTTCCGGGCCGTGCACAATCTCGACGCGCTGGCCGATCTTTGCGCCTCTCTCGACCAGCGGCCGGCGGCTTCGGTCGATCCGCGCCGCTGGCTGCAAACTGGCGGGAGGCGCGCCGCGTAGCCATATGTTTCGTTGGGGAAGAGAACTAAGGTTTCCCATAGGGAAACCCACGGTTTCCCTTGAAAAACAGACTTTGTGAGAAGCGACGATGGATGAGAGCATTTATCTCGATGAGGCCCGCGATCCCCTGAT
>RXJA01000033.1 GCA_003963455.1 Hyphomicrobiales bacterium
ATCCAGCCGATCAACTATCCGACGGTGCCGCGCGGCACCGAGCGGCTGCGCATCACGCCGACGCCGTTCCATTCGGACGCGCTGATCGCCGAACTGCAGGACGCGCTGGTCGAGACCTGGGACGCGCTGGGCATCCCCTATGCCGGCTCCGGACGCCCCGCCGTCGCCAAGACCGACCGCATCATTCCGCTGCTGGTGAACAAAGCGGGCGGCTGAAATCCAGGGCGTAAGCCTTGATCCGGAGCAATGCGCGCAGTTTCCAGCAAAGGAGAATGGAACCAGCCGAAGGATGACGATGATGGCACACCCTGTTTCGCACACTTCCATCACCCATGCCGCAGAGCAGGCGCAGCAATGGGTGAACGAGCTTGCAAGGGACCTGGACTGGAACGAGCAGAGCGCATTGCGCTTGTTGAAAGCGGTTCTGCACACCTTGCGGGACTGGCTCTCGCCGGAGGAAATGGCCGATCTGTCGGCCCAGTTGCCGACACTCATCAGAGGCATCTATTTCGAAGGGTGGAGCCCGGCCAAGCCGGCTTGGGAACGGACGAAGCGCGACTTCGTCATCCGCGTCCGCGACAGCTTCGGCTATGAGCAGGAGATCGACACCGACAAGGCGATCGCGGCGGTGTTCAAGCTCCTCGACCGGCACATTTCCCACGGCGAGATCGTCCAGGTCCGAAACTCGATGAAAAAGTCACTGCGCCAACTCTGGCCGGAGGGATGACCGATGTTTCGCGATCGCCAGGAGGCCGGACAAAAGCTTGGGGCAGCGCTGGAGCCGCTTCAGTTGAAGGACCCGATCGTACTGGCCTTGCCGCGAGGTGGCGTTCCCGTGGCCGCCGAGGTGGCCAAGGCCCTCAAAGCGCCGCTGGATCTGGTGATCGTCCGAAAGGTCGGGGCACCCGGCAATCCCGAACTGGCCGTGGCGGCCATCGTGGACGGAGACCCTCCGGACGTCGTTCTCAATCGGGAGATCGTGGAGGCATACGCTCTCGATGACGGCGCGCTTCGAGTTCTGATCGCACAGGAACGCCCCGAACTGGAACGGCGACGGGCGGTATATCGCGGGAAGGACCTGCCCTTGGCGGTGGCCGGCAAAACCGTGATCGTCGTCGACGACGGGGCGGCGACCGGAACGACGATGAAGGTCGCCATTCGCGCGCTGAAGCGGCGTTCGCCACGGAAGATCATTGTCGCGCTTCCCGTGGCCCCGACAGACACCGTTGACGAACTTGCGCAAGAAGCGGATTTGATGATCTGCCTCAGTCAGCCTGCACGGTTCCGGGCGCTCAGCTATTACTATGGCAGCTTCCCGCAGCTCTCCGACAGCGAGGTCCTGGACATCATGGCCCTCGCCCGAATGAATGCTGACGAAAGGAGGCGCTCCGGTGCGCACGCCGTGAGAAAATCGCGGCCCGAGGCCGGCAGCTAGAGCCGGATGATTTCAGGTCTGTTCGACCTGAAATCCGGATCCGTCTCTAGATCAAAGAAATAGAGCATGACGCCGTCCGAGAACCGCTTCACACTTTTCGGCATTATGCTCCAGGGAGTTTCGCCGATGCATATCCGCGCGCTTTCAACTTTGGAATGCACGAAACTACTAACGGCCAATCGCGTCGGCCGCTTGGCCTGCGCCAAGGACGGGCAACCCTATATCGCTCCGTTCTACTATGCCCACGCGGACAACCACCTCTACGCCTTTTCCATGCTGGGCAAGAAGATCGACTGGATGCGCGCCAACCCGCTCGTGTCCGTGCAGGTCGACGCACACGGCACGGGTCCAGGTTGGAAAAGCGTCATCGTCACCGGCCGTTACGAGGAACTTTCCGATCGGATCGGACACGAGGCGCAGCGCGACCATGCGTGGCTCGTGCTGAGCAAGCACGCCGACTGGTGGGAGCCGGGCGCGCTCAAGCCGGCAACCTTCGCGGACCTGGAGCATCTTCCCCACGTGTTCTTCAGGATCTCCATCACGGAAGTCTCGGGCCGCGAAGCGTCGGAGAGCTAGCCTTACCATGGCAAGGAGCAGAAGCCGCGCCAAGACGATCGCCGGTCGATGCGGTTCGCCGCCTATGCCGCCACCCTGAGGTTCCGCCATGGACACGCTCATCGCCCAGCTCGGAGTCGCCCTGGCGATAGGCCTGCTCGTCGGGCTGGAACGTGGCTGGAGAGAGCGCGACGCGCCTGACCGCAGCCGAACAGCCGGCATCCGTACATTCGGCATCGCGGGGCTCCTCGGCGGCCTTGTCACAGCCTTGGCCGAAGCGCTCAACGCGATTTCGGTGTTGGTCGCGGGCTTCCTTGCCTTCGCCGGCATCTTGGCCTGGTACAAGGCGCGCGAGGCCGCGCATGACGAGGATTTCAGTGTTACGACCGTTATCGCGGGACTGACCGTCTTTACCCTTGGCGCGCTCTGCGTGGCCGGCGATTTTCGTGTTGCCGCCGCGGGAGGCGCGGCGCTGGCGGCGCTTCTCGCCAGCCGCGAAATCCTGCATGGGCTTCTCAAACGCCTGACCTGGATCGAGCTTCGCTCGGCCTTGGTCCTGGCGGTGATGAGCGTCATAGTCCTGCCCCTGCTGCCGAACCGTACATTCGACCCCTGGGGCGGTTTCAATCCGCGGGAGATCTGGCTCCTCACCGTGTTGATGGCCTCGATCTCTTTCGCCGGTTATGTCGCGGTGCGTGTGCTGGGAACCGCCCGCGGCTTGATTGTGAGCGCGCTAGCCGGTGCCGTGGTCTCATCGACCGCCGTCACCCTATCACTGGCACGCACCGCCAAGGCGTCGGACAACTCCTTGTCTTTCGCGGGCGCCGCTTCGCTGGCCGCGATGATTTCGGTCTTGCGTGTCTGCCTAGTGGTTCTGATGCTGGCGCCGAGCGTGGCCACCTTCATCGCCTTACCCGCGCTCGCCGCGGCGCTGATATTCGGCGTCTGCGGAACACTCGCATTGGCACTTCCCGGGCAGAGGCCGGAGAGCCCGGGCGCCACTCGCAATCCATTCGAGCTGATGCCTTTGCTGATCTTTGCACTGCTGTTTGCATTCACCTCGACGGCAAGCGCCGCGTTGGCCCTTCAATTCAAGGAACAAGGCCTGCTGCTGAGCTCCGCGATCGCGGGCGCGTTCGATGTCGATGCTTCGGTGCTCAGCGCCCTGCGCCTGGTCAACCGTTCGATGTCGGTCGAAACAGTGGGACAGGCGGTGCTGACAGCGCTGACGGCCAACGCGATCGGACGCCTGTCCCTGGCTGTGTTCGCGGGTCCGGCGAGGTTCTGGTTGCCCCTGGCCGGCATGACCTTGGCCGCCGCCGCCGCGGGCTACGGCGCCATGCTACTCGGATAGGGTCGTTACGGCCTCGCGGCCAGCACGAGGATCCGGATTTGACCGGTGTCAAAGCTGCCGGCTCCTCTTTGCTGTTGAACTGCTCCCATCGTTCCAAAGTGGGAGGGCCTCATGGCCACGACAGACATCAATGTCCCTATCCGGGAAAAAACCGTGACCCCGGCTTCGACGAAGCTCCGGCTGGGGTCGCTGACCGCGCTCGTGATCGGCTCCATGGTGGGCTCGGGCGTCTTCAGCCTGCCCCAGAACATGGCGGCCGGTGCCGGTCCGCTTGCCATCCTGATCGGCTGGGCCATCACGGCGGTCGGCATGCTTGCGCTGGTGTTTGTCTACCAGTCGCTGGCGGTGCGCAGGCCCGAGCTGGACAACGGCCCCTACGCCTACGCCAAGGCCGGCTTCGGCCCGTTCGTAGGCTTCAACAGCGCCTGGGGCTATTGGATCAGCGCATGGGTCGGCAACGTTTCCTACGCCGTGATCGTTTTCAGCGCGTTGTCCTACTTCTTCCCGGCCTTCGGTGACGGCAATACGTGGCAGGCGGTGGTCGGCGCATCGGTCCTGCTGTGGCTCATCCACTTTCTGATCCTCGCGGGCATCCGTCAGGCCGCGATCGTGAACACCATCGTGACCGTGGCCAAGATTGCGCCTGTCGTCCTGTTCGTCGGGATCGTCGCCGTCGCCTTCAAGCTCAATGTCTGGTCACTCGACTTCACCGGGCTCGGCAACGCCTCGCTCGGCACCATCGCCGCCCAGGTCAAGAGCACGATGCTGGTGACGCTGTGGGTCTTCATCGGTATCGAGGGCGCCAGCGTCTTCTCCGCGCGGGCGGAGCGCCGCAAGGATATCGCGACCGCGACGGTGCTCGGCTTCTTCACCTGCCTGGCGCTCTACGCGCTGGTCTCGCTGCTTTCGCTCGGCATCCTGAGCCAGCCCGAACTAGCCGCCCTGAAGAACCCGTCGATGGCGGGCGTGCTGGAGGCGGTCGTCGGGCCTTGGGGCGCCATGCTCATCAATCTCGCGCTCGTCGTCTCGGTCGTCGGCGCCTTCCTGAGCTGGACGCTGCTTGCGGCGGAAGTTCCGCATGTCGCCGGAAAGGACGGAACCATGCCGAAGTTCTTCGGTCGGGAAAGCGAACGCGGCGTCCCCTCGACGTCGCTGCTGATCACCAACCTGCTCGTCCAAGCCTTCCTGGTGATCACGCTCTTTGCCCACAGCACCTACCAGGCGCTCTTCTACATCGCTTCGACCGCCATCCTCGTGCCCTACATCTTCTCCGGTGCCTTCGCCGCGAAACTGGCATTGACCGGAGAAAGCTACCAGGGCGGCGAAGGGCGTGCCGGACCGCTCCTGGCCGGCGTGCTGGCAACGATCTACGGTCTGTGGCTCGTCTATGCGGCGGGGCCGGCGTACCTATTCATGTGCGCGATCCTCTACGCCCCGGGCATCATCTTCTACGTCTGGGCCCGCCGCGAGAGCAACCAGCGCGTCTTCCACCCTGTGGAAGCCGTCATCGCGGTCGCCCTCGTCGCAGTTGCAATCCTTGCCGTCTACGAGATGTGGACCGGCGCCGTCAGCGCGCTTTGAGAGGCCATCCGATGACAAATCTTGGAGTGCATTCGGAAGTCGGTCGCCTGCGCGAGGTTATGGTCCACAGGCCGGACCTCAGCCTGCGCAGGCTGACGCCGGACAACTGCCGGGCGCTGCTGTTCGACGACGTGTTGTGGGTGAAGCGCGCGCGCCAGGAGCACGACGTATTCGTCGACGCATTACGCGAGCGCGGCGTGGTGGTGCATTCGTTCGGCGAACTGCTTGCCGAGACAATGGCCCTCGGCAAGGCTCGCGACTGGCTTCTCGACCGCCGGGTGCATGCCGGCGTGGTCGGCCTCGACATGGTCGACGAGATGCGTGGCTGGCTGAACGAGATGTCGGCCGGCCTACTGGCAACCTGTCTCGTCGGCGGCATCGCCCGCGCCGAACTCCCGTTCGAGCCCAAGGGCCTGACCGGAAGGACGCTCGCGCCACAGGACTTCGTGCTGCCTCCGCTGCCCAACCAGCTGTTCACCCGTGACAGCTCCTGCTGGATTTACCGCGCCGTGTCGGCCAACCCGATGTACTGGCCCGCCAGGCGGCCGGAGGCGGCCAATGTCGAGGCCGTCTACCGGTTCCATCCGAGATTCCGCGACAGCGGCGTCCCGTTCGTCTCGCCCCAGGCAGGAACAGGCGTCAGCCTCGAGGGCGGCGACGTCATGCCCGTCGGCGGGGGCGTGGTCCTGGTCGGCATGGGCGAGCGCACCACGCCGCAAGCGGTCGGTGATCTTGCCCGCAGCCTGTTCGCCGCCGGAGAAGCCACACGCGTGATCGCGGCTCTGATGCCGCGCGACCGCTCCTTCATGCATCTGGACACCGTCTTCACTTTCTGCGACCGGGACCTGGCGACCATGTATCCACCCGTGGTCGAAA
>RXJA01000049.1 GCA_003963455.1 Hyphomicrobiales bacterium
CCCGGCGGCATCTGGCCGTGGGCGACCGCGACCTTCAATTCCGGCACGGATTCCTTCAGGAAATCATGGATTTCGGCCAGATCGCTGATGCGCGGCACCACATAGAATGAATGGCCGCCTCGGTAGCGCTCGCGCAGCAGCGTCTCCCGGATGACCAGCGGATCGAAAGGCGAGATGAAGGTGCGCACCGCCATGCGGTCGACAGGCGGCGTGGCGATCAGCGAGAGCTCCCGCACGCCAGTCAGCGCCAATTGCAGCGTGCGCGGAATAGGCGTCGCCGAAAGCGTCAGCACATGCACGTCGTTCTTGAGTTCCTTCAGGCGCTCCTTGTGCTTGACGCCGAAATGCTGCTCCTCGTCGATGATCAGAAGCCCGAGATTCTTGAACGAGATCGAAGACCCGAGCAGCGCATGCGTGCCGACGACGATGTCGACCGTGCCCTCGGCGATGCCCTTCTTGGTTTCGGCCAGTTCCTTGGAGCCGACCAGGCGTGAGGCCTGCGCGATACGGATCGGCAGGCCGGAAAAGCGCTGCGAGAAGGTCTTGAAATGCTGGCGCGACAAAAGCGTCGTCGGCACCACCACGGCGACCTGGAAACCTTCCATCGCCGCGATGAAGGCGGCGCGCAGCGCCACTTCCGTCTTGCCGAAGCCGACATCGCCGCAAACCAGCCGGTCCATCGGCCTGCCGGCGCCGAGATCGTCCATGACGGCATCGATAGCTGTCTGCTGGTCGTCGGTCTCCTCATAGGGGAAGCGTGCGGCGAACTCGCCATAAAGCCCCTCCGCCGGGATCATCGCGGGGGCGGCGCGCATCTGCCGCTCGGCGGCGATTCGGATCAGCTGCCCGGCCATGTCGAGCAGGCGCCGCTTCAGCCGCGCCTTGCGCGCCTGCCAGGCGCCGCCGCCCAGCTTGTCGAGCGTTGCCTCGGCAGAATCCGAACCGTAGCGCGACAGAAGTTCAATGTTCTCCACTGGCAGGAACAAGCGGTCGTCGCCCGCATAGTGGATTTCGAGGCAGTCATGCGGCGCGCCGACCGCTTCGATGGTGCGCAGGCCGATGAAGCGGCCGATGCCGTGATCGGCATGGACGACGATGTCGCCCGACGATAGCGACGACGCCTCGGCGATGAAATCGGAAGCCTTCTTCTTGCGCTTCGAACGCCGGATCAGCCTGTCGCCGAGGATGTCCTGCTCGGCGACGATCACCATCTCGTCGGTCTCGAAGCCGGATTCGAGCGGCAGAACGGCAAGACCCGCCTGCCCCGGCTCGAGCTTTTCGACCTCGGCAAGCGTGGCGACAGGCTTCAGATTGCCGAGCTGATGTTCGGCCAGAATCTGGCCGAGGCGGTCAAGCGAGCCTTCCGTCCAGCCGGCGACAATGACGCGGCGACGCGCGGCGCGCTCGTCGGCAATGTGCTTCACGACGACGTCGAAGACATTGATGTTCGGGTCGGCGCGCTCCTCGGCAAAGCTGCGGCCGTGCCGCGAGCCGGCATGGAAGACCTTTTTACCTCCGACATCCGGGGCATCGAAGACGGTGAAGTCGATGTCTTCGCGCGGACCGAGCGACGATTTGAGATTCTCCGGCGACAGATAAATGAGGTCCGGCGCCACCGGTTTGTAGGGCACGGCGTCCTTGAGCGCGCTGTCGGCCTGCTTCCGGCGCGCCTCGTAATGGTCGAGGATCAGCGCATGGCGCTCCGCCAGCGCTTCATGCGCCAGGTGATCGAACACGACAGGCGCGTCCGGCAGATAGTCGAACACCGTCTCCAGCCGCTCGTAGAAGAACGGCAGCCAGTGCTCCATGCCGGCGAAACGCCGGCCTTCGCTGACCGCCGCATAGAGCGCGTCGTCCCGCGAGGGCGCGCCGAAAGCCTCGATATAGGAGCGGCGGAAGCGGCTGATCGTCTCCGGCGTCAGCGCCACTTCGCTCATAGCCTGCAACGACATCGATTTGCGTTGCCCGGTTGTGCGCTGGGTGGCTACATCGAAGACGCGGATCGATTCCAGCGTATCGCCGAAGAAGTCGAGCCTGAGCGCCTCGCTCCAGCCGGGAGCGAAAAGGTCGAGGATGCCACCGCGCACCGCGAATTCGCCGAGGCCGCGCACGGTCGGCACGCGCTCGAAACCGGAAGTCTCCAGACGCGCGATCAGCACGTTCATGTCGATCTGGTTGCCGGGCCTGGCATGGAAGGTCTGCGCTTCGATCAACTCCGCCGGCGGGATACGCTGCAACAGCGCATTGGCGGTGGTGAGGATCACGGCACGATGCGGCTTCTTCGCCAGCGCGATCATGGCGGAAAGCGCGTCGAGCCGCCGCGCCGCGGCATCTGCTCCCGGAGAAACGCGATCGTAAGGCAGGCAGTCCCAGGCCGGCAGTTCCAGCACCGGCAGGCCCGGCGCCGCGAAAGCGAGCGCTTCGATGATCGCCGGCAGCCGCTGGCCGTCGCGCGCGACGAACAGCACCGGCTTGTCGGGCGCTATCTCGTGCGCCGTCCGCACCAGGGCGAAGGCTTCGTAGCCGTCGGCGACGCCATCGACGATGAACTGGCCGGCGCGACCCTTGGGCAGGCCGATGGAAGGGATGAGGCTCATGGATATGCGGTTTTCAAAATGTCATCGTCCGACGCGACGCCAGGATCTTTCGCAGCACGGCGCAGTCGATATCGGGCGGAACCGGCCGCGCGCCGGTGACCATCAGCAGAAATTCGTCGTCGGGGATTTCGAGAAGCCTCTCATATTGGTCGATTTCATCGCCGGTCAAGGCGCCGATCTCGGCGTCGGCAAAGGAACCCAGGATCAGGTCCATCTCGCGCATGCCGCGATGCCAGGAGCGGAACAGGAGCTTGCGGCGGCGTGCATCCAGCCCCTCGCTTGATCGCTGTGTTCCGGTCATGTCGCCGCATCCCTGTTCGAAGCGGCGCATATAGCGTGGATAGAGGGCGGTGTCAGCCTTTGCGCTGCCCTCGTCGCGACATAAGCTGACAGCATGCGCCCATCCATCCTCGATCCGCTGTTCGTGCCCGTCACCTCGCTTGCCGGCGTCGGCCCGAAAGTCGGCTTGCTGATCGAGCGCGTGGTGCCGGCGGACCTTGGCGATCGTGCGGCACGCGCGGCCGACCTCCTGTTCGTGCTGCCTAACAGCGTGATAGACCGCCGCAACCGACCCGGCATCGCACTGTCGGCCGAGGGCCAGATCGTCACCCTCGAGGTGCGGGTCGACCGCCACCAGCCGCCGCCCCGCGGCAACAGGTCGGTGCCGTACCGCGTTTATGCCCATGACGACACTGGTGAGGTCGCCTTGACCTTCTTCCATGCCCATGCCGCCTATCTGCAGAAGATGCTACCCGAAGGCGAGCGGGTCGTGATCTCCGGCCGTATGGAGTGGTTCAACGGCCGCCCGACCATGGTCCATCCCGACCATATCGCGCCGATCGACGAGGCCGAGGCGCTGCCGCTGGTCGAGCCGGTCTATCCACTGACGGCCGGACTGTCGCCAAAGGTGCTGCGCCGCGCCATCGGACAGGCGCTCGGCCGGTTGCCCGAACTGCCGGAGTGGCAGGACGACGCCTTCATGCGTCGCCATACATTCCCACCCTTCGGCGACGCGCTTGCCCGCATCCATCATCCAAAGGACCCCATCGATGTCGCCGTCGAGGGCTCGGCCTGGCGGCGTCTTGCCTATGACGAATTGCTGGCCGGGCAGGTTTCGCTGGCGCTGGTGCGGGCAAAAGTCCGCCGTCTCTCCGGCCGGCCCCTGATCGGCGACGGCCGTATCGTCGAGAAGCTGCGCGCCGCCCTGCCCTACAAGCTCACACCCAGCCAGGAATTCGCGCTGGGCGAGATCAACGCCGACCTTGCCGATCCCGAACGCATGCTGCGCCTGCTGCAGGGCGATGTCGGCTCCGGCAAGACGGTCGTGGCGCTGCTCGCCATGGCGCGCGCGGTCGAGGCCGGCGGTCAGGCGGCGCTGATGGCGCCGACCGAAATCCTGGCACGCCAGCACCTGGCGACCATCGCGCCGCTGGCCGAGAAAGCCGGCCTGCGCCTCGCGATCCTCACTGGGCGCGAGAAGGGCCGCGAGCGCGTCGAGACGCTTGCAGGTCTTGCCAGCGGCGCGATCGACATCGTCGTCGGCACGCATGCGTTGTTCCAGGAAACGGTGACATTCCACGACCTTGTGCTGGCGGTCATCGACGAACAGCATCGGTTCGGCGTCCACCAGCGCCTCGCCATCACCGCCAAGGGCGATGCGCCCGACATGCTGGTGATGACGGCGACGCCTATCCCGCGCACGCTGGTTCTGACCGCCTTCGGCGATATGGACGTGTCGAAGCTCACTGAAAAGCCGGCCGGCCGCCAGCCGATCCGCACCGTGACCTTGCCGATGGAACGGCTGGACGAACTGGTGGGCCGCATGCGCGACGCGGTCGCCGAAGGGCAAAAGATCTACTGGATATGCCCGCTGGTCGAGGAATCCGAAGAGATCAAGCTGATGTCGGCTGAGGACCGTTTCGCCTCGCTGAAGCCGCTCTTCGGCGACCGGATCGGCCTGGTGCACGGCCGCATGAAAGGCACCGAGAAGGACGAGGCTATGCGCGCCTTCAAAGACGGAGAGACGCGCATCCTGATCGCAACCACCGTCATCGAGGTCGGCGTCGATGTGCCCGACGCCACGATCATGGTCATCGAGCATGCCGAGCGCTTCGGCCTTGCCCAGTTGCACCAGCTGCGCGGCCGCGTCGGGCGCGGCGACAAGCCCTCCTCCTGCGTGCTGCTCTACAAGGAGCCGCTCGGCGAGACCGCAAAGCGCCGGCTTTCGGTGATGCGCGAGACCGAGGACGGCTTCAAGATCGCCGAGGAGGACCTGAAGCTGCGCGGCGAAGGCGAATTGCTGGGGACCCGTCAATCAGGCACGCCTGGCTTCCAGGTCGCGCGCCTCGAATTTCATGCCGACCTGCTGGAAGCCGCACGCGACGACGCGCGGCTGATCCTGTCGCGCGACCCGGAATTGCAGTCAGAGCGCGGCGAGGCGCTGCGCTTGTTGCTCTACCTGTTCGGCCGCGACGAGGCGGTGCGGCTGCTGCGCGCCGGTTGAGCGCCAAGCGCCGGATTGGCAAGGCCACTCTCGACGGGTTCGCCGTTCAGCGTCACCAGCTTGGCCTTGACCTCCGGCGCCACCAGGCCCGCCGAGACGATCAGCTTGGCGCCGTCCTCGATCGACATATCGAGCAGAACGATCTCGGATTTGTGCACATACATCAGGAAGCCGGTGGTCGGGTTGGGCGTGCAGGGCATGAACACCGCGATCAGCGGATCCCCTTCCTGATCGAGCTTCTGGTTGATCTCGGTTTCCTTCTCACCGGCGACGAAGACCAGCGACCAGACCCCTTTTCGCGGATATTCGACCAGCCCTACCTGACGGAACATGTCGCCCTTGTTCGACAGCACGGTCTCGAAAATCTGCTTGAGCGAGCCATAGATGCCGCGCACAAGCGGCATACGGCCAAGCAGCCGCTCGCCGAAATTGACGATGGCGCGGCCGACGATGTTCGCCGCCAGGAAACCGATCAGCGTGATCAGCACCAGCGCCACGATCAGCCCGAAGCCCGGAACTGGGAATGGCAGATAGGTGTCAGGGTTGTAGCGGACGGGGATATAAGGCTTCACCCAGGAATCGACCCAGCCGATGAGCGACCAGGCGATATAGGCGGTGATTGCCAACGGGGCGCAGACTACGAAACCCGTCAGGAAGTAATTCCTCAGCCG
>RXJA01000338.1 GCA_003963455.1 Hyphomicrobiales bacterium
CGGCCACGAGGTCGTGTGCGTCGATATCGACGAGAAGAAGGTGGAGCGGCTCAACCAGGGTCTGATCCCGATTTTCGAACCGGGCCTGGAGAAGTTCCGCTTTCGGAATCTCAGATCGAAAGCCGGTGATGTCTGCTGGAGTTGTTCTTCCGGCATTACCTACAAATACGGGTGTTCCTCGACAGTATCGAGTTCATGGACGGTACGATCGACCGGAGTCAGTGCCTTCAAAGCCGGTGAGATGCAGACGGCTTCGAGACCGACACTGGTATCCACACATTCTTGGCACCATGGACCTTCTCGCGCCAGAGACTCAAATTTCTCGAATATCTAGATGGGTCCCGTCGATTATTCCCATATCGAAGAGGATAATCTCGGCGGGTTTGTCAATCGGGCCACGAGTTACACGATCGCACGATGCCGAACAAAGAAATATTAAACAGCTTGCACATCAGGTCGGCTTAGGTCTGCCAAGGCCAGCGCCGACCCGCCAGTTACCTGACGGGGCGCGAGCCCAACCATTACGTCATCAACCGGGTAGCCAACGAGCGACTGAAGTCGGACATTCGGCAGCATTGGTCCTACCGGCTTCCAGAAACGAGCGGGATGAGCTTAAAAGCCCTTCTTCCCGATGGAACTGACATGACGGTTTGAATTCCAATGCGATTTTACTTCGACACGTATGAGAGCGGCACTTTGGTCCGAGATGAGGACGGCTTGGATGTGGTCGACCTTGTCGCTGCCAAACTGCAAGCCGCCAAAGCGGCGGTTGATGCCGCGAAGGACTTGGTCCCGAAGATGCAGATTGGTGCGGTAGCAATTCATGTCAGGGACACTGAGGGTCGTGTGGTATGCACAGCTGAAGTCAACTTCGAAGCGCGCAGCTCTTTGGGGCTCGCATACAGCGAGACTGCACCTGCCTACTTGCCCGTTGAAGGTCAGGAATCGATCGACTGACATCGCCCTAGCATCCTCTCATGGCAGGCCTGATAGCGTTGATCTCACACAATGATCGGCAACTTTCTGCAAAACGCTACAATGGAGGATGTGACATCGATTCCTGCTTGCCGGCTGGCCCGAACACCAACATCCGATCAGCCTAGACACATCTTCCCCTTTTGGACGAGCCCTCGCCCCCCGAGTCTCATTGACGAAAGGCAATTGGCCGATAGCTTGAGGCGAACTGAAGGCCGCGCCGGTTTGAAGCTATTGTTCGGGTTGCAACTTGCTGCATCTTTCCAACAGTCGAGGCATTGTGGAGCCGACAACTATTGCGACGGCTCGTTCCACGCCACTCGCCGGCGCAGCCGTCGGTCGTCTACTTTTTGAAAACTCGCTATCGATACTGAACAGGACCGGTGCTTGGCACATCGCCAAGGACCTTTGCCAGGAGTTCGTGCCCGAACACGCACAGGCTCGGTACTGGCGCCTTGGTCCGCGCGGCCCCGAAGGTCTGGCCCGCAAAATCGCGGCTCGCCTGATGATGCTGGAAATCAGTTGGCTCAAGGACAGCCGATACTTCTTGATCGGCAGCAAAACCGCCAGGGGCGACACGCGGATATTTCTCGACCCTCTCTTTGTGTTGAGGTCAGAGCTCACTGAAAATGACATTGTGCTTTGCCATGACGTCGGCCCTTTGAGCCATGATTTTCTATACGATGCTGTGACCGTCCAAAATTACCGTGCCGCCTATGGAAAAATCCGCAGGCACAGGCCCGGAATCGTGTTCGTGAGCAATTGGTCGAAGGATAATTTCGTTTCGATCTATGGATCGAACTTCCGGTTCCTGACCACGATTCCGCTCTATGTGCGAACTGGCCTGTTCGACGGCCCACTGGAAGCCCTTCCCGGTGTCGACGGGCGATTCTTCCTGACGGTCGGCGCCTTTGAAACCCGCAAGAACCAGATCGCCGCGCTTGAGGCATATCGAGACGGCGAATTCTACAAGCAAGGCATCAAATACGTGCTTTGCGGCTCGCGTGGCGAGGGCCGAGATAAGATCATTGGTCTTGCGAAATCGATACCAGGGACCGTATTGCCTGGTTATGTGTCAGACAGTCAGTTGCGCTGGCTCTACGCGAATGCAGAAGCATTCGTTTTGCCGAGTCTCTTGGAAGGGTTTGGCATGCCCGCCTTGGAAGCGGCCTATATGGGCCTCTTATCGATCGTCTCCGCGGGAAGTGCATTGGTGGAAGCGGTGGAAGGCGTCTGCGTGCAAGTCCCTCCAAAAGACACGACTGCAATCGGACAGGCGATGCGGCGCGCCCTTTCACGGAGTTCGGCGGAAAAGGCACAGACAAGCCGCGAGCTTCGCGGCGTTGCTTCACGCGCCTCGAAACAACGCTTCCTGCAGAGTTGGAGAAGCCTGCTCCTGGCGGACAAGGCTAGTCCGGAACGCTTGATCGCGCACGGGCATATCTCGCCTGTATACTAGTTTCGCAGGAAAACTGTCGCCACACGTTTGCCTCATCGCAGAGCAGTTCGCTTGGTGCCACTTCGTCGTCCACGACTTGGCTTCCGAAACCGCAAGTCGTTGAGGTATCGGCTCGTTCTTATCTCGCTTCGCCCGGCGGGATTGCGATCCGACCGCCGTCGACGATGGAGGGGATAGCCGGGTCGGGGTGCTGGCGCGTCTGTAAAGTCCCGCGGATGAATTGCGCCACATGCCCAACTTCACGTACGACCGGGTGCCCTACGAGCCAGATCGTGAATGACCAGCCAAGGCATGAAAGGGCGGCGGCGAGTACCGCAGTGGCCAGACCGATGTCTGAAGGGTAGCAGGCGAGAGCGACGGAGGCAGGACCGACGGCGGTGCCGATCGTGACCGCCGCACTTTTCCAGAGAGAGAGCGTGAGCTCTCCCCAAGTCATGCTTATATGGTGTCGAACGAAGAGAAGCGATACCGCGGCCTGGAATGGAACAGTCAAAAGCAGGCTAAGCGCCATACCGCGCAAGCCAAAGGGAGCCGCTGCCAAAAGTACAAGCGCGGAGACTGGACATACGATAACTGCGCGAAGGAAGGCCTCGCGAACCGCACCGACCGCCATGAGGACGCAATAATTCAGTCCAAAGCTGAAAGAGCACAGGGCCGCGATAGCTGCAATGCGAACCAGCGGCACGATCTCGAGCCACTGCTCCCCATAGAGAAATACTACGATTGGACGAGCCAGTATCGCGAGCACGCAAAGCGCCGGCCAGTGGACAACGGTTACATAAGCCAGTGCCGTCAGATAGTTGGTCTTGAGATTTCCACCGTCCCTGGCCTCCGATGAGAACCTGGAGAGGACAACCGCAACGGAGTTCGCCAGGAACATCTTGTCGGGCAGCTGAGCGACCGTCAGCGTCCGATTGAAAAGACCAGCGGCATCGAATGAGAGGAAGCTACCCAGAACCAGATACGGGACCCGATCATACATGCGGGACAGCATCGCGATAAGTCCATTGTAGAACCCGAAGGCGACCACAGCCTTCCAATTGCGGAACAGGAGCTTGAGAATCCAGAACTGCCTGCGAAGTGAGAATGTAAGGATGCCTCCACAAACAGCCGAAATGAGCCAAGCCAAGGCGAAGCTCATATAGCTGAAGCCGAGCGCGGCGAGCGTGATCACGGCGCATGCACCGGATGCCGCACTCACAATGTTCACAAGGGCGGCTTGCCCGAATGCCATCTCGCGCCGCATGAGCGCCAGCACAGGAGCAGCGGCGACCTCGATGAGAATAGCTGCCGATATCAGTCGCAGATAGGAGACAAGGCCTTCTTCCCCATAGGCATGGGCAATCAACGGCGCGCACAAGAAGAGAACCGCTGAGATCAACGACGTCAGTGCCAGCATTATCGTAAATGCCGCCCGCACATCCTCTCTCGAGAGGTTTGGCCTCTGAACGATAAAGGCGGTGCTGGAAAACTCCCGCAGGGACAACGCAAGACCGGCAATTGCCGATCCGGTCACAGAGATGCCGATCTCGCTCGGCGTGAGAAGCCTCGACACGACGACGGTCACGCCGAAGTTGACCGCAAGGCCGAAGTATCGGTCGGCGGCAGTGTAAACGAGGGCTTTTCTGACCGAGTTCATCGAGCGGTTCACGTCGTCAGGATGTCGGATAGGAAGAGCAGCCTCCTCTCCGTCTTCCTGCTCCGTCCATCCGGCAGTACTGCCGGCGTGGGCCGCCCGGTGCAATCTGCACATTGCAGGCATCGGATTCGGGCAACCGCGAAAGGGCACATCGTCCCAGCCCAACGTTCCAATGGCTGAATCGCGTCAGTTGCAACCGCGTGCCACCACCATGACGCGGTTGAGCTGTCGGCCGATTTCCTGTCGCTTCTAATTTCACCAGCCCCATACTGCTGTCCATGGCCAGCCAGATATCGTTCCAAGGTACCGCTGAGATCGCGCGCAAACTTCCCAAAAAAATACGGCGGTTGCCTGTGGATGGCCTACAAAAGCGGTAGTCCAATCTTCCGGGATCGTCGGCCAAACGACTGGAGTCAACGCTTTTGCCCATGCGCCGTCTAGCGTGCCGGTCACCTAAGCAGCATCGATGGCAGGCATGGGCTGTACCCCCTGATAGCGCTTGCGTCTTTCAAAACCTGCCGCCGTTCGTAAGGCGTTGACCCTGGTGGCAGAGACAACTGCAACCGCGATGAAGAAGAGGGCTCCGGGGTCGGCGCTGCCGCCCGACACCGAGTTGGCAATTATGCTGGCGAAGGCGGCGTTTTTTATGCTCGTTACGACGGCAGCCGTCTCGGGCGCCACATATTGCCGTACCCCGCCCAATCCCCTGGCCAGCACACCGAACAGCACCGCCAGCATCAGAGACCCAAAGAAGCCAAGCTGGGAGAGAACCGCGATTGGCCAACTCGATGCCCTGGAACTGCCGAAGCCGACGCCAAGTCCACTGGTGTCTACGAAGGACTGCAGGCTCTTGAGGTTCCAATAGGTGCGCTCATGCCCCGAGGCGGAATCGGCTTTGTTGATGATGGTGCTGTTGATGAGCTTGACCAAGGGATCCAGCGCTTCGGCCCGGTACAGGCTTACGCCCATAAGAACGACCAGGCCCAGCACCATCAGGATCGCGATCGATATCTCCTCCCGCTCAACTCTTCCGCGGAGGACTGATGACAACATCGAGATGGCGACCGGAATACTCAGCAAAGTGAGACCGACATAGGCGGTCGAGGACGTCGACAGGATGGTCAGGAAAAGCAGGATGGCCGACAGCCACTGGGCAAGACGGGACCTCGTCATTCTCCAATACGTATAGGAGAACGCCAGGCTCGCCAGCGAGGCGCCGGCGAATGAAGAAGCTTCGGAAAAAGACCCAGTGATGCGCGCGAAACCGGCCTCGTAAGCGTCGCTGATGATTGCATAATTGGCGGTCCGGATCGGGGCGAGCACGTCACCCACGCCGGCATTCTTGCAGACGAAATCAATCAGCCCCATGCTGGCATGCAGGCCGCACCACAAGAAGAACCCACGGCGTAGCTGGTCTATCCTGTCGGCGTGCAGCAACAGGGTGCAAAGCGCGATGGTCGTGAGCCCGCCGAGAATGAAATAGCCCGTCTGAGAGATATTGCCTGAAACCGGAGCCAGCGAAGCTTCCACGACGGTACCGCGGATTTTCGACTGGACAAAGACAGCCGTCTGCCCGGCGAAAAACCTTGGAAACAGCCACGCTCCAATGATTGCGTAAACCATGAGGCTCGCGAGGATCCAGACTGGGCGGATGCTTCCGAACACGCTTCCCAAGTCGAACCATATACGTCGTCTGGCGGCGACGGCAGCGACCAGCAGGGCCTCGAACAGGGTGTAGATGAGCGGAGATGATCCGCCCAGAAAAGTCAGGGTCATGACGGCGGTTGCGCCGAATGCCTGGGAAGCAATCAGCCCGACTATCAGCATTCCCCGGGAATAGTATGCAATGGCCAAGATCGCCGCGCACACCAGCAGACCCGGTAAAGAAACCTGCATTGCTGATCGAGCCTCTCGCTCGGTTGGTCATGCCAATGTTGACGAAAGACGCTATCCGAGAGGCATCTTTCGACACGCACATGGCTTGGGCAAGAGAGCCAAACGGCGTAGCCCTGCATTCCGCAAGAAGCTGTAGGTCGTCCTGCGAAGCGCACGACCTCGTCCTATCGTGCACTGGGAATGGAGCTGTTTTCGGATGACATCATGCTCCATCTCATTGAACAGAGGCGGATTCGGTTTTTCAGGTTGCTTCGACCTGAAATCATCCGGCTCCAGGCCTAGAGTTGAGACGCGTGAGCCGGTCACCGGTCACGACCGCCAGGCGCTATCCGCCTGGCCTGAGAAGCACGCGGGTTGGAATGGCTGGCACTTCAAGGCCACCTCGAAACGTTGGCCCGCCGGATTCCGCCTACCCCTTCCTGCAAACGGCTAATTCGCGAACGCACACTAAAGAACGCCTCGACGCCAAGAGATGTCACACTTATACACAGCCTGCGGGCACGTTTCAGCTTACAATCGTGGAATGTCGTGTTAATTGGAGAATAGCGGAGCTCTGGACGATGGGGTGGTTTCTCTAGAGTTCCGGCATGAGGAGGAAGTGGTATGACCGCCCAGGTTATACATAGCGCATTCGGCCCCAAGCAGGTGAAGCAACTTAGGGAAATTTACGAGCGGGCGCGAGCTGTGACGGCCCGATATCCGGATACCCATGTTGCCAACAAAGCAGCCAGGAAGTTGATCGACGCATTCGAGGCAGTGACGTGCAGCGATGAAAAGGGTCGATGGTGGCTGATAGAGACTGACCACCAGGGAAACGCCTGAGGTCCAGCGTCAATTTTATAACATCTCTCCGCCTGTCAGCTAAGCTGGCAGGCGGATTTCTATTTGCATCCCGATGGCTGGCGTTCGCCGCAAAGCGATAGGGGAGCCGCTGGGGCGGGCGAGCAGCTCCCCTACCCTGTCTTCGCTTTGTACGCAGACAGACCGCGTAAGCCCGGGCAAACGCTGGCGGGGCCGATGTTCATCTTGGGCGACACATGGCGTCAACGAAGCCTTTGGAGTAAGACGCCGCGACGGACTGGCGGCCGAGCTTCCGCCTATCGGATGAGCCTGGAGCAGTCCCAGAAAAGTGCGAGCGATCAGGCTCGGCGACTTCGCCGAGCCTTCCATCCGGAATTGCGTAAGAAACAAGGAGATAGAGCGGGTCGCCGTTTCCATGAAACGGTGAAACGCTCCAATGGCGCCTAGGTATCTGAAGCCATCGCTTGTCGGTTCATGCGCCTACTCATCCGGCTACCCTTGCGGCCTGTCCATGAGCGGTACCTTCAGGGCCGAACAAAAAATTTGCAAAAAATTAACTTAGATTAGCTCTGGCTTGCAAAGCATAAACTACTCAATTCTAGGTGGCGTAGGGGAGAAAAGATAAGCGTCAAGCTGGGGAGCTTGGCGAAGCCTCGCGATGGGGTTGGGCAGAAGACTTCAAGAGAATCTAAAAGTTGAGGGGGTCGTTTCGGCCGCCGGAAGGCGGTTCACTTTGGGCAAAGTTGGGGTATTAGTATGGGCTCTGCAATCGGACTGCACAATTTAGCTTCGACAAATCAACCAGAAATTTCGTCGAACAGTAGTACAGGGGGCAAAGAACAAGTAGAAAGAGAATGCCTCCTTCTTCTGGACGGAAGGGCCTTGGACCGGGAGTGTCTTGCATCGGCCCTTGAGGACCGTGACCTCGGCATGGCTGTTGTTGCCATGGGCACAATCGAAGAATGGCGCGTAAACAAGGATTCCTTCCCTACTCTATCCGCCATTCTGTTCAATCTCGGCGGACGTAGAGTCACTGATCATGGCATTGCTGACGAGATCAGGATGCTTTCGTCAGAATTCAGCTCCACTCCAGTAATTCTTCTTACTGATACCGAGGATCTTGCGCAGATACTGGCAGCCTTGGAGTGCGGCGCGCGTGGATACATTCCCACGTCCGTTGGTGTCGATGTCTGCGTCGAGGCCGTAAACCTTGCGGCGGCTGGCGGCATCTTCATACCAGCCAGCAGCGTGCTGTCCATGCGGCATCTGATCGACGCGGGCAGTCGCGACACGCGTCCGTTGACGACTATGTTCACGCACCGGCAAGCTGAAGTGGCTCAAGCGTTTCGGCGCGGCAAGGCGAACAAGATCATAGCCTACGAGCTGAACTTGCGCGAAAGCACTGTGAAGGTGCATATCCGAAACATCATGAAAAAACTGAAGGCGACCAACAGGACGGAGGTCGCCTACAAGGTCAACGATCTTTTCGGGGAAGGTGCTCCCGCGGGAGAGTGAAAGCGATCTCTGTCGGCCCGCCGGGGTTAACCTCGGTGGGCCGTTTTTTGTACCATGGCTTGACGTGGCGCCGCGCCGACACCCAGGCGGAACAGACGCCAAGCGCGTCCCGGGCCAGCGCAAAAAGGGCCGACTTTCATCTCAGCGACGCCGATGGCTCGATCACCCTCCCGATAGGAATTGGCACCGTGAGTTTCACGCCCCAGTTGGCGACGCGATGCATCTGCCTGATGATCCCGTCCTTCCAGCTCCCGTCCTTCCAAGTTCAGTGGAAGGACCAAGATGTAGTGCCAGCTTAGCACGGTCGGTCACGTCAATCGGCTTGATGCCGGCGTGAGACGACCGTGGCTGTACGGATCCCGGTCGGCCGTGAAGTAGGACGAACCTGCCGGCGGTAGCCTCAAGTCCTGTGCCGGGTGGCGGAGCTATGGACTTGCTATGCCGCCCGCCATAGCCGGCGTCATCACTCCGTCTAAAGCAGATCGCCTGAAAAAGCATTCACGCGACCTGCTTTAAGTTTTTGGTTTAAGCATGTCTTTGTCCCGAATCCGGGCCCACTTTCGGGAGACATGCTTTAGCCGGGCGCGGGCACACTCGAGCCGTCGCGCATGGCAGCATGCCTGGATTTGAATTCGCTCGAGCTGACGATGCCCAGGGCAATGGCGTCGCGCGTCATCGATCCTCTCCGCAACTGGCGGGAATAGGTTTCCATCCCGTAGCTGTCCGCGGGACGATCCAGCAACAGCAGGTAGAGGAACGCGATATAGGCGCGGTCCGTAAGGCCGATCGTGGCATGCTTGGCCTCGAATTCTTCGGAGCGGATCATTTCCATGATCACGTCGGTGAGCCTGGCATCTCCGCTGTCGAGCGCCGCCGACCAGCGAGCCAAGCCAGCGGCATCGCCTTCATGGCCAAGGACGAGGCAATACGCGAAATTTACCTGCCGGACATACGTGAACCCGTCGGCAAACTTGGCATCCGCATCGCAATTCCGGTTCGGCTTAGGCAGCGACTGCGGGCCACGGGTGATGTCGCGAACAGCCATATAGGCAGGTTTCGGTTCACCGGTTATCCATTTGCCGTTGTTGTTTTTGGTGAGCCTGACCAGACCCATATTGGCCTCGAAACTCGGAGCCCAGTAAGTCTCATCCAACAGCTCGTAGATTTGCGCTGCTTCGACTTTGTACTTTTGCTGGAGCTCCCGAAGCCGCAGCATAGTTTGCTTTACGCCGTCAGCCTGCTGCCGCTCGCCACGCTGACTTCCGTAGGGGTTGTTGAATTCGGTCACCCAAATCGGCTTGCCATATTTGGAAATCTCGCGGAAAGCCCATTCAGGGTCTTCCCCATACATGTGCCAGACGGAGATATCCCAGGCGATCCCGTCCTGCTTCATTCGCGCGAAGGCGCCCGTATGGCCCCATCCAGCCGTGCCCATTGCTTTTTTTATGCTCGGGTCAACGGCCGTCATGCCATCGGACAGTCCTTTGAGGACAGCGCTCACCTTCACCCAGCGCGGACCGTAGTAGTCGAGCACTCCAGTTCCGCTTGCGGGCCCCCAGCCGCATGGATATTGCGAACCGTCATCGCGCTCCTCACAGGGCTTTATGATGGCGTAGATCTCCATCTCGTTGCCCAATTCCCAAACGCGGACATCGTTCTTGAACCTGGTGCCAAGGGTGACTGCCAATTTTCGAGCTTCAGTATAGAGCTCCTCCGGCTTGTTCTTGTCCAAGTCGAGCCCGGGTGTGATCACGGGCAGGATCTCAATCCCTCTTGCTTTTCCGGCTTCGACAACCTGAGCAAAAGAATCTGCGTCGCCTTCGGACCTGACGTTGACCCGATATGATTTGAGACCGAGATCCTTGACGAAATCGAGTTGCTTCCCGATCGGAACACCCGGGTAGGAAACTATCGGATGACCGTTCACGCCCCAGAGCAAATCTGCGGATGCAGGCGCTGATATTGTCAGCAACAAAGCAACAGCGGTTGCGATACGAAATGACATGGCAATCATGCCTCCCTACACGACTTTCAATGTCGGATAGTCGGGACTGAAGGAGGCGGAAGCAATTTGCCTATACGGGTATGCGATGCTTCGCATTACCTCTTTTGGATGCTCTGACCTAGCCGTCGGGCGGCATGACTATTTGATTGCCGCTGTGCTGGGGCCGCACCCGGACGGTGGTGGTGACTGCCGGGGATAAATCGAATTGATACGTGCTTTGTGCGGCAACAAGCCGGCTAAGGCCATTCGCCGTCGATTACCCGTGGAGTTCCGCGAAATCCGCGTCGACCTGGACCATCAGCTCGAGATATTTCCAGGCGATCCAGCGCCAGGAATAGCTGCTCGCCCTGGCATGGCCTTTGCCGACCATTCGCTTGCGCAAAGTCTCGTCGAGCGCCAGTTGGCGAACGTGCTGGGCCCATGACTGGATGTCGTCCGGATCCGCATAGAGCGCCGAATCTCCGCAGATTTCAGGCAGGCATGGCGAAGTCGAGGCCACGACCGGGCAACCTGACGCCATCGCTTCGACGGCGGGCAGCCCGAAGCCTTCGATCCGTGATGGAAACAGGAAGCAAAGCGCGCCTTCCAGCGCCTTCTTGAAGTCATGATCGTTTACGCGCCCGAGAAGAATGATGTTTGCCGGCATTTCCGGGACATGACGCAAGATCGTGGCCTCGTCGACATCGCCTGGCATCCAGAGGTCGAGACCCATCTCATCCAGAAACGGGGCAAGTTTGGCGAGAAGCCCCATGTTCTTGTATTCTTGGTCCCCCCTGCCGAGGCAGACGACATAGGGCCTCCCTCTATTGACAGCCAGGGACGATCTCCCCGCATCCCACCTCTTTGCATGATCGCTGCCATTGTAGGTAACGACTATGTCTTCTTCGCGTGCGATCCCGAACCCGACCAATTGGTTGCGTGAGAATTGTGAGACCGTCGTAATCCGTGCGGCCCGCCTGCCAACAAGCGGAAGGATCAGGCGGTGCGCCCAGCGGAACCCCCGCGGATAGCTGGACGGCATCAGCCTTGTATGCATGTCGTGGATGCATGCAATCTGACGCCTCAGCATGACCGGTGCAAGGTTGCAAAAGCTCAGCAGCCCTCCAGGCACATGCCAGGGCAACTGCGCCTGCACCCAGAACTGCGGAAGCCGGGGGCGGTTCAACTCTGGAACGACCCGTACCGAAATAGTTCTCAGTTGAAGAGGCTCGGCAAGCGGGCGTGGCACCACGAGATCAATTTCCAGGTCACGACCAAGCGGATGGCCTTCCGAGATGAGGGCATCGAGAGCCGTGGTCACTTCAAAAGCGTAACGCGCTATCCCATTGCGCCGAAGCGTGGTGAAGTCGCCATTGATCGTCCAGCGTCGCTTTGGCGGGTCGAAATCCGCCAGCGTCCGGCCGGGATGGCCGACCAGATATTGCGAGCTCTCGGGAAGTGATCGCGCCACCACCGCGGCGGCGCTATGCCCGTTCAAATGCGCGGACCGGCCGGCCGACGCCGCATTGAATTCGGATTTGCCCATTGCCCACTCCGCCTACCGGACCGGCAACCACACTAACACCCTCGCAAACGCGCCGGCCCTCAAACGTTTGAGGTAGGTCCAACGCCCGTCCTCGCCTGGCTGGATGATCCTACGCGCCTCCGGATGACCCAACGGCCGTAGTGACCGCACGCGTTCGCGGTTTCAAACTCAGGCCATCGAGAGGGTGACATGGCACGGCACTGGGCGATCAACGGACGTTTCCTGTCCCAGGCGACAACGGGCGTCCAGCGTTACGCAAGAGAGATCGTCTGTTCACTGGATGCTTTGATTGCCGAGCGGGCGCCGCTCACCCATGGACTTGAGCTCAGGCTTCACTGCCCGCCCGGCAGCTCGGACATCCGGCTTGATTCCATCGAACGCCGCGAGATAGGTGGCAAGGGCGGGCATCTCTGGGAGCAGACCCAGCTGGCCGCATCGTTGCAGGGTGGCGGCCTGCTCAGCCTGTGCAATACCGGGCCGCTTCTGACTAGAAAGCACATCGTATGTATACATGATCTCAATGTCTGGAATGCTCCGCAGAGTTATTCGCTTGGCTTCAGAACCTCCTACAAAGCGCTGCTGCCATGTCTCGGCAAGACGGCATGTGGCATTTCGACAGTTTCCAATTTTTCGCTTGGCGAGCTGGTTCGCAGAGGCATCGTCCCGGCGCAAAAGGCCTTTGTTGCTCCGAACGGCCATGAACACGTCTTGCGGTGGAAGCCCGAACACTCGGCGGCGACACGATTGGCAGCCTCGCGGGATACCATCGTCATGATCGGCAGCGCCGCGCCGCACAAGAATGTGGATCTCATTCTGGGCATGGCCGAGCGCCTCGGCAAAGCCGGGCTGAAGATCGCTGTCGTCGGTATGTCGGGCTCGCCCATTTTCAAAGCCGGATCCGCCAGGACCGAAGCCCGCAACATCCAATGGCTCGGCCGCATTTCCGACAACGAGTTGGCTGCGGTCCTGGCGGACTCGCTCTGCCTGGCCTTTCCTTCGCTGACGGAAGGCTTTGGTCTTCCGGCTCTCGAGGCGATGGCCCTCGGCTGTCCGGTTGTGGTATCTGAGCGCGCCAGCCTGCCGGAGGTCTGCGGACATGCGGCCCTTTATGCCGCTGCCGACAACCCACAGGCATGGTTCGATCGTTTCATGGATCTCCGCAACTCCACGGCCCTCCGACTGCAGTTGACGGCAAAGGGAAAGGCCAGAGCCTCCGCATATCGCTGGAGAGCAAGCGCGGTGCGCTACCTTGAGGCGATGGCGGTGGCCGACGGCGTCGATACGCAATCCAAGGTCGTCAGGCTGCGGGAGTTCACATGATCTCGTGAAGCGCTTGGACTGCGCCGATCGATTCCAGCATGGCCCTGTCGAAATTCTCTTCCGAGAAGCGCTGCGCGTTCCTGGCGCATGCTCTTGGCGTGATGACGTGGCTGTTTTCCTCGAACCGCTCGATCGCCTCCTTGAGGTGCTCGATGGTCTGCGCCTTGAATAGGACTCCGGTCGGCTCGGGGTCTGTGCCCAGGCGCCGCGCGATATCGACGGCGCCGCCGCGGCCGAAAGCGATCAATGGCGTCCCGCAGGCCTGCGCCTCCGCCAGCGCGATGCCGAAGTCCTCGCAACCCGCGAAGACCATTGCCTTCGCCCGGGCAAGCGTATCGACATACTCCTTGCGAGGAAGGAACCCCGAAAATGTGATGTTGGGACCCGCCAGCGACCGCAGACTGGCTGACTGTTGCCCTTCGCCAACGATGACCAGCCGTCGCGACGGCATCTCGTTGAAGGCCTTGATGACGAGGTCGGTGCGCTTGTAGGGGGCGAGGAAGGACGCCGAGACGTAGTAATCATCCTTGTCTTCGACGCAGGGCAGTTCCTCCAGCGCGACCGGCGGGAAGACGACCCGCGCGTCACGTCCATAGATGTGCTGGATCCGGGAACGGACATAGTTCGAATTCGCCAGCATCAGGTCCGGACCGTGAGCGGTCCTCGTATCCCACGTCCTCAGTCTGTGAAGCATGTAACGGTAGAGCATTCCCTTCGGACCGAAGCCGAGCTTGCCCTGCTGAAGATAGGAAAACTGCTCGTCCCAGGCGTAGCGGACGGGGCTGTGCACGTAGCACAGATGCGGCTGATCAGGCCTCGTGATCACGCCCCGCGAAAATGCGGCCGAAGACGAGATCACCGCGTCATAGCCGGTTACATCGAACTGTTCGATCAGGAAGGGGCAAAAGAAGAAGAGGGACCTGTAGAATTTCTGGACCATCGGTATCCGATTGGCCGCCGAAGTATGGAATTCCACGTCGCGGAAGTATTGCTCCTTCACCTCGACTGGGAGGAAATCGAAAAGCGTGAACACCTCTGCATTGGGAAACAGCTTGCAGATCTGCGCCAGAACCCGCTCGCCGCCGCGGAAGTTTGGGCACCAGTCGTGAACGACCGCTATCCTAGCATATCGATCGAAATCGGGCGCCGAGGTAGCCGGAAACTCCTCGATAGGCATCTCGACCTTGGCCGCGACGGCCAGGTCGGAAGAGCGTTCATGGAGCATTGTTCTCCCTTTCCTCCTTGAGATCCTAGTTTTTGTTTCCTCAGATCAGCCTCGCAACTTGTCCGATTGGTCACTGATTGCTTTCGAAGACTTGTCCGCCTACCGCTTATGGCTGTGAGCCGCCCGTGGAAAATACTGCAAAAGCGGGTGGCCCGGGGTAGGCCGGGTGGGCCGGGCCCACTTTTATGCAGGCTGTTTAACCCCTCGCGTCGTCATACGGTTCAGGGCGAACGACGCCTGGAAGAAAAATGAAACTTGCGGTGATTATCCCAACCCTCGGCCGCAGCGAGCAGGTTGCTCGCCTGCTGGGATATTTGGGTGGCCAGACGAGACTTCCCGATGAAGTCATACTGTCGGCGCCCGACGCCACACACATCGAGCTTCCGGATGGCTGCCCTTTCCCGATGTCGAGTGCTTTCGGGCCGAAGGGATTGGCTGCCCAACGCAACGCCGCCCTTGTGCCCTCGCTGGGTCGCTTCGACATCATAACCTTCTTCGACGACGACTTCGTTCCATCCAACCGATACCTGGAGCAGGTCGAGCAGGCTTTCGCTGAAAATGACGGATGGGCGGTCGTGATGGGCAGGGTCGTCCGGGACGGTGCCAGCAATGCCGGCCTTAGCTGGGCCGATGCGGAAATTGCCCTCAGGGACTCGGAAGCGCGCCAACCGTGCGAACCGTCGGTAGTGGACCATGTCGGTGCCTACGGCTGCAACATGTCGTTCCGCGCGTCGCTGATCGGCGATTTGCGCTTCGACGAGCGCCTCGTCCTCTACGGTTGGCAGGAAGACATCGACTTCACAAGTCAAATGAGATCCAGAGGTCGCGTGGTGTGCGTGACGTCGATCACGGGCGTTCATCTCGGAATCAAGGCAGGGCGCGTCAGCGGAAAGCGGTTCGGTTACTCCCAGGTCGCCAATGCGATCTACCTGATTAGGAAAGGAACAGTTCCGGCCTCCTTCGCGCTCCCGCTGATGTTCAGGAACATAGCGGCCAACCTCGCAAGAAGCCTTTGGCCCGAACCATATGTCGACCGGAGAGGTCGCCTCAAAGGCAATGCGCTCGCGATCATGCATATCGCCATGGGGCGGATCGAACCCGAATACATCCTGAAGATCTGACGATGGTGAGGACAATGCGGAAATGGCTTGCAACAGCGGTGGGGGTTTCGTTGACGGCAGTGGCCGCCTGGCCCTTGCCGGCGTCAGCCACAGAGTATCTCCTTGGACCGCAGGACAAGGTCAGGCTCAAGGTCTATGAGTGGCGCGCATCACGTGATGTGATCTTCGAATGGACGGCTCTCAACGACACATTCATCGTCGGTGCCGACGGCACGCTCTTCTTGCCATTTGTCGGGCAGATACGCGCCGAAGGCACCGCTCCCGGGGATCTCGCCCGCGCCATAGGCGATCGACTGATGCAGCGTATGGGCCTTGGCCGCGAACCGGACGTGGCCGTGGAGATTGCCCAATACAGGCCGTTCTACATCGTCGGCAATGTCAAACAGCCCGGCGAGTTCCCCTACCGACCCGGCCTGACTGTGCTGCAGGCCCTGGGAATAGCCGGCGGGTTGCCGATACGCGAGGATAATTGGTCCCGGCTTGAGCGAGAGGTGATTTCGGGCCAGGGCGATGTCGGGCTGCTGGCTCTGAACAATGTCAGCCTGCTGGCGCGCAAGGCGCGGCTGCAGTCGGAGCTGGCCGACAGCGACGACGTCGCTTTCCCCTCTGAATTGACGAACAGGGCTTCGAACGAGACCGTTGCGTTGGCAATGGACCAGGAGCGCAAGATTTTTGCCATCCGTAAGGATTCATTGGCGACCCAACTCCGTTCTCTGCGCGAACTCAAAGACTTCCTGCAACAGGAGCTGGTCTCGCTTGAGCAACAGTTGACTTTCCATGACAAACAGATCGAGCTCATCCAGAAGGAACTCGCTGGTGTCTCGAGCCTCGTGCAGAAGGGCCTCGCGGTTGCACCGCGGGAACTCTCTCTGGAAGGGACTGTCGCCCAGATGCAGAGCGACAGGTTGGCGGCCGAGACCTCGATGCTGCGCGTCAGACAGGAGATGAGCAAGACCGACATCGAAATCCTCAACCTCAGCAACCAGCATTCCAGCGAGGTCGCCGAGAGCTTGCGGCAGACACAGCAGCAGCTCAACGAGGTCACCAGCAAATCCGACACGGCGGTGCAGTTGCTTCACGAAACGCAAGTTGCAGCTCCCGCCTTGCTGGCGCTCAGGCAAAACGCCGCGAGGGCCAAGCCGATCTTCACGATCGTGAGGCAGAAAGACGGTGTCACCGAAGAACTTGCCGCGCAGGACACAACCCTTGTCGAGCCGGGCGATACCGTGAAAGTCGAAATCCCCCTGCCGCAATCAGGTTTGGATAGCTTGCCTGCACCGGACGCCAGCATTCAGGCGGAAACGACTACCGTTCGAAGCACGAACTGAACAGATCCGCATTGAAACCAATCCGGGCGGCAGCTTGGCCCGATCGATGTCACCTGTTGCAACAAGGTGGCGGCGACGGGCACAGCCCTGCGCGATGATGCTTTAACGGTTGGAGAACTTGGGCTCGACAGAGCTGGTTCCGTATTTCGAGCGGCATTCCTCAAGCACCGTCTCCAGCACTTGCCTTGCACTGCGAGGCCGCCTATCAGTTGGCGCTGACGGAACCCCCTGCCGCTGCAAGCCAACTGGGTCTGCGGGTGCCACTGGAGATATCGGTGCTCACGAGCATACTCGCCGTATCGGTGGCAGGGATACTACTGGGTTTACGGTTCAAGGCGCCGGCTCTGCTGGCGGCGACCGCCCTGCTTCTGATCGGGATCGTTGTCTGGAATAGCCTGGGAATGCCAGGCCATGCGACCGTGGGCGAGTTCTTTTTCCTGGTATTTGTCCTGGCTTGCGCCTACCTCGTCGGTCTGTCTCTATCCGTTTATCGGAACCGAAACGAAGGCTGATCCGCTCGCGGCGTCAGGACGCTCTGTCGACCCGCATGACCGCGACGATGGTCCTCAGCAGGATCACCACATCGAGCCAGATCGACCAGTTCCGCACATAGTGGCTGTCGAGCGCGACGCGTTTGTCGTAGTCCATGCTGCTTCTTCCGCTCACCTGCCAAAGACCGGTGAGTCCAGGTTTTGTTCCGAGATACTCGGCCTGGTGCTCGCCATAACGCCTGAGCTCTTCCCTGACGACCGGTCTTGGGCCCACGCAGCTCATGTCGCCGCGCAGGATGTTGATGAACTGGGGAAGCTCATCCAGGCTGGACTTGCGAAGCAGCCGCCCGAAGAAGGTGACGCGGGGATCGTTCCTGATCTTGTGGGTTTCTTCCCACTCCTTGCGCGCGTCGGGGTTGGCATCGAGATATGCCTTCAGAACTTCGTCCGAATTGGCCACCATCGAGCGGAACTTGTAGCAATTGAATGGCTTTCCGCGGAAGCCGACACGGCTGTGCGAGAATATTGCCGGACCTCCGGTCGTAGTCTTGATCAGCAGGCCGACGAGAATCATGATGGGCGCGGCCAGAACGAGCGCTGTGCCAGCTATGACCAGATCCATGACCCGTTTGAGGAGGCCTCCAACCGGCGGGTTCGTCGTTCCTGTGTTGATGACATTCGAAAGGTCATTCAACACCGCCCCGCCGCTGGCGTAGTCGCGCGTGGAAACAACATGCAGGACCGGCCGACTTTCGACCGCCGCCGGCACAACCGGATGGCCCCAAATCGGGCCTCCCTGGTGCGACTGCTTTTCGAAGGCGTTTGTCATGGGATGGTCGCTGTTTCCGGTGATTTGACTTGGACAGTCTTCCAAGGACCGAACTTGCCGGCAAGAAATGCAAAGGAGGTAGCGCGCTACGTCCGGGGCTACACCCTAATCCTCACGTATGATCGCTCTACACGCTTTGCCGGACTCCGAAAGCGCCATGCTTGGCCGCAACTCGGTGATGCTTGGACGTCATCACCCGCGCTTTGGTGAGGAGCACACCAAGTATCTGCGCTTTGGAGGCTTGCAGTGTTCTGACGAGTTCCATCAGCGCGTCGACATGCGTCTTTCCCCATTCCGCAACGACCACAACACCGTCGAGCACCGATCCAACGATGAGGTCATCAGCTCCGGATTCAAGCGTCGGCAGGTCGACGATGACTATGTCGTAGGCTGCCGGATCGTCGGCACTAACTTCGGAGAGGAAAGCCTGCATGTTCCTTGGCACGAGCAGTCTTTTTGCATCCACCACGGAACTTGAAAGCACGTCGAACCGCCGCCCCAGAGCGCGGATGATATTGTGCCGGACGGGGCCCTGGCACTCCATCCCCTCGACGTCCGGGCACCCCAGCAGTCGCGTGGTGATCGTCGGTCTCCGAACGTCGGCGTCGATCACCAGCGTCTTTAGACCGGACATTGTATATAGCGTGGCGAGATTGCTCACGACGGAGCTCTTCTGACTGTTGTTCGAAACAGCAGTCAGTCCAAGGAACTTCACCGGGTGGTTCGTTTCCGCCAGGCTGATTTCGGTTCGCGCTTTCCTCAGACTCTGGCTGTATCTGGACCAGGGATGCCTGACCACCTCGTCGACGTTTCCGAATTCCCTGTGCTTGCTCGTGGGCGGCAATTCTCCGACACACTCTATTCCCAGATTGTCGCGGATATGACGGGGCGACCGTATGGTCCAGTCGAACGAATGCCTCGCGAAGGAAAGGCCAATGCCGAGGATGAGCCCTGCGACGCCGGCGAAGGCCACCACCAGCTTCGGCTTTGGAGCGCTTGGAAAAAGCGGCGGTGTCGCGGCGGTGATCACTCTTGCATCTGCAACGGGGTAGGATTGCTGGCTTACCGAATTGGTGTAGGCTTGGAGAAAGCTCTCATACATTTTCTGATAGGTATCGGCAGTCACCTCGAGTTCTTCGAGAGTAGGTTCAGAATTACCGCCGTCACCGGAACTTGGATCACCGCCGACGCTATAGTCGTGTCGAGAGCGGAATGCCTGCGCCCTGGCCATCGCCTCGTTCATCTGGGTGCGCAATTGCTGAAGACGTTTTTCCAGCCAGGCTCCACCTTCTCTTGCCGCCTCGGCCTTGGTTTCGATCTGTTCATGCACGAAGGCGTCAGCTGTCGCATTCGCTATCCTGGCGGCGCCCTCGCGGTCGGCGGAGGTGAAGGATATCTCTATCGCGTAGGAGACGCCCACCCTTCGCACATCGAGGCTGCCGAGGAAAATCAGCATGCTGAGACGCGACCTCTGGTAGTCAGTCAGCTTCGCGGCCGACTCCGGAGCGCCTAGACCGATATGCTCCCAGAGCGCGTTCAGCCAGGCGCTTTTCTGAAGCTGCAGGGCCTCGACCATGAGATTCTTTATTTTCCTGAGTCTCTCCACCAACACTGGAGCCGGAGGGCGATTGAAGTTCGCGTCATCGACCAGTTTCAACTGGTCGATGACCATCGAGGCGATCTTTTCAGACTGCATTACCGCGATCTGACTTTCAATTTGCGCGGTGTCCAATGATAGATTGACTTCGCCACCATCCTGCAGATGTTGCGGCAATCTCGGCTCGATCAGGATTTGCGTTGTGGCCGTAAAGACCGAGTCGGTCGTGGAATTGTAGAACCATGCCACCAGGAGAGCCGCAACAAGGCAGGCAGCGATTGTACTGACATAATGTCTCAGAAATCCGGTTATGTCCGAGAGGCCGATGAATTCCTGCCCGGCACTGGTCTGCTGACTGGTTGCCAAAGGCCATTCGCTGGCAAACAGGCGGTTCATTCAACGTCTCCGGCATGCATGAAGGAGAACCCTTCGTCCACGCCGCCCTGATACAGAAGCTTCATCGCGTCCGGCCCCCCACGATCCCGAGCTTTTGCAGGAAAGACTACGCCAGCGCGGGGGAAGGTAAACGCCACCAATTGGCGTAGACCTACGCCCTATGGGATTGGAGAAGGCGCTGCAAACCTGCCCTTATTTTGGCCAGAAATAGCGACTGCTGCTCGAGCAGCAGCAGTCGTGCCCGGTTGGTCGCAAGGTCTCGGGCAAGCACATCAAGCTTCGCCGACATGCTTTCGCTCTCCTCCCCGTTTTCCATCGCCTCAAGGGAAAATGCCGCACAGTCCATCACCCGCTTCCGGGCTTGGCGAAGCTGCTGCGATTCCTTTTCGATCTCCGGCTGAATGCCATCGAGCGCACGTGCCAGGCCCCTTAAGCGCCTGTCATTGACGCTCTTGCGAAAAGCCAATCTGAGAGATGTCAGCGGCATCATGCAGGCACAGTTGAGGTCGGCGCCCGACGCGGACCTATCGTACGATACCTGATGGCTATGGCAGAGCGAGACATCCTTTCGATCACCGATCGGTATCACCTATAGGATGAGGAAGCGCGAACCAGGGCGTAGGGCCACCCGAATTCATGAAGGGGCCAGGCTTCGCCGCCGTGCTAGGAATATGGCCGCAATTTCGGAGCGGTAGCCGTGATCCTGAAGATAGTCAGCCGGGCCCAGCCGAACACATACGCGTTCGAGAACAATGCGCTCATCAAAGCCACTGGCTTCCGGGAATATGATGCGCGCTGGTGGTTCGGCTATCCAGGCTCGGAGAAAGAGCCGGAGCTCAACCTGATGGGCGCCCAGGCGCTCGGCATGGGCCTTGCCACTCTGATCCGTCGTACGGGCATCGGGCCAGAGATCGTCACCGGCCACGACTTTCGCAGCTATTCCACGTCGGTAAAGATGGCGCTGGTGTCGGGGTTGATGGCCGCCGGCGCACGCGTCAAGGACATCGGCCTCGCGCTCTCCCCGTCGAGGCGCTCGACGCGGTCCTGCGCCGCAATCCAGAGGTTGGAGCCTACAACCAGACATTCTGAGAGGAATTGAAGCATGGCCCACCGGATCGTAAGTTTTGTAATGAGCGGGGGGGTCGGATCCCGACTATGGCCGCTCTCGCGCGAAGACAATCCCAAGCAATTCCACGATCTTTCGGGGAATGGCTCCATGCTGGCGAAGACGGTTCGGCGCCTGAAGGCTTGGCCTGACAACGAAACCCCGGTCTATGTGATAGCGTCCGAACGTCATGCCGAACGGGTGATTTCGGATATAAGTCCACTCGGACTCAACGGGGGAAAGCCGATTTTCGAACCTCTGGGTCGCAACACCGCCGCAGCGGTGGCCATAGCGACACTGCAGACGATTTCCGAGCACGGCGAGGATGCGCTAGTGCTTGTGGTCCCTTCCGATCACGAGATATCGACCGAAGAGCAGTTCTGGGAAACCGTGGAGGCGGGCATGCCTGCCGCCGACTCGGGAAGCATTGTCGTGTTCGGCATCAAGCCCACTCATCCGGAGACCGGATATGGGTACATCGAGGTTGCCGCCAATGGGGATGGCGCGGCCGCGGTTTCCCGCTTTGTCGAGAAGCCAGACATCGAAACGGCGCAAAAATATCTGTCGTCGGGAAGATTCTACTGGAACGCCGGGATCTTCCTGTTTCGTGCCGACACGATGCAGGAAGCTTTGATCAAGTTTCAGCCTGAAATCTGGGATACTGCGGAGCGGGCCTTCAGGACAGCCAGAGCCGACGTGTCAGGCCTCTACTTGCCCCAGGGTTTCTATTCGGCGATCCCCTCCACGTCGATCGACTATGCCGTCATGGAACATGCGCGGAGAATCGCGATGGTGACGGCTTCCTTCCGTTGGAACGATCTCGGGTCATGGCAATCATTGCTGGAGTCCAGCCCCGCGGACCGCAACGGAAACGTGGTAATGGGCGACGTCGTCGCCCTGGATTGCGACGGTTCCTACCTCAGAAGCCAAGGTCGGCTGCTCACGGTGATCGGAATGAAGGATGTGGCGGTGGTCGCAACACCGGACGCAATATTCGTCGCCCCGGTCAGCCATAGCCAGAATGTGAAGAAGGTCGTCGAACAACTCGAGAAAAGCGGGCGATTAGAGACGAAGTTCACGGCATCGGAAGACCGGGTCATCGTCAGCGGATCATGGCGCAAGCGCGTCGAGCACTGGCTTTTCAACGAGACTCTTCCGCTATGGTCAACCGCAGGGGTCGACACTGTTCATGGAGGATTCCACGAAGCGCTCGGCTTCGATGCGAGGTCATTAGGCAAGCCCAAGCGGATGCGGACGATGGCCCGCCAGATCTATGCTTTCGCTGTAGCCAAGGAGCGGGGCTGGGCCGGGGCCGCCGACAAGCTCATCGACCACGGAATTGACTTCATCGCAAGGTACGGCCGCACCGACCGCGGCGGCTGGGTGCGCACCCTCAATTCTAATGGAAGCGTGGCCGATCCGACGGAGGATGCCTACGACCATTCCTGTGTGCTCCTTGCGCTTGCCCACGCCTATAGATGCGGGCATCAGGCAGCTTTGCAACTCGCACAAGAGACATTTCATTTTATCGATTGTCACCTCGAGGACGGCAGCCTGAACGGCTTTCTGGAGACACCCGGCTGGAACGGCGCCCGGTCCTCGAACCCGCACATGCACATGCTCGAATCATTCCTTGCCTGGCATGACGCAACCGGCGACCGCACATATCTTCGTCGAGCGGCTCGCGTGATCGATCTCTTCCGGTGTCATTTTTTTGATCAGGAAAGTTGGACGCTTGGCGAATATTTCGATGCCGACTGGCTGCCGTTGCCCGGAGACAAAGGACAATGGACCGAACCGGGACATCATTTCGAATGGGCCTCCCTGCTCGCGGATTTCGCGCGGGCCAGCGGGCAAAAAGACTTGGCTGCTTACGCCAGGAAACTCTATTCATCAGCAGTTGCCAGCGGATTGAATCGAGCCACAGGGCTGGCATATGCGGCCGTGTCGCGACAAGGGATGCCTCTCGACAGGGTCTCGCGCAGCTGGCCGCAATGCGAGGCTGTCAAGGCGGCGATCGCGCTGGACGATATCGGTGGGCCTGATCTGAAACCCGAAATCGAAGCCCGTGTCGCGCGCCTTTTCAGATGGCATATCGATCCCGCACCGCTTGGCCTATGGGTGGACAAGATCGACGAGCGCGGCCGGTCGCTTGCGACTGAGGTTCCAGCCAGCATCTTCTACCACCTTGTGACGGCGTTGATGCAGTATCTCGACAAGACCGAGGGACAGGTCGAGCCGTTTCCGCTGCCTTCCCAGAAAAAGGACAGCTCCTTACCGAAGCAGATCTACGGCTGAAGAAGCGGCGGCGCTCACTCGCAACGACAGCAGTTCTCCTCGCGGGATGTCCTTCATCGGTAATCCGAAGAACACCAGCTACTGCTAATTCGGTATCCCCTTGCCTCTGGGTCACTGCTGCAAACTGGGTTACCGTCACCATTGGCTACACCTTAAAGAGAAGGGTCGTCCGACCTCTCTGTCTCTTGGACTGCGCACACTCGTCAAGATGTTGAAAATAAAAAGCTTTTTGTCCGGGTAGTTAAGACGACGATGGCAAAAAAGAAATCGAGAGACAGGCGCAGTGGCGATCTCCTGAAGTTGCTGGCAACAAGGCCGCGGGCGGTCGCGCTTGCTGCGCTGCATGTGAGTGAATCGGTCCTTTTGGAACTCGAGGCGTCAGAAGTGTTGTCGCCGGCGGAGATCAGGGGGCTGCTGAGGGACGCGTCGCTGACTTTGCGTAATGCTGCCGACCAGGCGGACAACCGGAGCTGTCTGGTTGCCAGCGAGATAGTTGAGTCAATGAGAGAGAACTTTAAGAGAAGTAAGTCATAGATGATACCAGATCTACCCGATATCAATCGGATCATAACTCGTTTGGGGCCAGAGTTAGCGCTCGATTTGATATCGCGATACCTTCCTGTGCCCGCCTCCAAAAGGGTTGCTCATCACGTGAAATTTCATATACATGATGAGGTTGAGGGAGGTATACATAGAGTTTGGGGCGAGGGGTACGGATGACGTTTGCTTCACGTACTTTTTCGAAAGGGGACGAGCACCGTTCGTCATACGTTGGACTTAACGATGACGACGCCGCGTTGATGAAGACGCTCGGGTTCGCTGCCAAGCGATATCCAGCCGACGCGGTAATCTTCAGTCAGGGCGACAGCAACGATCGTATATACATCGTCGAGTCCGGCTGGGGCTGCATTTCTCACGAGCTTCCGGGGGGACAGCGACAAATTCTCGATTTTGCTCTCACTGGCGATGTGGTTCTGCCTCAATCGTATGGAGGCGGCACTGTCGAAACTTTCGTGGCTCAGACCGATCTCTCGTTGCTCGTGGCACCCACAAAGACATTGACGCTCGCCGCTATGAAATCGCCTCACTTGTTCTCGTTCATCGTTGAGGCCCTCGTACGCAATGGTGCTGTGATAGCTCAGCATCTCGCCAATATAGGACGACGTACCGCCTTGGAGCGGACGGCGCATTTGCTGCTCGAACTGACGGGACGTCTGCAACGAGTTGGCGCGGTTGACCGCAACGGCTTTGACTGTCCGATCACGCAATACGACCTCGCTGACGCCCTTGGCCTTACTCCGATCCATGTCAATCGAATGTTGCGGGAACTCCGTGAGCGCAGGTTTCTCGAATTTCGCCAGGGCCATGTTCGCCTGCTCGATCATGCCGGTTTGACGAAATTCGTTGGCTTCGATGGGGACTATATCAAGAACTGAACGCCAAGCGCTTTCTGTCCAAACGCTTTCTCGAAGACTCCGGACTTGCAGCCGCCAGACACCTCAGCCTGGCTTCTTGGGAGCGACGCAAAACACCTTACCGCCGCATGCTTCGCGATTCTCTCGACCTGACTGGAAAAGCTGCAAGCTCGTCGGAAGCGTCATCAAGACCCTGAGCGGCGGCTCGCTCGAGCCAGATGCGACCGGTTGCTGGGTCGTATTCGCCGGCTATGCCTTTGAACAGGTACCGGCCGAGCATGAGTTGTGCGTGGGCATGGCCTCGCTGGGCGGCGGCCGCAAACCATTTCTGCGCCGTCATCCGATCCAGGGACAGCCCCTGCCCGCTCTCATACAACGCACCGATTGCAAACATCGCCCCAGCATGGCCTGCAGCAGCAGCCTGCTTGAAAAGATGCGCTGCGGCGACGGGCGAGCGCTCTCCGCCTCGACCGTTGTAAAGCATTTCTGCAAGAGCCACCTGTGCATCCACCATCCCACCGTTGGCTGCCCGCTCAAACCAGAATCGGGCTTGCTTCTGATCGGCCTGCATGCCGCGACCATCCTGAAGCATGCGCGCATACATGTACTGCGCCTGGGCCATGCCTTCGGCCGCGCGCCTCATCCATCTCGCCGCCATCTCCTGGTCTTTGCGCACTCCGACACCCTCGGCAAAACAAAGACTGAGATTGAAGGCCGCGATCGCGTCCCCCGACGAAGCGGGCGCTCCAAACCACTCCGCAGCATTCACATCGTCATTGAGATCGCTGGCGCCTTCCAGAACAAGGTTCGCCAAGTCGACCTGAGAAGCATGATTTCCACCGTTCGCAGCGGCGCGCAGCCAGTGGGTGCCTTCGTCGGTGTCCTGAGCCACTCCGTTCCCAGACAGATAGAGTGAGCCCAGGGATCGAGCGGCAGCTTGATGGCCTGCCTCCGCGGCACGCCGATACCAAGTCGCTGCCTCTGCATAGTCCGGCTTTGGACGCTTTACATAGAATTCGCCGAGACGATAGGCCGCGTCGGGATTTTCCGCCAGCGCAGCTCGACGCAGCCAAGCTTCGCCAGCCGCCGGATCCTTGTGGGACAAGCTGCCCTCCAGGAGAGAAAGCCCCAGTCTGAACTGGGCGGAGGCGAGGCCCTTCTCGGCAGCGAGCAGATAGAGCTGTGCAGCCCCCTCAAGATCCACGGGTACGCCCATTCCATGCTCGGTCAAAACTGCGAGGAGATAAATCGCTGTCGGCAAGCCGGCGTCGGCAGCGCATCGCAGTTCCTTGGCGATCCTGGCCCTCTGCTCCGGCTGCCTGCGACGGACGAGCGAAAGAGCAAGGCCAAGGCGCCCCTCCGGGCAGCCGGCCGCCGCGGATTTCTCGTACCAGCCATGCGCGGCGTCAAGGTCGCGCATGGCCTTCGGACCTTTGCTCAGGATGTAGCCAAGAATTGCCTGTCCGTCTGCGGAGCCGGCCTCCGCGGCTTTGCGAGCGAACTCGAGCGCCGTCTCGAAATCGGGCTGTCGTGAGGATTGTCTCTTGAACAGGCTTTCCGAATTGCTGTCTCCCACATGGTCCTCTTGCTCCGCGAGCCCAGTCGCGTAGAGCCCGGCGAGAAGCGCTTGCGCATCCGCGTTCCCGTGATCTGCAGCCCGCCGCAGCCAGCGAGTGCCTTCCAATCGGCTTTGCGGCACGCCCGACCCCTCGAGATAGCAACGTGCGACACGGTATTCCGCTTCAGGAATGCCAGCACGAGCAGCCCTTGCCATAAGGGGAAAGGCCTCGGAGAGTTTTCCCTTTTCAGCAAGCTGAATTGCCCTGCGCAACGCCAGCGCTGGATGAATGCGTCCGGCCAACCGGTCCATCATCATCATTTCACGGCTCCCGCATCGCTTCCTGTCCGATCGGCAGTATCGTGCCGAGAATGTATTTGAGCACTGTGCGGCGGCCCACCTTCACATCCGCGGTGACCGGCATGCCAGGGCTGATCGCGAAGCCGCCGGGCACGCCATGAAGAGCTACGTCGTCGATGGAGATCTGTGTGCGATAGAACAGGTCAGCATCCGAGGGCAGCATAGCCAGGGAACTGTTCGGGTCGCGCACCTGATCCCTGGCTGAGAAAGAGTCCGGGCTCACGGTGCGAACAGTGCCGTGCGCCAATCCATATTGCGAATAGGGGAAGGTATCGAATTTGATCGCCACGGGATCCCCGACATGGACGAAACCGCTGCTGCGGCCGATGATGTTCGTCTCGACTTCAAGCACGGCATCCGTCGGCACCAGCGTGATCAATCGCTCTCCGGACTGCATGACAGAGCCGACGGAAACCTTGGCAACGGACTGAACGGTAGCGTCGGCCTCGCTCCTCAGTTCCACCAGTTGCTTGCGCAGTTTGGCCTTGTTGAGGAGTTCACGGGCATCGGACCAGCGCGAGGTGGCATCGGAAAGGCCCTGCGAAACCTCCGCGCGCCAGCTCTGGATATAGCCGTCACGCTCGGCAGCCACCCCTGCCTGCTTGCGCTTGGCGGCTTCCGATGTCTGCTCGGCATTGGTAAGCGCGCGCGACATTTCGACAGTGTTGTCTTCGGCCAGAAGCGTGTTGAGACGGCTTCCGACCTGCTTTGCTTCGAGCTGCTTGCGCATTTGCTCTATCGACCCCGCGACGGCGAGGCGTTGCCTGTAGCCGTCGGCATCGGACTGGGAGCGCGAGATGACGGAGCTGAGCTCCTCACTCTGTCGCTCGAAGCTTTCCAACTTGGCATCATAGACCGCCTTGCGACGATCGAAGATCGAGGCCTGCAGCGTCCAGCTCGGATCCAGGCCCTCATAACTGAATGGCTTTCCGTCGGCCTCGGCCTTCAGACGAGCCACCTCCGCTTCGAGGGTCGTGACCTGGGCGGCCAATGCGGTCAGATCGGCCGAGGCAAAAGTGGCATCAAGGCGGGCAAGCACCTGACCGGCCTTCACTTGCTGTCCCTCGCGCACCTCGATTGAGCGAACAATCGCTGTCTCTAGTGGCTGAACGACGATGTTGGGCGACTGCGCCAGCACCAGGCCCCTCGTCGTCACCACCTGATCAACAGGTATCAGCGCGGCGAGCGCTATCAGCACGACGACCAGGCTAAATATGATCCAGACGATGCTGCCCGCCACGCGTGGAACCGGCGCATTAGCGACGGCTGTCGAGGGCCATTGAAACTCAAGAATGGCCGGCGCCGTCGGATCAATGGCTTTTGCACGACGCCGACGGGCAGAAATCGGGGAATAGGTGATGATGCTCATGGCCTGCCCACGTCACATCAACCCGGGCGGTACAGCCGCCAGACGGCTAGGCCGACTCTCAAGATGCCGATTCTGCTGGAACCACAGCTGGCGATAAACGCTACACCGTTCCAGCAACACAGAATGCGGCGCGACATCCAGAACCTTGCCCTGGTCCACGACGAGGATCTGGTCGCATTCGGTCAGTGAGGCCAACCGATGCGAGACGATGATCATCGTGCGGCCGCTGGCTATGCGCATGAGGTTGGCGCTGACTACCGCCTCGCTCTCGGGATCGAGCGCACTCGTCGCCTCATCCAGTATCAGGATGGTCGGGTCGTGAATGAGGGCGCGTGCTATCGCCAAGCGCTGCCGTTGTCCGCCTGACAGGTTGGGCGAGCCTTCCTCGATGTAAGTATCGTAACCATTCGGCATGCGTTCGATGAACTCGGCCGCGCCGGCGAGGTGCGCGGCGCGCATGGCGTCCGAAAGCGTCAAGCCCTGGCGTCCAGCTATGATGTTGTCCCTGATCGAGCCGCGGAAAAGGAAGTTATCCTGCAGGACCACACCCAGGCCCTGCCGCAAGTGACGCAGGTTGATTTCCTTGAGGTCGACCCCGTCAAGTTTGAGGAATCCACTGTAGTCGCGGTTGATGCCTTGCAACAGGCGCGCGATAGTCGATTTTCCCGACCCACTCCGCCCAACAATGCCAAACATGGTGCCGGCCGGAATATCGAAGCTGACCCGGTCGAGCGCCGGGGTCTTGGTGCCCATGTAACTAAAGGTCAGGTCGCTGAACTTCACTTCGCCGACAAGTTTTGGTCTCAGGCCTGCGGAATTGGAACTGCTTTCCAGCGGGCGATTGAGAACCGAAGCCGCCTCGCCGATGGCTGCGCCAACCTCTTCATAGTCTTCGACCAACCGTGCCAGACCGACAAGAGGCTGCGCGACGCGCTGGGCAATCATCATGAAAGCGAAAAGGCTGCCGACCATGTAGCCGGTGCTGTCGTTCATTGCCAGATAAGCGCCGATCAGCATGGTGCCCAGCACCATGGCGCGTTCAACTGGCGTTACGAGGGTTTGCGGCCAATTGGCGAGTTGCCCGAAAGCGAGGCGCGCCTTGCCCGCGTCCGCAACCCGTTCATCCCAAAGCGCCTTGCGTTGCGGTTCGAGGCCAAGCGCCTTCACTGTCTTGATGCCGACGACGGTCTCACCGAGCGCGGCCGACTTCCAGGTTTCGGTATCCACCACGCGCTGATAGCTACGACGCAGCGGCGCGAGGAAGGCAAAAATGATCAGCATGATCAAGACGGCGCAGCCAAGCACCATCCAGGCAAGGGTTGCATTGATGTAGAACATTACCGGGACGAGAACACAGAGCGTCATCAGATCAAGGAATGTGCTGAGCAATTTGCCGGTGAGGAATTCGCGGACGCGGTAAACCTGCGCCAGACGGTAGAGCGTCTCGCCGGCGGGATGATGCTCGAAATAGTCGAGCGGCAGGCGCAAGAGCCGACCGAAGACATGCAGGTTCAGCTTGGTGTCCAAACGAGCGCCGACCACGTTGATGATCAGCCGTCGCGCGTGGCCGAGCAAGGTCTCGTAGGCGAATACGACGGCTATTACCGCACTCAGCAGTACCAGGGTCGAGATGCTGCTGAACTGCAGCACCTTGTTGACCACCGTCATGACGATGAGTGGCGGCAGAATTGTCAGGATGCTGAGCGTCAGCGAAGCGATGCCGATGTCCCGCAGCGGCCTGCTCTCGAGTCGCACAAGGTCTACGAGCCAGCGGAAGGTGAAGGGCGCGTCGGCGGCTACGAAGGATCGCTGAGGACGCAGCAGCACCGCCTCACCCGACCAGACCCGAGACAGCCTCAACTCGTCGATGGCAATGGCCTCGACGTCATCCGGCGCGTCGACGCTCTTGAGAAAAATGAGATTGCGTTCAGCACTAGCGCCGGCAAGCAGGCCGGCACGGCCGTCGCTGAACAGCAAAACCACCGGCCCGGTTTGCTCGAAGCGCAGGAGATGCGACCAGCGGATACGGACCGCGCGCGACCACATCCCGCCGCTCTGCGCCCATTGAGACAGATCCGCGGCAGTCGGGATGGCGCCTGCGCCTGCGGCCCTGAATTCGTTGGGGTCAAGCTCGACACCGTGATAACGAGCGACCTTGATCATAGCCCTCAGGCGCGGAGCGACCTGACCGAATTCGGCGGGGCCGCCTGGCGTCCGTTGCGCCTTGACCTCAGTCGGTTGCTTGCCGGTCGCATCCCTTTGCGCGTCAGGTTGATTTGGGCTCGGCTTGGGCCCTGGACCGAATTGTACGCTCACAGCGCGCCGCTCCCGTGAACCAGAAGCAAGAATCCAAAAATGCTGCCAGCGCCTTGTCTCAGTCGAGGTCGGCAAGACCGTCTGGACCTCCAACAGACATGGCAGGTGCGACGATTGCCGACGCTGGAAGCGCGCACGCGCGGGCCCTGCCTTCCAGCAGGGTCCGCGCGCATTGTTTTCAATCCCTCAGTCATACGACTCAGTCGTGCGGCTTCAGGATATTGTTCAGGGCCGTTTTCAGCGTGTCGTCGGTCTGAGCAAACCCGGTACTCTGCTTGTCCGAAGTCAGGTCCAAGGTCGACCCAGAGTGATTGTTCTGGGGTTGACCGAAGCCTGCGACATTACTGAGCAAGTTCAGCAAATCCGCCGCCACCGAAAGAATCGCGAGGCTGATGAGCTGCCTGAACAAGTCTTGGCCACCCACAGAGCTGCCGGACTGGATGAACTGCGCGATGTCATTCAGTCCAAGCGTGTCGCTCGAGATACTGCAACCCTGGCTGTTTCCGGCCGAACTGTAACTGTGGTCGCCATTGTCCTGGTGATGGTGATTGCCATTGTGACCATGGTCATGATGATGACCGTCATCCCCGCCGTTGTGACCTGTCGCTCCGGTCGGGCCCGTGTGTCCGGTCGCACCGGTTGGACCAGTCTGGCCAGTGGCACCGGTCGGTCCGGTAGCACCCGTTGAACCGGTGGCGCCAGTTGCACCCGTGGCACCCGTCGCACCGGTGGCCCCGGTATCGCCAGTCGCGCCGGTACCTCCGGTCGCTCCTGTTGCCCCGGTGGCGCCGGTGTCACCCGTCGCACCAGTATCTCCGGTTGCGCCGGTATCGCCCGTCGCGCCGGTGGCACCTGTTGCACCCGTCGCACCAGTGTCACCCGTTGCGCCCGTGTCTCCGGTCGCGCCAGTCGCTCCAGTGGCCCCGGTAGCACCCGTCGCACCAGTGTCTCCGGTCGCGCCGGTAGCTCCGGTATCGCCCGTTGCGCCCGTCGCACCAGGGTCACCCGTTGCGCCGGTCGCTCCGGTATCGCCCGTCGCGCCAGTCGCTCCTGTTGCGCCGGTGTCACCCGTTGCGCCGGTCGCTCCGGTATCGCCCGTCGCGCCAGTCGCTCCTGTTGCCCCGGTATCGCCAGTCGCGCCGGTGTCTCCGGTGG
>RXJA01000494.1 GCA_003963455.1 Hyphomicrobiales bacterium
GTCAGCGACGGCGAGGTGATGCCGTTCTCGATCTTCGACAGCATGCCGAGCGAAATGTCGGTGGCCGCGGCAAGATCGGCCACGGTGATGCCGAGCTTCTTGCGGAAGGCCCGCACCTCGTGGCCGATTGCCACTTCCAGCACCTTTTCGCGCGTGTCGCGGATGGCGTGCGGGTTCTGCGTCAGCGGCGTGCGGATCGTGCGCCCGTCGGCCGAGACAGGCTTCGACGGCGCCTTGCCCTTGATGGCCGCATCGGCGCCTTTGGTGCCAGAAGTCTTGTTCGCCATGTCGCCCCCGATTTCCGCGGATTTATTTCACTCTAGGTGAACATATGCGGTGGCGATACAGGAGCGCAACCGCGGCGGCAAGCCGCCGGATGTCGCAGCAACTCTTTATCGCGGTTTCCGTTTTCCGCCGAAATCCGTTTCGCGCAAAGCCCTTGCCCTCAGATGTCTGTTGACAGAACCGAAGGTCCAATTACTGTCACTGTCAGTGAAATTTGTTTCGCTGGGGAAAAGGAGGCCCGTCATGAAATCTCGTGTCGCCGTCATCGGAGCCGGGCCGTCGGGCCTGGCGCAGCTCAGGGCCTTCAAGTCGGCCGCCGACAAGGGCGCGGAGATCCCGGAGATCGTCTGCTTCGAAAAGCAGAGCGACTGGGGCGGGCTGTGGAACTACACCTGGCGCACCGGGCTCGACGAGCATGGCGACCCGGTGCATGGCTCGATGTATCGCTATCTCTGGTCGAACGGGCCCAAGGAGTGCCTCGAATTCGCCGACTACACCTTCGAGGAACATTTCGGCCGGCCCATCGCCTCCTATCCGCCGCGCGCGGTGCTGTGGGACTACATCAAGGGCCGTGTCGAGAAATCCGGCGTGCGCAAATGGGTGCGCTTCAACACGCCCGTGCGCATGGTCACCTACTCCGGCGAGACCGGGAAGTTCACCGTCACCGCGCATGACCGCGCCAACGACGTCACCTATTCGGAAGAGTTCGACAACGTCGTCGTCGCCTCCGGCCATTTCTCCGTGCCCAACGTGCCGTATTTCGAGGGTTTCGCCACCTTCAACGGCCGCATACTGCACAGCCACGACTTTCGCGATGCCATGGAGTTCAAGGGCAAGGACATACTGATCATCGGCCGCTCCTATTCGGCCGAGGACATCGGTTCGCAGTGCTACAAATATGGCGCCAAATCGATCACCTCCAGCTACCGCTCGAAGCCGATGGGCTTCAAATGGCCGGAGAACTGGAAGGAAGTGCCGCTGCTGCAGAAGGTCGTCGGCAAGACGGCGCATTTCAAGGACGGCACCACCAAGGACGTCGACGCCATCATCCTGTGCACCGGCTACCTCCACTCCTTCCCCTTCCTCACCGACGACCTCAAGCTCAAGACCGCCAACCGCATGTGGCCGCTGGGTCTCTATGAAGGCGTCGTGTGGGAGAAGAACCCGAAACTGTTCTACATCGGCATGCAGGACCAGTTCTACACCTTCAACATGTTCGACGCTCAGGCCTGGTACGCGCGCGACGTCATGCTGGGGCGCATCAAGCTGCCGTCGGCGGAGGCGATGGCCGAGCACAGCGCCAAGTGGCGGGCTCGCGAGGAGACGCTGGAGGATGCCGAGCAGATGATCTGGTTCCAGGGCGACTACACCAAGGAACTGATGGACCAGACAGACTATCCGGGCTTCGACGTCGAGGCGGTCAACCGCACCTTCATGGAGTGGGAGCACCACAAGATGGAAAACATCATGACCTTCCGCGACAACGCCTACCGCTCGCTGATGACCGGCACCATGGCGCCGTTGCACCACACGCCGTGGCTGCAGGCGCTGGACGATTCCATGGAAAGCTATCTCGAGGTGAAGGGCGTCGCGGCGGAGTAGCGTCGCGCGCGTCCGATACGTTCTTTAAATCAGCATCGATGGGGTGCCTCACAGGGCACCCCTCGTTTTACCAGCACACGTAGCCGCCATCGACGATCAGGTCGAGGCCGGTCACGAAGCTGGACGCGCGGCTGGCCAGGAACACGGTCGGCCCGACCATTTCCTCGGGCGCCGCCATGCGCCCCATCGGCGTGTCGCGCTTGAAGATCTTTACTTCCTCCGCGACCTCGGGCCGCTTGTTCATCGGCGTCAGCGTGTAGCCCGGACTGACGACATTGACGCGCAAGCCACGGTCCGCCCATTCCATGGCGAGGCTCTTCGACATGTGGATGACGGCCGCTTTGGAGGAGTTGTAATGCGCCTGCGTCAGCCCGCGATTGACGATGCTGCCCGACATTGAGGCGATGTTGATGATGGAGCCCGCGCGTCGAGGAAGCATGACGCGCGCCTCGGCCTGACAGGACAGAAACACGCCCGCGACATTGACCTCGTGCACCTTGCGCCATTTTTCCAGCGGCATGGTTTCGGCCGCTTCCGATCCGGCGATGCCGGCATTGTTGACGGCGACGGTCAGCGCGCCGAGTTCGGCTTCGACCCGATCGATCGCCGTGGCCAGGTCGGTCTCGGACGTCACGCTCCCCGTCAGCACCAGCCCCTTGCGGCCGAGCGCCTTGATCTTGTCGGCAGTCTGCTCCAGTCCGCCGTTCGAGGCATGACCGAAGCAGGCGACATCGGCGCCGGCCTCGGCAAGTCCGATCGCGATCGCCTGGCCAATGCCGCTGCCCGCGCCTGTCACCAGCGCCACGCCGCCGTCCAGTTTGAAAAGATCCATTGCACCCTCCCTGATTGCGGGAAGGTATGCGCTGAACAGCGTCTCGATCAAGCTGCCTGATCCGGCCGTGCCGGACGTATCGACGCTCAGAAATACCCGTCCGACGCCGCCGTCGCTTCCTTCGGAATCTCCACCCCGTCGACCAGGATCTTGTCGACCAGCTCGTGGTGGAAGCAGACCAGGCCCTTGATGCGTTCGGCCTCGTGTACCGGCTCGGGATAGTACCAGACGAGGTTCTCGTGCCGCTTCTTCGGCGTCGTCACGTGGTAGTAGTTGGAGATGCCCTTGTAGGGGCAGCGCGAGATGTAACGGCTCGGCGAAAACATATCGAGCCTTGTGTCCGAGATCGGCAGATAGTGGCGCACCGGATGGCCGGTCTCGAACAGGAACACGCCGCGCCGTGAATCGGCGACTTGCTCGCCGTCGAGGATAACCTGCACGCGCCGCGACGAAAGCAGGCAGTCGACGCGGCGGAACGGATCGCGGGCATGGACGAAGATCTCCTCGTCCTCCTCCCACCAATGCGTCATCTTCGGCCAGTAGAAGGAGATGTAGTCGCCGATCGGCGGGCATCCTTTGACCGGGTCGAGATAGCGCCAGGCGCCGTCCTCGACCAGCGTGATGCCGGTGTTCAGCGAATAATGCGTGGCGACGCCCTTGAACGGGTCTTCCGTGGTCGTCCGGCTCGGCAGCAGGAACTCCTCGCGCACGTCGCTCATCGGGAAGTAATAGACCGGCAGATGGTCGCTTTCCTGGAACACCAACGCCCTGGTGGTGTCGGCGACGATCATCGGCCCGACCTGCACCCTGATGCGCTTGGGCGAGGGCATGGTGAAGGCGACATAACCGGGCTCGAACTCGTACTGCACGATGGTGTCGAGCACCGGGAAATGCGGCCCGCGGCCGCGCAGATGGGGCTTGCGAATGGTACTTGTCCTCTTCTCGTCGTTGGCAGCCAGGGCCTTGCGCGCGCTCATGATCAGCTCACCGAGACACGGTCGAGCAGCAGACCGGCGGCGATCGGCGGCACGCCGCTGACATTCTTGCGCACCGGCACCAGCAGGTCGGGGAAATAGCTGAAGATCACCGGCGTTTCATCGAGCAGCAGCTTCTGGATATCGGAGGCGGCCTTGCGCTGCGCATCGAGGTCGAGCGCCTTGAGGTAGCCGGTGACCAGCCCGTCATAGGTCGCGTTCTTGAAATGCGCCGCATTCCACGGGCCATCGCTGACCAGCGGGCTCTTCAGGAAGACGTTCGGCACGCTGCGATGCGCGTAGTCGGTGATGCCGAGTGGGCTGTCCAGCCAGTCCGACTGGCCGAACACCGCCTTGCCGTAATATTTGTCCTGGTCCTCGATGTTGAGCGAGATGCGCGCGCCGATCTCCTTGGCGAAGTTCTGGAACAGCTGCGCATAGCCCGGGATGTCGGAATAGCGCAGCGTCGTCAGCGTCATGTCGAAGCCGTTGGCCAGGCCCGCCGCCTCCATCAACTGCTTGGCCTTGGCGATGTCTTGCATGCGCTGCGCTATCGATTTGTCGGTGGCGGGGAAGGCTGGCGCGAATGGGCTGTCATTGCCGGTGGCCGCCATGCCGCGGCAGAGACCGTCGACCAGCTGGGAGCGGTCGATGCACAAGGCCAGCGCCTGGCGCACGCGCTTGTCGGTGAACGGCGCCATGTCGCTGCGCATATGGAGCTGGCGATGCGCCGTCGAGGCGACACGCAGCACCGTTATGTCGGGATTGCCCAGCACCACCTGGCTGACGTCGAGCGGGATCGCGTCGAGCACGTCGACCTCGCCCGCCTGCAGCGCGAGGATCCGCGGCTGCACGTCGCCATAGAACTTGAATTCCAGCCGGTCGGGCAGGGCCTTCTCGCCCCAATAGTCGGGATTGCGTACGAAGCTCGCGCCAACCTTTGGCGTGTAGCTCTCGAGCCGGAACGGCCCGGTGCCCTCGAACGTCTTTTCGTAGTCGCCCTTGTAGCTCGCCGGCAGGATGACGGCGTTGTAATTGTCGATCGACACCGAATAGGGGAAGCTGCCGTTGGCTTGGTCGAGATGGAATTCGACGGTGTGGTCGTCGACCTTGCGCGTGCCGCCTTTCGACAGCAGGCCCTTGAACACCGACAGCGCGTTGGACGGGCCGTTCGGATCGGCGAGACGATCGAAGGTCGCCACGACGTCCTCGGCCTTGAACTCCTCGCCATTGTGGAATTTCACGCCCTTGCGCAGCTTGAAGGTCCACACGCTGCCGTCGGCATTGGGCGACCAGCTCTCCGCGAGCACCGGCTTCAGCGTCAGGTCCGGCTGCGTCACGCACAGGAACTCGGCCGTCTGGAAGACGAGCTGGTAGCTGCCGCTGTCGTAGAAGGTCACCGGATCGATGGCGCCGCCGGGCACTGCGATGCCGGCGCGCACCGTGCCGCCGGGCTTGCCTTCGGCACGCGCTTGCGTAGCGCCGAGGCCGATCGCCGAAGCGATGCTGCCGAGGAAGGGCAGCGACAGGCCGAGCACGCTGCCATGGCGCAGGAATTCGCGGCGGCCGATCTTGCCGGCGAGCAATTCGTCGATACCGGAATTTTCGATTGCGCTGAGTTGCTTCCGAGCGGCGTCGATCGTCCTGAAATGCTTCGGCATGGCTGCATTCCTTGTTTTGTCGCGGGTGCTTTGGCATTTAGGCCATTGTCGACCGCGACCGGAAAGCGATATTTTTTGATCGGAGCCATCGGAATTTTCGATGGCGATAGCCGGAGGGCAGGGAACCATGGACACCGAGAATCTGCGCAGTTTCCTGGAGGTCGCGGCGCATGGCAGCTTCACCGTCGCGGCCCATCGGCTGAACCTTGCCCAGTCGACCATCAGCGCGCGCATTCGCGGCCTGGAGGAACAATTGGGGCGAAAACTGTTCATGCGCGACAGCGACGGCGTCACGCTGACGCCGGCCGGCCGGCAGTTCCTGCCGCATGCCTCGACCATCACCCGCACCTGGGAGCAATCGCG
>RXJA01000069.1:0-5398 GCA_003963455.1 Hyphomicrobiales bacterium
CGAAGCCGGCGGCCTTCCGTGTTTCCGTCCATGACGCGGCTCCTGGCGGCAACCCCTTCGGGCTGCCTGCCGCGCGTCTCGCGCCTTAACGGGAAGACTGCTTCCCGGAAGTGCAATCCGCAGAGCTCACGTTATAGGAAACGAAATCACTCGACATCGGATCACCTCCTTTCGGTTTGTTGAACACACCCAAATGATGGGGTGCCTCGCGGCAAATGGCAAGGGGCTGACATTCCGGAGTTTTCCCTTCGGTCGGGTACTCGGCTTTTCAACTGTCGATGGGGTGCTCTCGCGGTGGGGCGCTGATGCTTTGGGGAATTGAAGACCAAGAATATTGGCTGTACAGACGGAATAATGGGGGGCGAGTCGAAGCAACGTTTACCGGCACTTGACGGGCTTCGAGCATATGCCGCGCTCGTAGTCATCGTGTATCACGCCATCTTGTTGTTTGACCACGGGCTCATTCAGCGCGTGCTGCCGAAGACGTTCTGGCAGGTGGATGCCAGCGATATCTGGGCGAAGGCCTGGCTCTCGACCTTCAATGGCGCGGCGGCCGTGGAGCTGTTCTTTCTCCTAAGCGGCTGCGTTCTTGTGCGGTCGTTGGATGCGGCCAAGGGCAGGTGGTTGTCGGCATCCGCCTCTTTTGCGATCAAGCGCGCCTTGCGTATCTATCCAGGCTTGATCCCATGCGTCGCCCTGACTGCGGCGGTCAATCCGACCGCCTTTTCCTGGGGCGACATCGCCGGCAACATGGCACTGTGGAACTTTGACATAGTTGGCCCGAGCTGGACCTTGCAGGTCGAAATGCTTGCCATTCCGCTCCTGCTTATTGTGAGCCTGCTGCATCGGAAGTGGAGCGCCTGGGGTATCCTTGCTGCGTTGGTCGTGGCCGTCATTGCAAGAAAGAACCAGGGAGTATTCGTCGCTCCACTGCTTAGCCAATTCGGCTATCTTTTTGTGCTGGGCAGCTTGGTGCCGAGCCAGGTTGGGCGGCTTGCGGCATCGTTGGCCAGGCCTGCCGGTTGGATCCCTATTGTAGTGGCCTTCGTCTTTCTACGGCAATGCCTCGGCGGAATGGATCTGGTGACGGCGGCTCTCGGCTTCGTCTTGCTGGCGTTGCTCTACCACGACGACAGGGCGGCTACGGCGCCTGTGCTGGTATCTCGGGTGCCGCAATTTCTTGGGACGATCAGCTTCGGCATCTACCTTTGGAATGTGCCGTTCTTCTATATGCCGTATCTGCTGCCGAAAGCGCTGTGGTCTCTCGATACCGTAACTGCGGGGCTCATCATTGCTGCGGGGATCGTTCCCTTGAGTATTTTGCTCGCGACGCTCAGCTATCGGCTCATCGAAGTGCCAGGCATAGCGCTGGGAACGCGTCTGACGAACCTCGGGCGTTTTGACCCTCGTCGCGTCCCGGCGCCGGAACCGACAAACTGATCCGGCTCAAAATAGTTAGCTCGGCGACTTCGCCGCAGACTTTTCAACGACTCGGCAGAAACCGCATCGGCGCGCCGATCGCGATCCGCGCCGGCCGGTCGACGGTGCAATAGACGCCGAGATTGTGGGCGTTGTGGCGCACCAGGTTGCGCAGGATACCGGGATCGGTGTCGAAGCCGTCCTGGGCGATGATGGTGAAGCCGCAGCGGCGGCAGGGCTCGGAGACGGTCAGCAGCAAATCGCCGACGGCGAGTTTCCGGCCGATCCATTCGGTCTCCGGGAACGAACCCTCGATCGGCTCCATGTCGACGACGATGTTGGGCCGGAAGCGGCGCGGGTCGGGCACGCCTTCGGGATGCAGCGCCTTCAGCCTGGCCAGCGAGGCGGTGGTGAGCAGATGGATCGGCGCCTTGGCATAGCGGGCCTCGGTCAGCGGGCCGGCGTAGCCCGGTGGTGCGTTCTGCGCGCCGAACGGCCGGATCGAAGCGTCGAAGCCGAGAAAGACTGATACCGCGCGGTCGCTTTCAGGACTGGGCGCCGGCAGCCAGCCGCCGCCAGGCACCGCCACTTCCAGCCGCCATTCCTTGCTCAGCGGGGCTCCGGTCAGCCGGGCGCGGATCAGCGGCACCTTGTGCCATCTGGCTTCGCGGTCCGGGCGGGCGATCTCGCCGTCGGAAGCATCGACCAGCCCGAACAGCCGGTCGCCGTCGACGGTTCTCAGTCCGACGGAGATGGCATCGAGCCTTTCACCGGCGAGCGAACTCGCCGGATAGCGCCAGAGCTGGCTGACGGCGCCGAGGATCGCCTCGCCGGCCATCAGCCCTTCTTGTTCTGCCGGTTGACGACGAGGTCGTCGACCACGGCCGGATCGGCCAATGTCGAGGTGTCGCCGAGCGAACCGAAATCGTCCTCGGCGATCTTGCGCAGGATGCGGCGCATGATCTTGCCGGAACGGGTCTTGGGCAGGCCGGGGGCGAACTGGATCTTGTCCGGCGTGGCGATGGCGCCGATCTCCTTGCGGACATGGGCGACGAGCTCCCTGCGCAGGTCCTCGCTGCCCGTCTCACCGGCCATCAGCGTGACGTAGCAATAAATTCCCTGCCCCTTGATGTCGTGCGGGTAGCCGACGACCGCGGCTTCGGAAACCTTGTCGTGGCTGACCAGCGCCGACTCGACCTCGGCCGTGCCCATGCGGTGGCCGGAGACGTTGATGACGTCGTCGACGCGGCCGGTGATCCAGTAATAGCCGTCGGCATCGCGACGGCAGCCGTCACCGGTGAAGTACTTGCCCTTGTAGGTCGAGAAATAGGTCTGCACGAACCGCTCGTGGTCGCCATAGACGGTGCGCATCTGGCCCGGCCAGGAATCGGTTATGCAGAGATTGCCGTCGGTGGCGCCCTCCAGCACCTTGCCCTCGCCGTCGACCAGTTGCGGCTTGACGCCGAAGAAGGGCCGCGTGGCCGAACCGGGTTTCAGATCCGTGGCGCCGGGCAGCGGCGTGATCAGGATGCCGCCGGTCTCGGTCTGCCACCACGTGTCGACGATCGGCACCTTGCCGTTGCCGACGACGTTGAAATACCACTCCCAGGCTTCCGGGTTGATCGGCTCGCCGACCGAACCCAGCACGCGCAGTGATTTGCGCGAGGTCTTCGTCACATGGCTGTCGCCGGCGCCCATCAGCGCGCGCAGCGCCGTCGGCGCGGTGTAGAAGATGTTGACCTTGTGCTTGTCGATGACTTCCCAGAAGCGCGCCTGCGAGGGGTAGTTCGGCACGCCTTCGAACATCAGCGTGGTGGCGCCGTTGGCCAAGGGCCCGTAGACGATGTAGCTGTGGCCGGTCACCCAACCGACATCGGCGGTGCACCAGTAGACGTCGCCGTCGTGGTAGTCGAAGACATATTGGTGCGTCATCGCGGCATAGACGAGATAGCCGGCAGTGGTGTGCAGGACCCCCTTCGGCTTGCCGGTCGAGCCGGAGGTGTAGAGGATGAACAGCGGATCCTCGGCCTTCATCTTCTCCGGCTTGCACTCCGCCTTCACCGAAGCGATCTCGTCATGGTACCAGACGTCGCGACCGGGAGCCCAGCCGACCTTGCCGCCGGTGCGGCGCACGACCACCACCTTCTTGACCATCACGAAGTTCCTGGCGGCGATGTCGATAGCCTTGTCGGTATTCTCCTTCAGCGGAATGGTCTTGCCGCCGCGCAGGCCTTCGTCGGCGGTGATGACGAAGGTCGACTCGCAATCGACGATACGGCCGGCCAGTGCATCCGGCGAGAAGCCGCCGAAGACGATCGAATGGATGGCGCCGATGCGCGTGCAGGCGAGCATCGCGTAGGCCGCTTCCGGGATCATCGGCATGTAGATGGTGACGCGGTCGCCCTTCTTGACGCCGTGCTTCTTCATCACGTTGGCGAGCCGGCAGACGTGCTCGTGAAGCTCGTTGTAAGTTATCTTCCTGTCGTCATAGGGGTTGTCGCCTTCCCAGATGATGGCGGTCTGGTTGCCGCGCTTCTTCAGGTGGCGGTCGATGCAGTTGTAGGAGACGTTGGTCAGCCCGTCCTCGAACCACTTGATCGAGACCTTGCCCTCGAACGAGGTGTTCTTGACCTTGGTGAAAGGCTTGAACCAGTCGATGCGCTTGCCGTGCTTGCCCCAGAACTTGTCCGGATTCTTCACGCTGTCGGCATACCATTTGAGGTAGGTGTCGTTGTCGATCAATGCGTTCTTCTTCCACGCCGGCTGGACGCGGTGGACATGCATATCGGACATTTCTTGCTTTCCTCCCAAACCATTCCGCCGGCTTGACGAACGGCGGTATCGTGGCGAAGCGGCCACGAATTCGCAGGCATTATTATCAGTTCCACGGCGACGGCAACATTAGACGTTGGATTCGCGTGGCGGGATGACGCAGGGGCATGTCAAAGGGCTGTCAGCACTCGCCGCCAATCGCTGCTAACCATCTGTTTTGACGAAGGAAAATCTGGGTACGATCAACAAAAATCAATAGACAGTTAAGCAACGGCGCGCAGAATCGCACGTCGGGAGGAAAGGAGATCGACCCTAAGGGGGCTGCAATGCACGACCATTGTGAAATGGACCTGATGCTCAGGGGCTATGGGCTGACCACGGCCAAGATTCTCTACCGCTTCCCGGACCATCCGCATTTGCTGCAGAGCTACATCTGGCAGGACTACGACATCGCGCCGAAGTTTCCGGTGCTGATCCGCTTCATCGAATTCTGGAAGACGAAGCTCGACGGACCGCTGCATTCGGTCACCTACACGCATCACAAGCTGATCGCGCCGAACGAATGGCGCAAGGTGGATGGGGAGTTTCTGGTGCACTGAGGGATTCGTCACAGTCGGCGTGGCGGCGCCGGCGGCATACTGACGTTCACTGTGCGGCAGCCCGCCCGTTCGGGCAAACAGCCTGGGGGTCGATATGCGGATTGGGTGGACGATCTTGATCTCTCTTGCGCTTGTCGGCCCCGTCGCCGCGGAAGAGGCGAAGTGCCCGAAAGGCCAGGCGCCGATCCAATTGGAGGATATCGAAGCCGCGCCGGGCTGCGTCCAGGCTCACAAGCTGCACGAAGCTTGCGCCTGGGGGTCGAGCGGCGATGCCAATATGACGGAAATCGTCGTGAGGAAGTGCGAAGCCGGTTTCATGGATCATTTGACGGCCGCGCAGAAGCGCCGTTACGAGGCTCGCGCCCAAGCGTGTGGCGACCGTTATCCGATCACGCCGCTCGGCGGGTCAATTCAGATATACTTGTCCGCCATGTGCGACGAGGACCTCGCCGCGACCTATTTCAAAGCGGCCAAAGGCGGGCGTATCGTGGGAACGCCACGGTGGAAGGTTCCGGACATAGCCGAGTAGACAGCGGGCTTGCCCGCGCGAAAACCCGGGCGCTCCGGCGAAAGGTCGATGGCGAGTTCTTGACCCGTTGAGCGGCGGC
>RXJA01000069.1:5497-5738 GCA_003963455.1 Hyphomicrobiales bacterium
GCCGGCGGTGGACGAGTTGTAGCCGAGCAGCGTGCGGACCTTGCGCTCCTGGTCCGGCGGCAGGAGCCCGAGGATCGGCACGCGCCGCTCCTGGTCCAGCTCGGTGACGACGTCGGCCACGTCGTCGGGTGCCATGCGGGCGAGGATCGTCGCGGCGTCCGCATCCGAGCGGCTCCGGAGGAACTCCACTTGGTGCTCGGCGTCCAGCTCCTCGAAGACATCGGCCTCCAGTTCGCGGTCC
>RXJA01000446.1 GCA_003963455.1 Hyphomicrobiales bacterium
GCTCGAGCTCGACCAGCGGGTTGGAGGTGCCGGAGATGTTGCGGGTGCCGCCGGCGCCCGAACCCATCTTGCCGGCCGCGGTCTGGAAGGCGGCGATGACATCCTCGTTCTGGCCCATGCCGAGATAGTCGTTGGAGCACCACACGGTGATTTCCTGGGCGCGGCCGTTGGAGCGCCAGATGGCGCGCGGAAACTTGCCCACAATGCGCTCGAGGTCGGCGAAGACGCGGTAGCGTCGCTCAGCGTGCAGCTGGTCGATCGCATCCTCGAAGAACCGCTGGTAATTCATGTCGAGCTCCTGTGCAGCGAATTCGTTTTGGGTAGCGCTTTAATCTACCTAGCCAACACCATACGAGGCATGCGAGAACCTCACTTTGAGCTATGTCAATTCGCAATGTCTCCCGCGATCGAGACAATGTGACCGAAAACGGCTCCACCCGGAGGGCTCATGTTTCACAAAAAAAATGGATGGCCACGATATTTGGAGTAAGAATGATGAACAGCGGGCATTGAGGGTAGGTCGTGGACCGATTCATTGCACGGGCTAATATTGCCCATTTCGAAGACTTGCTCGCCGGGGAAACCGACTCGGAGAAGCGGCGGGTAATCGAGAACTTGCTTGCGCGTGAAAGGCAGAAGCTCGAAATCGCGGAACATCAATTCAACGCCGCCGCGAAACCTTCCGACGATCCATCAAGGTAATCAACCGGAGCCTGGAAAAGGCTCCTCAGTGCACTGTTCGGTGCACTGAGGAAATGATCATCCGTCCCGTTAGGCAGCGTTGACGGTGATCTTCTTCTCGGCCTTCTGGGCTTCGGCCGTCTTGGGCAGCTTCACGGTCAGAATACCCTTGGCGAAGCTGGCGTCGATCTTGTTGGCATCGACCCCTTCGGGCAACTGGAATGAGCGCTGGAAGGAGCCATAGCGGCGCTCGGACAGGTAGTAGTCCTTCTCCTTTTCCTCTTTCTCTTCCTTCTTCTCGCCCTTGATCGTCAGCACGTTGTTGGCGAGCCTGATGTCGACGTTCTTTTCGTCGATGCCCGGCAGTTCGGCCGTAATTTCATACGCATCGGCCTTTTCCACCAGGTCCATCGCCGGAGCCACCGACCATTCACCGCGCAACTTCGCCGGGAAATCCCTGCCGAAGAGCGAACGGGTGGAGGGCAGATGGAAATCGAAAGGATGGAAATCATCGAAAAGCCGGTCGACTTCGCGCCGCAAGCTCTCGAAAGGCCCGACCCAGTTGTCCGATCGGGCGGGAGCGTTCTTCTCGGTTTTCACGGGCAGTTTGGTAGCAGCTTCAGCCATGGTTTTTCTCCATAAGATGGATTGAGCAACAAGTGCCGCTGCCTCAGCTCTTTCACCGCGGGTTTCCCGGCATGCGCCAGAAAGAGATCAGCGGACCCGCTCGAAAGGCATTCTTGCCGGATTGGTCCTTCTGCTTCGCGATTTCCACGTTTGGCGTGGATCGACCGCGCCCGCATCGCCAATTCATGCTCGACCTGTCGAGATCGGCATCAGAGCACCGGTAAGAGCAGCCGTTGTTGATCCGCGTCAAAGCGCGAGACGAATCTTCGATCACACTGGACCAATGTGGAATCCGATCGAAACCGCGCCATCCGGGCGTAATCTCGAACTGGCCGTCATCGACAGCGATGGCGTGCACGCGCTTGTGTTCCCTTGCGAGAAGGCACCGGTGGGCTGGAAGAACGCGGTAACCGGCGCGCGTGTCGACATACGTCCGACCCATTGGCGCGTCTGGGATCCAATTGCAGAGGAATGTCGGGGGGACTCTCTGCAAAATCGGAGCTAAGGCATGTCGCCCGGAGCGCACGGCGGTTCCGGGACGAAGATATGCATTGAAACTGAGACTTGTTCGCGCGCCGCTTGAATCCGTTTCGGCGCGCGACGCGCTTCAGATTTTCGGGTCGGCGATCAAGGCCATGCGCACCAGGTGCGAGAGACTGCCGGCGCCCATCTTGCTCATGACATTGGCGCGATGGATTTCAACAGTTCGCGGGCTGATCCCGAGATCATAGGCAATCGTCTTGTTCGGCAGCCCGGAAACGAGGCCGTCGAGCACCTGACGCTCCCGCTCCGACAGCGTGCCCAGATTCTTCCGGATCTCGGTTGACTGCGGGTGCGCCGCAACGGGCTCGTCGCGATGGTCCAGGGCGGAACGTATCGCGTCGATGAGCACCTGATCGTCGAAAGGCTTTTCGATGAAATCGGCGGCGCCCTCCTTCATCGCCTGGACGGCCAGCGCGACGTCAGCGTGCCCAGTCATCACGATCACCGGCACGCCAAGGCCACGGGTCTTCAGTTGCCGCAGGAACTCGATCCCGTCTATGCCGGGCATGCGTACGTCGGTGACGACGCAGCCGTCGATCTCCTTCGGCTCCGTCGCCAGGAATGCGGTTGCCGATTCGTAGAGGCGCACGGCGAAGTCGGCTGTCGCGAGAAGAAACCCCAGCGACTTGCGGACGTCGACATCGTCGTCAACGATATGAACAACGTCATTGGCCACCGGCGACCTCTTCCTCTTCTACCGAGCGCAATGTGAACCGAAACGCGGTCCCGCCGCCTGGCATCGCTTCCGCCCAAATATGGCCGCCGTGCGACTCGACGATAGTGCGACAAATCGACAGGCCGACACCCATTCCATGCTTCTTCGTTGTGACGAAAGGCTGAAAGAGTTGGGCGGCAACCTCGGGTGCAAGTCCCGGGCCGGTGTCAATCACGCCAACTTCCGTCATGCCATCGTGGCGTGCGGTGGTAATGACACGCAATTCCCGGCGCGGCGCGCCCTGCATGGCCTCCACGGCGTTTCTCATCAGATTCAGCAATACCTGCTCGATCTGGATTCGGTCGGTCAACACAAGCACGGCCGCAGGGTCGAGATCATAATTGACCCGTACGTCCGCTTCCCTGGCGCCAACCAGGGCGAGTGATGAGGCGTCCTCGATGAGCGTTGGCAGACGTTCGACCTGACGCTCGCTTTCGCCCCTGGCGACAAAATCCCTGAGGCGGCGGATGACATCGCCGGCGCGCAAGGCCTGTTCGGCAGCCTTCTCGACGGCTTCCCGCAACATTGCGGCATTCTCGTCCCTGCTCTTTTCAAGGAGACGGCGGCTGCCCTTGAGATAGTTCGTGATCGCCGTCAGAGGCTGGTTTATCTCATGCGCCAATGTGGAAGCCATTTCGCCGAGCGCGGTAAAACGCGCCATGTGCAGGAGTTCCTGCTGCTGCTCCTGCATCCTGGCTTCCGTTGTGTGGCGCTCCGTCAGGTCGCGGCAGAAGCCGGTGAAGAAGCGGCCGGTTCCAGGATGCATTTCTCCGACCGAGAGTTCCATCGGAAAGGTCGATCCGTCCTTGCGCATTCCGGTCACCGTGCGGCCGAGACCGATAATGCGGCGTTCCCCCGTCGTCAGGTAACGCTGCATGTATGTGTCGTGCTCCTCCCGGTACGGTGCGGGCATCAGCATCTTGACGTTTTGCCCGATGACCTCGCCGGCCTTGTAGCCGAACAATATCTCGGCCGCGGTGCTGAAGGATTGGATGTTGGCGCCTTCGTCGATGACGATCATCGCATCGGGCACTGTCGCCAGGATCGAACGCAGGTGATCCTCGCGCAGTTGCAGCGCGGCGTTGGCGAACGACAGTTCGCTGACGTCGGTGCCCTGAATAAAGATCGCGGTGATCCGGCCGTCCCTGGCCCTGACGGGCTGGTAGACGAAGTCCAGGATACGCTCCTCCGCAAGGCCGGTTTCATCGTTGGGCAGGACGATCTTGGCATTGCGGCCGACATAAGGTTCGCCGGTTTCGCTGACACGATCGAGCAATTCAAAGAATCCCTGCCCCCCGAGCTCGGGCAAGGCCTCGCGAACCGGCTTGCCGATAACCTGCCTTTGGCTGATCAAGCGCTGAAACGCGGCATTGGTCAGCTGAAAGACATGGCCCGGCTCGCTGAGCAAGGTTATGAAACCCGGAGCCTGGTCGAACATCAGGGCGAGAAGCTCATGTTGCGGCAAGCTGTCGACGGCCGGCGGCGATGCCTCGGCCGCGGTTTCCTGGCTCCCTTGTTCCTTATTGCTCAACGTGCGGTCTCCGGATCGAGAAACAGCAGCGACCGCCGATTGGCACTCATCATTCCGCCCGCCGACGGCCGCGCCGCTATGACGATTTTGACCTATATCAAGGCGCCACGCGCCCGCGCAATGCAAGTGACGAGGCATTCCGCGTTCCGAGCGAGGTGCCTGCATGTCCTATAGAACGATAATCGTCAATCTGGCCGTTGATGCAAACCCCGCGCCGATCGTGAAGCTGGCGATGGAGTTGGCACAGCGCTTCGATGCTCACCTCGTCGGCCTTGCCGCCGCGGACGTTCCGCCTTTGGTGGCCACGGGAGAAGGCCTGGTCTACGAAGGCGAGGTCATGCAGATCCAGCGCACCGAGATCGAGAAGCGCCTTGCCGAATTGCGCGATATCTTCGAGAAGCTCGTCCCGGGCTCCATCAGCAGCGAATGGACGCAGTACATTTGCGGACCGACGCGCGCTCTCAGCCTGGCAGCCCGTTCAGCCGATCTCATCGTGACGGCCGACGGCGGGGAGGACGTCTTCCGCGCCGTCGATGTCGGAGGCCTCGTGCTTGGCGTGGGCCGCCCGGTTCTGGTCGCGGCGGGCAATGCCGAGCACCTCCTGGGGAAGACCGTCCTTGTCGCCTGGAAGGACAGCCGGGAAGCGCGAAGGGCCTTGTCTGATTCCTTGCCGTTCCTGGCCATGGCCAACGAGGTGGTCGTCGCCACGATGGAAACCGAGACCGGAGACGATGTGCGAAACAGCCTCGCCGACGTCGCGGTCTTTCTGGAGCAACATGGCATCACGGCGCGGACCGAGGTGATCGCCGGCGATGCCGATGGCGGGAAACTGGCGGCGTTTGCCCGCTCGATCCACGCCGATCTGATCGTCTCCGGGGCATATGGTCATAGCCGGCTGCGGGAGTGGGCCTTCGGCGGGGTGACACGCACGCTCATCGGCGAGAGCGGTATCAATCGCCTCCTTTCGAACTGATTGGCCGGCCATGGTGACCGGTGGAGCCGATCCGACGGAACGGGCGGTGGTCCGGCCCGCCGAGCCGCCGCCGATCGGCCGCCCGCCCGAAGTCGCAAAGCAAGCCTACTGGTCGCTTGAGACGGATCAGTTGGTCGGGCAGCTGGAGACCTCCACCTCCGGACTCCTGAGCGTGGATGCCGCCGCTCGGCTTGCCAAATTCGGGCGAAACGCGCTGGCGCCCCGGTCGAACCGGTCGGCGTTGGCCGTATTCGCGCGCCAGTTTCGCAGCCCGCTGGTCCTGATCCTGGTCTTCGCCGCCGCCGTTTCGGTGTTCGTCGGCGAGGGTCATGAAGCCGCGATCATCGGCGCGATCGTGCTTGCCAGCTGCATCCTCAGCTTCACTCAGGAATACGGGGCTTCTCGCGCGATGGAGGCGCTGCAGCAGCGCATCTCCCGCAAGGCCACGGTGCTTCGGGACAGCTTCGAACGGAGTGTCGACGTCGAGAACATCGTTCCCGGCGACGTCGTCTGCCTGTCGGCGGGAAATCTCATCCCCGTTGATGGGGTCGTCCTGGAGTCGCGGGATTTCAACGTCAGCGAATCCGTTCTGACCGGCGAAACCTTTCCCGTCGTGAAGTCCGCCGGGCGGTCCGCGCCCGAAGCCGGCATCGCGCAGCGAACGAATGCCGTCTTCACCGGCACCTCGGTACGCAGCGGAACGGCGAAGGTGCTTGCCGTCGCCACGGGCGCGCGGACCGAGTTCGCGTCGATCGCCGAAGCCTTGCAGCGGCGGATTCCGGAAACCGAGTTCGCCCGAGGCATCAGATTGTTCGGGTATCTGATGACCGAGATCATGCTCGTGATCGTCATCATGGTGTTCTTCGCCAACGTGATGCTCGCCAGGCCGCTGATCGAATCCCTTTTGTTTTCGCTGGCTCTCGCTGTCGGCCTGACGCCCGAACTGCTTCCCGCGATCATCAGCGTCACCTTGGCGAGAGGCGCGCGCACGATGGCCGCCGGCGGCGTCATCGTGCGTCGCCTCGACGCGATCGAAAACCTCGGCAGCATGGACCTGCTCTGCACCGACAAGACAGGAACGCTGACGGAGGGCGTCATTCACCTCGACGGAACGGTCGATGCCGAGGGCGCCGCTTCGAAGGACGTTCTGCTTTGGGCACGGTTGAACGCGACTTTGCAAACGGGCCTGAAGAATCCTCTGGATGAGGCAATTGCCGGTGCTCCGCCTGGCGAGGAGGATTTGTCCCGCTTCAGCAAGATCGACGAGATTCCCTACGATTTTGTCCGTAAGCGGTTGTCCGTCGCGGTGCAGGACAGCGCGCGCGAACAGATACTCATCACCAAGGGCGCCGTCCAGAACATCGTCGAGGCATGTGGCTTCGTGCAAGGCCCGCACGGCTCGACAGCCCTCGGCGCCGCGGAACGCCAGGCGATCGACGAGAAATTCCGGGGCTGGAGCGCGCAAGGGTATCGCGTTCTGGGCCTGGCGACCCGGAGATTCCAGAACAAGGCGGGCTTCAGCCGCGACGACGAAACCGGAATGGAATTCGCGGGATTCCTGCTCTTTCTCGATCCCCCAAAGGAGGGCGTACGGAAAACACTGTCGGCGCTGGCCGACCGCGGCATCGGCGTGAAGGTCATTTCCGGCGACAACCGCTATGTCGCCGCGCATCTGGCCGAGGCTGTGGGACTCCGGTCCGACAGGATCATGACCGGCGAGGATCTGTCCAAATTGACGAAGAATGGGCTTCTGGCCAGTGTACGCCACACCGATCTCTTCGTGGAGATCGATCCGAACCAGAAAGAGCGGATTGTCGAGGCGCTGCGCCGGAACGGCCATGTCGTCGGCTACCTTGGCGACGGCATCAACGATGCGCCGGCGCTTCACGAAGCCGACATCGGCATCTCGGTCGATACCGCTGTTGATGTCGCTCGCGAGGCCGCGGACATCATCTTGCTGAAGCGCGACCTGGATGTGCTGGTGCGGGGCGTCGACGACGGCCGAAAGACGTTCGCCAACACGATGAAATACATCTCCATCACCACCAGCGCCAATTTCGGCAACATGATCAGCATGGCCGCCGCCTCGCTCTACCTGCCGTTCCTGCCGCTGCTGGCCAAACAGATTCTGCTGAATAACTTCTTGTCCGACATTCCGTCGCTTGCGATCGCGGGCGACAGGGTTGATGCCGACCAGTTACGCAGACCGCGCCACTGGGACATTCATTTCATAAGACGTTTCATGGTGAGTTTCGGATTGGTAAGCTCCGCGTTCGACTTCGCCACCTTCGCGTTCCTTCTGTTGGTTGCGCATGCTGCGGAGGCCGAGTTTCAGACGGCCTGGTTTGTTGAATCGGTGTTGACCCAGTTGGCCATCCTTTTCATCGTGCGTACCCATGTGAGGCCGTGGAACAGCCGTCCCAGCCGCTTGCTTGCTGGGCTCGCCCTCTGTGTCGGTGTTATTGCTGTTGCTCTTCCCTACGCCCCGTTCGCCAGTTGGTTCGGCTTTGTGCCGCTGCCGGGGCTGGTGCTTGCCGGGCTTCTCGCGATTACCGCGCTGTACGTGCTTGTGTCGGAGGTCACGAAGAGCTGGCTGTTCGCCCATGGCAGCCGAGGCAAGCGCAGACGAAAGGCGATCGGCCCGCATCTGGACCGAGCCACAACCAGGCCCGGCCGAACCGCGGGCTAGAGCAATTCCAGGAAAAGTGTGAGCGGTTTTCCGTCCGGAATTGCTTCAAAACAAAGGGATAGAGCGGTTCGCCGTTTCCGTAAAACGGTGAAACGCTCTAAGTCAAGGGATGTAGCTCGATGACCGCCGCTGAGCGCCACGCGCACCGGTCTCCAAGTGGAGGCGTGCGCTTCTTGCATGGCGGCGGATCGAGGTCGACAGTCGAAAAGTCACCCTCCGACCGCGGCCTTGGTGACGTTCACGCCGAGGTCGTAAACCAGTTGCCCGCCATAATAGCCTGTTACGGTGACCAGCGCCGCGCCGGCTATTTCAATCGCGGGAATGGCGAGGGCCAGCGTGCCCAGATCCCGATTTCGCAGCCACAGCACAAGCCGGAGCAGGCCCCAGCCCAGAAAGGTCAAGGCGCTGATCTCGCCCAGGCCCTCGTGGATTTCCGCTATCTCGCTGCTGAAGCCGGCGGCCTCCGCGTGGTCGAGGGCCATGCCGCCGAAGTACCAAGTGCAGACGGCAAACAGCCCTGCGCCGACGGCGGCAAAGGTGGAAATCGTCCCCACGCCCGAGCGCGTCGTCACGGCGTTGCGGTTGGTGAGCGCGGCAAGGTCGATGATCACGAGCACGTACATGAGCACGATAGGGAAATGCACGAGCATGGGGTGGATATGCTGAATTTCGGGCATCGCGGATGTTCTCCAGGAGGATTGGGGTTGATGGTCGTTGGCCGCTCGATCGGCCGTCAGTCGTCGCTGTCGCCGATTTCCTCGTCTTCCCGATCACTGCGGGCGCTGGATACAGTCTTGCCGTCGCCGCATTCGTCGTCGCCGATACCCTTGACCGACTTGGGACCGGTGGCGCTCATCACGGGGATGGCATTGAGGTCGATTGTCGCCGAAGAAGCGGCGGGTGTGGTTGCGCATGATCCATGGTCGGATTCCGCGGCAGCGGGTATGACAAGGGCGGTCAGGCCTCCAAGGGCGACAAGCAAGACAGGAAAGTTGCGCATGGTTTCGTATCCTTCTCCAAGCACCCGTCATCGGGCGCGACGGCCCTTGATAGAGACGTGCTCCTTGCCGCCGGCTGACGGTGATTGACAGCGGTTTGACAGCTTCCGCATGCGACAGCTCTTTTCCATGAAAACCGTGTCGACGAGCCTGGCAGCTCTGGGCGTGGCCGCATTTGTGCTGGCCGCGCCATTGGCCGTCAGGGCGCAGGATGATGACGGCGACCACGACCGGGCGCGCGATCTTTACGAGCGCGGCGAAATCGAGGGCCTCGCCGATATCATGGCCGTTGTCCGCGCCAAGGCTCCCGGCGAGATTGTCGCGGTCGACCTCATTCGCGCCGGAGGCAAGTGGATCTATCGGTTCCAGGTGGTCGCTGCCGACGGCAGGCGCCGGATCGTTGACGTCGATGCTGGCGCGGGCGGTGTTTTGAGCGGTGAAGGCGACCACTAATGAAGATACTCGTGGCGGAAGACGAACCACGCATCGCGGCCGACATCGCTGCGGTCTTGAAGGCGTCGGGCATGGCCGTCGATATCGTGGACAATGGTGAAGCGGCCTGGTTCGCGGGCGATGTCGAGAACTACGACGCGGCGATTCTCGACCTTGGATTGCCGAAGCTCGACGGCCTTACCGTGCTGAAGCGCTGGCGCGCCAATGGCCGCCGCTTTCCCGTCCTCATCCTGACGGCGAGGGGGCTGTGGACCGAGCGGGTGGAAGGCATCAACGCCGGCGCCGATGACTATCTCCCCAAACCCTTTGAAATGGAGGAACTGCTGGCGCGACTGCGAGCCATCCTGCGCCGCTCGAGCGGGCAGGCCGCCCCGGTGTTGAAATCGGGCCCCTTGCTTCTCGACACGCGCCAGATGCGCATCTCGCTTCGCGGCGTTCCGGTGGCGCTTTCGCCGCTGGAATACCGGCTTCTGGCGTTCCTGATGCATCACGCCGGCCGCGTGGTCGCGTCGACCGAACTTGCCGAGCATTTGTACAGTTCCGACAATGAACGCGATCCGAATACGATCGAAGTCATCGTCGCGCGCCTGCGACGGAAACTTGGCAACGACGTCATCGAGACGCGGCGCGGTTTCGGTTACCTCGTGCCCGACGGGCCGGATTGATGCGCAATTCCATCCGATTCAGGCTCTGGTCGGCCGCGGCGATATCGATCGTCATCGCCCTGGCCATCGCTGGGGTCGGCCTTCGCTACCTGTTCGAACTGAACGTCGAGAGGCGTGTCGTCAGCGAACTGACGGTCGATCTCAACGAACTGATTGGGGCGACGAGCTTCACGTCCGATGGCCGTCTGTCGGTGGCCTCGACGCTCGCCGACCAACGCTTCTCCAGTCCGTTGTCCGGCCATTACTGGCAAGTGGAGGATGTGGCCACCCACAGCCTCGTTCGATCGCGTTCCCTGTGGGACGCAACGCTGGCCCTTCCCAAGCAGGCCGCCAATGGCGAACTGCTGAAGGAAGAGCTCAAGGGGCCGGGCGGCGAGCTTACCGTCGCCGTCATCCGCACGATCACCGACGCCGACGGGCGGGCCTTTCGGGCCGTCGTGGCGGAAGACCACCGCAACGTGGAAGTCTCCGTTGGCGAATATGTTCGTGACCTTGCGCCAGCGCTCATTGTGCTCGCGTCCGCCCTTATGGGAGCTTTCTTCATCCAGATCACCGTCGGCCTGGCGCCGTTGGAGAGCCTGAGGGTCGCCCTCAAGAACGTGATCGCGCAGCGGACGGCGCGGCTTGACGTGGCCGCGCCGAGCGAGGTGCAACCGCTCGCCGACGAGATCAACCGCCTGCTCGATGCCCAGGAGAAAGCGCTCTCTCGCGCGCGCTCTCGCGCCACCGACCTTGCGCACGGCCTCAAGACGCCCCTCCAGGTCTTGTCCGCCGACATCCGGACTTTGCGGACAAAGGGCGAAGGCGAGCTTGCCGACGAAATCGAGAAGAGCGCGAGCGCAATTCGCCGCCATGTCGAGCGTGAGTTGGCACGCGCTCGTCTGGCGCCCGGCGTCCCCGGCGACGCCGCGTGTCTTGTCCGGGACGTAGCGAGCGGCGTGGTTGCCGTCGTCAAGCGCACGCCAAGGGGCAGGCAGCTCTCATTCGTGATCGATGCCGCCGAGAACTTCATGGCACCGGTCGATGAAGGCGACCTGTCCGAGATTCTCGGCAATCTGGTGGAAAACGCGACGCGTTTCGCGAAATCCCTGGTTCATGTGAGCGCATCCGCGAGCGCCGGCGAGGTGATCATCAAGGTCGTCGACGACGGGCCGGGCATTCCCGAAGCTGCCCTGGACGCCGCCTTGCTGCGCGGCGTTCAGCTCGACAGCAAGGGCGGGGGCAGCGGCCTCGGCCTGGCGATCGTTTCGGATATCGTCGAAGCCTATGGCGGCCGCCTCGAAATGGCCAATGCACATTCCGGTCTGGCGGTCACCATCCACCTGCCGCGGCATGGCTGAGCGGCGACTGGAGCAATTCCAGGAAAAGTGTAACGGCTTTCCGTCCGGAATTGCGTGAAGACAAACAGCTGGAGCAGTGCGGCGATCCAACCGGACGCTGATCTGCCCTAATGCATGTCGCCCAGAAGTGCGCAGCGGTTCTGGGACAACGACATGCATCAAAACAAAGACTTAAAGCGCGTCGCCTGAATCAGTTTCAGCGCGACGCGCTTTAGGCAAATCCGGGGAAGTAATCGACCTTGATCCTGGAGCGGCGAACGCCCATCGCCAAAAGCTTCTTGCGCACCGCCTTGACCATGCTCTGCGGGCCGGAGATGTAGAAGGTTCGTTCGAGATAATCGGGCATTGTGAGGCGCACCAGGCGCGCGTCGATGTAACCCGGATACTGGCCGCGCACCGCGCCCTTGGCCACGGCGTGGAATGTCCTTATGCCCAGTTTGCGCCGCGCGCCGTCGAGCACGTCGCGATAGGCGATGTCGTCTTGGCTCTCTGTTCCGTAGAGGACCACGACAGGCCGCGCTTCCTCGCGATCGATGAGATATTGCAGCATCGAACGGAATGGCGTGATGCCGATGCCGCCAGCCAGGAAGGCGATCTTGGTGTTCGGATCGGATGGAAGCGTGAAATCGCCGGCCAGTTGCGACGCGTGGATCGTGGCGCCGGGTCTCATCCCGCCCAGCGCCTGCTTGAAGGCGCTCGACCGCGGATAGAACTTGACGCCCAGCCGCACCGATTGCTCGGTAGGCGAGGAGGCGACCGTGAAGTAGCGCCGGTTTCCACGATTGTCGGACCGGTCGAGCCCAAGCGTCCATTCAAGGTACTGGCCCGCCTGGAAGGCGAGCTTCCGCTGCGGCCTGAAGATGAAGTCGTAGCTGTCCAAGGCTGTTTGCTCGATGCGCTCCAAGGTCAACACGAACCGGCCCTTCGGGCTCACGGCGTAAGCGAAGAGGTTACCCGTCAGGAGGGCGAGTTCGGGTGTGAGATAGAACGAGCCGATATGGACGTTGGGCGCGAACAGAAAGCCGACGATGCCGGCGAACGCGATACGCGGCCAGCGTGTCGTGGGCGCCGTCAGCGGCTCGGTCAGCATCACGAAGGCGAAGAACAGCAGCGGCGACGAACCGAAGGTCTCGGCGAGAGCAGCGCCATATCGAGACGGGTCGGTGGTTGCCAGTATCGTCGCCAGCGCCGTCCCGAGGAACGTGGCGACAAGATCAAGCCGGCGCAGCTTGCGCACCACGAGAGCGCCGCCCACAAGCACCAAGGGGAGCAGCCAGACGCTGCCGCCCACCCACCATGTGGCGGGACGGTCGAGCAACAGCGCCGTCAAGGCAACGCCCAGAGCGGCCGGATTGAACAGGTGTTTTCTGCCGACGGCCAGGATGTATTTCGACGAGATCGCCCAGACCGAGGCGAACGCCACGGCGCCGATGGCCTTGGCGTCGGTTACGGCGATCGGATCGAGGATGAGCGCCAGGATCATCGCGGTGATGTGGACGGACTCGCCATTGGCCGGAACCTCGAAGATGCGTGCGAAAACCCTGTTGGTGATCCAGCAGGTGGCCAGCACCAGGGCGGTCGTAAAGGCGAGATCCATCGGATCATGCGGCACAAGCTTCAGGAAGCCCAGGACGAAGGCGGCGCCAAGCAACGCCACCAGATAGTAGAGCACCAGCCGGTACATGGTGAGGTGGTCGAGAAGCCGGTCGAGGGTCTTGATCATGGCTGGCAGAAGGCTCCAAAACCGCTTGTCGGCGTGGCACGGCGGTTGCTGTCGATGAGATATCCCTCGAGCCCTTGCGTCTGCTCGATGAAGAGGATGCCGTCCCTGCCCATCGCAAAGGCGGCTGTGGCGAAGCGGTCGGCCTCGAGCACATCGGAGCCGATGACGGTCAGGCTGACGATGTCGCTGATCGGGTCATGGGCCGCGTGGGGATTGTAGATGTGCTGCCCGCGCGCATATGTGCCGGACGTGGCGACGCCATGCCCACGCGGATAGATCACCTTGACGATCTCGTTCGCCTGGAAGGGATTGCGGATGCCGACGCTCCAGTCCCGGCCGGACGCATTCCTGCCGCAGGATTGGATGTCGCCGCCGGCCTCTATGAAGAAGTCGCTGACGTCCGCCCGACGGACGATTTCGGCCGCGTTGCGGATGGCCCAGCCCTTGACTATGCCGGAGGGGTCGAGCGCGCCGTCGGGCTTGTGGATGTCGAAATAGCCGGCGGTTTCCCTCCTGGTCAGCTCCGCGATCCTGATCACGTCCATCATCTGGCCGCTCCAGTCGCGGACCGGAATGTCGCCCCGGTTTATGGCCGAGATCTCGCTGTCCTGACGGTAAGTGCTGAAACGCCGGTCGACATCGTCGAAATAGTCGAAGACCCTCCCGACGAGGTCGCCTGCCGGATGGCCGAGGTCGACGGTGATGGGCATGCCCATCATTATTCTCGTCTCGCGCATGGAATTACGACGACGCCTTCTTCAGGGCGCCACCCAGCGATTGGATGAAGGCCCTGCTGGTCAGCGTGGCGCCCGAGATGATGTCGACATCGGCGCTTTGCGCGCTGATCGCCTCATCGCGCAGCATGGGCAGCGCCTGCCGGTTGATGCTGACGGAGGTGCGGCGGTCATTGGGGTATTTCAGGACCTTGAGCGCCGTCAGGCGGCCGCCTTGGACGAGCGCCTGGATCTGGATGATGCCGTAATAGGCGTCGGCCGCTGGGCCGGTGTAGACCCCGTCGGTGTAGCCGCGGGCCGCGAGCTTCATGCCGGTCTGGATGACGCGCGCGGTTGCTTGCGGATATGCCGGCCTCGGTTGCGGGATCGGAATATAGACGGCAGGCGTCACCGCGAACGTCGGTGCGTCCGTCACGGGCGCGCTCGCAACGGCCGGCGCGGGATATTGCTTCGGCGGGGGAGGCGCAAGCTTCGCGGCCTGCGGCGGGCTGGGGGCAAGTGCCGGCTTTGGATCGGTTGCGATGGCCGCCGTGTAGTCCGCACGGACCTCAATGGGCCTCTGCGGGGCCGGCTCGCGCTGCGCGGTCTGGGGAATTTTGGGCAACGGCGTCGCCGTCAACGCAACCGGATTGGCCGGTGCCGGTGGAACGAATGGCTGCGAAGCGCTCTGCGTTGCAGCATTGGCGGAGCCATCCGCATCGATCAGGTCGTTGGCCGGCTGCGTGCCTGCCTGGTCCCAGACATAGGCGCCCGATGAGGCGATCACGAAGAGCGATAAGGCGATTTGTTTCATAAGCATTGCATCCTGGCTTCAGGGCGCGCAGCGGCCGGACCGTTACGTGCCTTCTCGAGGCAATATCTCATGAGTTAGCTGACAGCCGGCTGTCAGCGCGCCTTGGCCTGCGAAAAGTGTCGCACCGGCAAATCCGTGAGCTATTTGACTTGGATCAGGGTATTTGCCCCGATCATGAAGCAATGAAGCTGCATTCCTACGCTTGTCGATGTGGAGGCAATATCATGGCAACATCCAACTGTTCGTCACCTCGATCATGAGCCGCCTTCACACTGAAAATCATCTCGTGTCGCGCATCGGCTGGTTGCGGGCCGCCGTGCTTGGCGCCAATGACGGCATCGTTTCGACGGCCAGCCTGATCATCGGGGTTGCCGCCGCCAATGCCACCACGGCCAACGTCCTGGTAGCCGGCGTCGCGGGCCTTGTGGCCGGCGCCATGTCGATGGCCGCCGGCGAATATGTGTCCGTCAGTTCCCAGGCCGACACCGAGAAGGCGGATCTTGCCCGTGAGCGACAGGAGCTGACGACCCAGCCGGAATTCGAGAGGCAGGAGCTCGCGCAGATCTATGTCGATCGCGGCGTGGAGCCTGGGCTGGCGTTGCAGGTGGCGGACCAGTTGATGGCCAAGGATGCGCTCGGCGCCCATGCCCGTGACGAGCTCGGTATTTCCGAGGCAACGGCCGCGCGACCCATCCTGGCCGCGCTGGCTTCCGCGGCGGCGTTCTCAATCGGCGCGATCATGCCTCTGGCGATGGTGCTGGTTTCGCCGCCATCGAGACTTGTCGCCGTGGTCTCGATCGCATCCCTGCTGTTCCTGGCGGTGCTGGGCGCGGTCGGCGCGAGGGCCGGCGGGGCCAACGTATTGAAGGCCACCGCTCGCGTCACCTTTTGGGGAGCGCTGGCGATGGCCTTGACCGCGGGCATTGGCGCCATGTTCGGCACCACGGGCTAGGCCGGCGGCTTTCACCGAGCCATCATATCCAGGCGAGCCGCTTGGCTTTCAGCGCGGATTGCGCCGGCTTGGACGGGAAGGTGGCCTTGCGCCCCGATCCATTTTCAGCCCGACGCGCCTTGGCGGGACAATTCCTGAAATGGATGACCAGCGTTGATCGAGATCAACGTCGCACGCCGCCCGGCATGGCAATGATTGCCGATTGAGGAGTGTGCCGACATGAATTTTCTCGAATACCTGATTGGAGCTGATGCTCGAACCGCCTTGATGGGGCGCATGATGCAGAAAATGGGCGTCGACAGGCAGCTGAAAGTCGTGGCGGATCACATTGCCGTCACCAATCGCGCCGTCGATCGATGCCGGTCTTGCGGCCATCAGGATGAATGCGCGGCCTGGCTCGACGAAACCGAGCACGCGGATCACCCGCCGGCCTATTGCCGCAACGACGACTTGATCGCGCGTTTGCAGACCATCCGTTGATTGGTGGCGCCGGCGGCTGAGCCTAATCCGTCCGGGCCGGTCCGGATGAGAATGGGTGATTTCGCCCTCGCAATGGTCGGCGGTCCGGGAAGCGTTTGACGACGGTCGGCGCAAGTCGGACCTCCGCGGTTTATCGGTTGGGTGCGAGGCAGGCAGTTTGGACAATCCGCATTTTCTGGAGGCATTTCTGCTTTTCGCCGCGCCGGGGCCGACCAACGCTCTTCTGGCGGCGGGCGAGGCGAAGCGGGAGAACGCCATCAGGCTCCTCGTCGCGCAGGCATGCGGATACGGAGTCGCGGCGACTTTCTGGCTTTCGCTGCGTTCCCTGGTGCCGCCAGCCGCCATCCAGGCGGTTCAACTGGCCGCCGCCGCGTGGCTGGTGATACTTGGCTTTCGCCTGATAGCCGTCAAACGCGCCGACGCCACCGAAAGCGGCGGTGCCATCTCCATCCTCGCGACCACCGCCCTCAATCCGAAGGCGTTCATCTATTGCGTGGCCATCGTGCCGATGGACATCGAGGCGGCCGCGTTGGGCATCGCCTGGATCGCGCTGCTCGCGGTCACGGCGATTACCGGGTCGATGTGGCTGTTGCTGGGCGGGCGGCTGAGTGGCGGCAAGAGGATGGCGGACACGATCGCCGGCGCGGCGCTCATCGCCTTTGCGCTGCTGTTGGTTCGACCCTTGATACCCTTGTCCGGGATTTGAGGGGCCGGGATTTGAGGGAGTGCGCGGAGGCGCGACGCTCTTCAAGAGACGAGCACCACCGACAGCGGCCCGGCGCAAAAGAGCTTGTCCGTGACTTTCTTGACCCCGGCAACGTTCTCGGCGGCAACGATTGCGGCTTTTCGCTGACGTTCGTCGAAGATGGCGCCGCTCAGTTCGACCTCTCCCTTGTCGACGGTGACGCCGATAAGGTCGCCGCCGCTCCAGGACTGGTCCAGCAGTTCGGCAACGATGTTCCTGCGTATGACCTCGTCATCGGCGGTCGCCGCGCCTGATTTGGGCAGGATCCTGAGCAGGGCGCGCAACAGGTCCGAGCGGGTTATGATCCCGGCCATTTTGCCGTTGTCGAGGATCGGCACGTTCTTGATGTCGTGGTGGGCCATCAACTCGACGATCTCGGCAAGCGATGCGCCGGGCGGCGCCGACACGACATCCGTCGTCATGACGTCGCCGATCCGGCGACCGCTCGTGTGCACATATTCATCGGCGATCTTGCCGGGACCGGTCAGAAATTCGAGCCAGCGCGGACGCACACGCTGGGTGCCAAGTTCCTTGCGGCGGAGGAAGTCGCCTTCGCTGATGATACCGACCATGGCGCCGTCGCGCGTGACCGGCAGACAGCTGATCCGCCTGGTCAGCATGAGGTCGGCCGCGTGGGTGACCGAGGCCGAAGCATCGATCGAGATCACCGGCGTCGTCATGATGTCCTGGGCTTGCATCGATACCTCCCGCTCCTCGTCAGGCCCTCTTTTGGACGTCGGGGACGACGGCGCCTTGATCCATATCAGTTTGATCGCCGGCCTTCGTCGTTTCGCGCGTCAGGTTCGATCAGTATCCGTTCGGCGGCCCCATCGAGATCATCGTACTGGCCGCTGCGCAAAGCCCAAAGGAAGCCGGACAAGCCGAGCGCCCCCAGGAACAGGGCGACGGGAATGAGGTAGACGAGGGTGGTCATGGATGGGCCGCCCTGATGACATCGGTGCGGCGCCTGGCCGGAGCCGCTTCAGGTGCCGCCTTCGCCGTTGCCTGAAGCCGCATCGCATTTGCGATCACGATCAGCGAGGAGGCGCTCATCGCGATCGCCGCGATGAGCGGCGTCACATGTCCGAGGATGGCGATCGGCACCGCGACCGCGTTGTAGACGATCGCGATCGCGATGTTCTGGCGGATGAGCCGGCCAGCATGGCGCGAGACATCCAGGGCAAGCGGCACCGCCAGCAGGCTCTCGCGCAGGAAGACGAAGTCCGCGGCCTTGCGGCCGATGTCGGCCGCGGTCGCCGGAGCCATCGAGACATGCGCGGCGGCGAGCGCCGGCGTGTCGTTGAGACCATCGCCCACCATCAGCACCTTGTGGCCGGCGCGGGTCAGCGTCTCGATCCTCTCGACCTTTCCCGAGGGCAGCAAGGCCGGCACGAAGTCTTCTATGCCCACAGCCGCCGCCGCTTCGCCGCAGGCTCTCGCGGTGTCGCCGGAGAGCATCTCGACCGCGATGCCTGCGTCCTTCAATCGTTCCACCGCCGCCTTCGCGTCGGCCCGCGTGACATCCTCGAAGGCGAAGCATGCGACGATCCTGCCGTTCTTCGCCAGAACCGTGCCGCCGAAGCCACCATAGCGTCCCTCATCGCCCGTACGGGCCTTCCATCCGGCCCAGCCGCGCCGGCCAAGGCGCCAGGTGTCGCCACCGGCGGACGCCTCGATGCCGAAGCCGGGCTCCTCCTGCACGCGGTCGAACTTGGCTCGGCCGCGGGCGCCGCCATATATCGCCAGCGCCTTTGAAAACGGATGCCGGGAGTGAGCCGCCATATCGGCCGCGATCGCCAGCATGGCCGGATCGATCGACGCCGCGTTGACGAGCCTGGGCTGCCCCAGGGTGAGCGTTCCGGTCTTGTCGAGAACGGCCGTGTCGACCGCCGCGAGGCGCTCCATGGCCGAACCGTCCTTGACCATGACGCCGGCCTCGAACAAGCGCCGGGCCGCCATCACCTGAACGATCGGAACCGCAAGGCCGAGCGCGCACGGACAGGTGATGATGAGCACGGCGATGGCGATGGTCATGGCGCGGTGCCAGTCGCCCGACGCAGCCATCCAGCCGAGGAATGTGGCGAGGGCCGCCAGATGGACCACGGGCGCGTAGAGCGCCGATACCCGGTCGGCGATCCGCCTGTAGCGCGAGCGGCCGCCCTCGGCGGCTTCCATCAGCCGGACCATTTCCGCCAGGAAGGAATCCTTCGCGGCGGCGGTTGCCTGCATCGTCAGCGGGCCCGTCAGGTTCAGCGTGCCGGCCTGGACATGCGCGCCGACGCTCACGGCCTTGGGCGCGCTCTCGCCGGAGACGATCGAGCAATCGAGGTCGGAATTCCCGCCGACGATGTCGCCGTCGACCGGTATTCGCTCTCCAGCCGCGATGAGAAGGCGCATTCCCGGCGCGAGTTCGGTGACGGGCACATATTCGCGTATCCCGTCGTCCAGCAGGACGACGGAGCCCCGCGCGGCAAGCCGGGTCAGGCCATTGACCGCGGTTCGCGCCCGCTCCCGCATCACGTGATCCAGGGTGCGTCCGATCAGCAGGAAGAAGAGCAGCGACACCGAGGCGTCGAAATAGGCGTGCTCACCGTGGTTGATGGTCTCGTAAAGACTCATCGCGTAGGCGAGCGAAACCCCCACCGCGATCGGCACGTCCATATTCATGCGGCCATGGCGCAACGCGTTCGCCGCGGAGCGGAAGAAGATTCCACCGGCGAAGGCAAGCGCCGGAATGGCGATCAGGGCGGACAGCCAATGAAACAGATCGCGTGTCGCGCCTTCCGCGCCGGACCAGACCGATACCGACAGCAGCATGATGTTGCCGGCAGCAAAGCCCGCCACGGCGACGGCGCGGATCAGTTCCGAGAGCGTCCTGTCCTTCTCGTGGATTTCCGGGTCGAACAGGTGCGCCTGGTAGCCGAGCCGGCCAATGACGGCGAAGAACGGCGGGACGTTGTCTCCGCGCCAACGGATCGACACACGCTTCGTCGACAGGTTGACGCGGGCGGACTCGACGTTCTCGACCGTGCCGAGCGCGGTCTCGATCGCCTGGATGCAAGCCCCACAGTGAACGGTCGGCACCGACAGGTCGGTCTGGTGGATGTCGCCGCCCAGAGAGCGGCTTGCCAGCTTGATCTCCTCGCTGGACGGTGACGCGGCCGCCTCGGCGGCGACCTCCAGCGCCATTTCAGCCCCTGGAGCGCAGCAGCTCATTGCAAGGCTCCATTCGAGATCATGACACGGCGAACGTCGCGAAACGGTGACGTCAGCCCGGCATCCGCATCGATCTCCACGATCCAGACGCCGTCCTTGGGCGTGTGCCGAACAGCGAACGCGCCCGTGTTCCCCGCAGTGCCGCCAGGCGCAGCGGCAAGTGTCAGGGTTTCGTCCTCGGCCTCGTAGGCCGGGTGGCGGAACAGCACCTTGACCCCGTGCAACGATACAGGCTTGCCCAGGCTGTCGACAAGGCTGTAGCGGACCTCGCCTGAGGCGACCGTCAGCTTGCCGGTCCAGCCCAGCGCCGCCTGTGCCCTTCCTTTCCTGGCTTCTTCATTGAACTGCTGGCTGGCGACATAGGTGTTCTCGACGACGAGGCCGGTCCAACTCGTCTGGGCGAGCGTGGCCATGGTGACGTTGACCCCGATCACCACCGCGAAGAACGCGAGAATGGAGATCAGCATATGCTTGCCGGTGAACTCGCGCGGCTTTCGCATTTCGGCGTTCATCTGCTGTTCTCCGGGGCATTGAAAGTGGCGGTGTATTCGGCGGTCTCGGAACTTGCCTTGTCGTCGATGCGGAATTCGAAGCTCTGGGCCGGCTTGCTGATCTGGTTGGCCGGTTGCCTGACGAAGATCCTGAGCGTCTTCAGACGGTCGGGTTCGACCGGAACGGAGAACGAGCGACTTGCGGGCTGGTCGATGCCGACGATGCTCATCTCGCCGCCCTCAAGGCCCTGCAGCGTGACCTCGATGGTCCTCGGCTCGGGTATCATGTTGAGCAGCTTGACCGTATAGCCGTTCCGGATCGAGCCGTCCGAGAGCGTCACGAACTGCGGATTGCGATCATGCAGGACATTCAGTTCCAGCCGTTCGCGCGTCAGCAGCGAATAGACGAGCACCAAGCCGATCGCCGACCAAACGCCAAGATAGATGTAGGTGCGCAGCCGGAAGATCTTGCCGAGATGGAAATGCGCCAGGCCGTCGGCGAAACTGCCGCTTGGCGTCCTTACCAGCGCCGGATTGACCGGGCCGGTGCCCCCGGAGGTGGCCAGCGCCATGTTGGCGTTGTAATCCGCAAGCGTCGCATAGGAAATCAGCCCGCGTTCCCGGCCAAGCTTGTCCATCACGCCGTCGCAGGCGTCGATGCACAGCGCGCAGGTTATGCATTCCAACTGCTGGCCGTCGCGGATGTCGATGCCCATGGGACAGACGGCGACACAGGCGTTGCAGTCGACGCAATCGCCGACCGATTGCCCCGCGGCCGAGGCCTTCTTGGCGTGGCGCGAGCGCGGCTCGCCGCGCCAGTCGTTATACGTAACCGTCAGCGAATTCTCGTCGAGCATGGCCGCCTGGATGCGCGGCCACGGGCACATATAGGTGCAGACCTGTTCGCGCATCAGCCCGCCGAACACATAGGTGGTTCCGGTGAGCACCGCGATCGTGACATAGGCGACGGGCGCCGCCGTTCCGGTGACGACTTCGCCGATCAGCTTCGGCGCATCGGCGAAGTAGAAGATCCAGGCGCCGCCCGTGGCGACTGCGATGACGAGCCAGATAGCGTGCTTGGTTACGCGCAGGAAAAGCTTGCGCGCGGTCCATGGGGCGGCGTCAAGCTTCATGCGGGCATTGCGATCGCCTTCGATCGCCCGTTCCACGACAAGGAACAGGTCGACCCAGACGGTCTGCGGGCAGGTGTAGCCACACCAGGCCCGCCCGACCGTCGATGTGATCAGGAAAAGACCGACGCCCGCCATCATGAGAAGGCCCGCGACGTAGTAGAATTCCTGCGGCCAGATCTCGATGAAGAAGAAATAGAAACGGCGGTTCGCCAAGTCGATGAGAACGGCCTGGTCGGGAGCGAAGGGGCCCCGATCCCAGCGCAGCCAGGGGGTGAGGTAATAGATGCCGAGCGTGATCGCCATCACCACCCATTTGAACTGGCGGAAACGGCCGGAGGCCCGCTTCGGAAAAATCTTCTTGCGCGCGGCATAAAGCGGCTGCCGCGTCTTTGCGGAGTTGACCGCTTCGGCCTCGAGCCGTTCCACCTGCGACTGATCCAGCACGACGATCTCCAATCGCGGCGAAAAGACGCCGCCTATCCTTCAACAGTTTCGCAATCGCTCGCTGGCGTCGCGTTGATGCAGGTCAAATCGGGCCATCAAAAAGCCAGTCGAGGCCCGGCTGTGCCGGGCCTCGTCGCTTAACGGCTGAGGGCTGAGAATAGGCCCCGCCCCTATTCTCCACCGCCAAGCGAATGGACATAGACAGCCAGTTCCTTGACCGTCGTCTCGCCGAGGCGGCCGCCCCAGGCGGGCATCACCCCGTTCTTCGGTGCCCGCACCTGGGAAGCAATCGCGGCCTCGCCGGAACCGTGGAGCCAGATCGCATCCGTCAGATTGGGTGCTCCGAGATCCCGGTTGCCCTTCGCGTTCTCGCCATGGCAGGCGGCGCAATTGTCCGCGAAGACCTTGGCGCCGGGCTCGATCAGGCTTTTGTCCTTTACCGGCCCGGAAAGGCTGGCCACGAAAGCGCTGACCTGAGCGATCTGCTCGGGCTTGAGCACATCGGCGAAGGCAGTCATCTCCGATTGACGGGTGTCGGGGTCCGTGGCGAAGCGGATGCCGTGCGTGATCGTCTGCTGGATCTGCTCCGCCTTGCCGCCCCAGAGCCAGTCGTCATCGTTGAGGTTCGGAAACCCCGTCGACCCTTGCGCGCCCGAGCCGTGGCACTGCACGCAGTTCACCTTGAATGCCGCGCCGCCGGCCGCGACGGCGAACTCGCGCAACGTGTCGTCGTCGGCGATCTCCGAAACGGTCTTGGACTGTATCGCCGCGACGTATTTGGCCTTGGCGGCTTCAGCCGCGGCCATTTCGTTCTTGACGTCGTTGCGGCTGGAGAAGCCCAGAACGCCCTTGGTGGCGGAACTCAGCATCGGCCAGGCGGGATAGGCAATCGTATACGCAAGCGCCCAGGCGACGGTGATGTAGAAGGTGATCACCCACCAGCGCGGGAGGGGATTGTTGAGCTCCTTGATACCGTCCCAGTCATGGCCGGTCGTCGTGACGCCCGAGATTTCGTCGATATGCTCGCTGCTCATGATCAATCGTCCTGGAGAGGAATTTTGGCCGCGTCGTCGGCGTGCTCTTTGCCGCCCGGACGCAGCGCGAAGACAATGCAGCCGACAAAGAACAAAGCCATGGCAAGCAGGCCCCAGCTGTCGGCAAACTCCCGCATCAAGTTGTATTCCATCGGTTTGCTCTCCTCAGCGGTAACCGGCTGCTTCGTCGTAGTTCTTGAAATCGACCAGCGTGCCGAGCATCTGCAGATAGGCAACCAAGGCATCCATCTCGGTGACTTGCTGCGGGTTGCCGTCGAAGTCGCCGACCTTGGCCTTGGGGTAGCGCTTTTCCAGGCCGGACGTGTCGGCATTGGGATCGGCCTGCACCATCAGGTCGGCGTTGGCGTTGGCGATCATGTCGTCGGAATAGGGTACCCCGACGCGCCTGTTTGCTGTCAGATGCGTCGAGAAATCCTTCACCTCGATCGGATTGTCTTTCAAAAACGCATAGTTGGGCATGATCGATTCCGGCACCACGGAACGCGGGTCGGTAAGATGCTGCACGTGCCACGCGTTCGAATAGCGATCGCCGACGCGCGCAAGGTCGGGGCCGGTTCGTTTGGATCCCCACTGGAACGGGTGGTCGTACATCGACTCGGCCGCCAGGCTGTAATGCCCGTAGCGCTCCACCTCGTCGCGGAAAGGCCTGATCATCTGGCTGTGGCAGAGGTAGCAACCCTCGCGCACATAGATGTTGCGTCCGGCGAGCTCCAGCGGAGTGTAGGGGCGCATGCCGTCAACCTTCTCGATCGTGTTGTCGAGATAGAAGAGCGGCGCGATCTCGACGATACCGCCGACGGTCACGACCAGCAGGGATCCGATGAGAAGAAGCGTGGCGTTCTTCTCGATCAGCGCGTGTTTGTCTATCAGACCCATGTCTGGCTCCTATTCGGCAGGCTGGAGGGCGGGCGTGGAACCCGGCAAAGGCTGTTCTTCGCGCTGGTAGCCGCGGATGGTCATGGAGACATTCCAGGCCATGATCAGCATGCCGACCAGGTACATGGCGCCGCCCGCGGCGCGCATGACGTAGTAGGGATGCATCGCGGCGACCGTCTCGGCGAAGGAGTAGACGAGGAAACCCTGCTCGTCGTACTCGCGCCACATGAGCCCCTGCATGATGCCCGAGACCCACATGACCGCGGCGTAGACGACGATGCCAAGCGTCGCCAGCCAGAAGTGCCAGGTGACGAGCCGCATCGAATAGAGCCGCTCACGGTTCCAGAGCTTGGGGACCATGTAGTAGATCGCGCCGAAAGTGATCATGCCGACCCAGCCCAGCGCGCCCGAATGGACATGACCAATGGTCCAGTCGGTGTAGTGCGAGAGCGAGTTGACCGTCTTGATCGACATCATCGGGCCTTCGAAGGTCGACATGCCGTAGAAGGCGATAGCCGCCACCATCATGCGGATGATCGGATCGGTGCGGATCTTGTCCCAGGCGCCGGAGAGCGTCATCAGGCCGTTGATCATGCCGCCCCAGGAAGGCATCCACAGCATGATCGAGAACACCATGCCGAGCGTCTGCGCCCAGTCGGGCAGGGCGGTGTAGTGGAGGTGATGCGGCCCGGCCCAGATGTAGAGGAAGATCAGCGCCCAGAAGTGGATGATCGACAGCCGGTAGGAATAGACCGGGCGGTTCGCCTGCTTGGGCACGAAGTAATACATCATGCCGAGGAAGCCGGCCGTCAGGAAGAAGCCGACGGCATTATGGCCATACCACCACTGCGTCAGCGCGTCCTGAACACCCGAGAATGCCGAGTAGCTCTTCGAGCCGAGGAACGAGACCGGCATCGACAGGTTGTTGACGACATGCAGCATGGCGATGGTGATGATGAAGGACAGGTAGAACCAGTTGGCGACGTAGATATGCGGTTCCTTGCGCTTCAGAATGGTGCCGAGGAAAAGGATCAGGTAGGCGACCCAGACGATCGTCAGCCAGAGGTCGACATACCATTCCGGCTCGGCGTATTCGCGGCCTTCGGTGATGCCCAGCAGGTAGCCGGTCGCGGCCATGACGATGAACAGCTGGTAGCCCCAGAAGACGAACCAGGCGAGATTGCCGCCAAACAGCCGCGCGCGGGACGTGCGTTGCACGACATACATGGACGTGCAGAGGAGTGCGTTGCCGCCAAAGGCGAAAATCACACCGGAGGTATGAAGCGGGCGCAGCCGTCCGAAATTGAACCAGGGCCCGATGTTGAGCTGGGGATATGCAAGCTCCAGCGCTATGATCAGGCCGACCAGCATGCCGACGACGCCCCAGAACACCGTTGCGATGGTCCCGTAGCGGATTGGGCCGTCCATGTAGGCGGAGGGGTCGATCGGCGCCGCGGGCTTGAAATCCGTGTTGCGCAGCAGGACTGCGGTGAAGCCAGCCACGGCGAAGAACAAAACCCACATGTGCTGGCGAAAAGGTTCATCCACGCCCAAACCGGCGGCTACGAGGGCGCCAAAGGCAAACAGGCTTAGAAGGACGATCTCCGTGCCAAATTTCATCGCAAGTCCCCGATCTCGTCTCGAAAGTTCCGCGGAAACGCCCGCTTGTGGCACCTTTTCGGGATTTCCCGTTTCCCGGCCTTGATCCAGGTCAAACGCGAAATGCATTTGTTTTGGAGGATGTCGGTCGCCAAAGCGCGGCCCCAGCCGCAACCGACTGGACAGCGATGCCGAAGAGCGTGAGGCGGGTTTTGGGACGATGTCCTGCTCGAACCTGGCGACGGCTTGCAAAGGCCGTTCAGTCGCCGCAGCGTTCCTCGAGCTGAGCCAGGCTTGCGAGGCTGATCTGCCGCTTGTTCACAATATGGATCGCGCCGTCCGATCGCAGCCTGGAGAATTCCCGGCTCACCGTCTCGATGGTCAGCCCGAGAAAATCGGCGATATCGGCGCGTGTCAGCGGCAGGTCGAAGCTTATCGGGCTTGCCGGATGACGGGCGGGATCCATGTTTCTGGCGACCATGAGAAGGAAGCTTGCGACTTTCTCGGACGCGGTCTTGCGCCCCAGCGCCGCCATCCAGTCGCGTGCCTCGTCAAGCTCGTTCAGCGCATGCTTCAGCAGCAGACGTCCGAGCTCCGGCGCTTCACCGGTCATCCGATCGACGATCGCCCTTGGAAACGAGCACAATCTCACATTCGTTAGGGCTTCGGCCCTGATCTGCCTTTTTGCATCGAACGGCCTGCCCAGGAAGTCGGGCGCGAAGTGGAACCCGACAATCTGCTGACGGCCGTCCGGGAGATTTCTCGTGAGCTTGACCACGCCGGACAACAAGTTCGAATAGGTTGCGTCGTCGGGCAGTTCCGTGCCCGCCGGAACCTCATGCCTGGACGAGGCCTTGGCCAATTCGGCAAGCTGGCGGGCGTTGAGCGCGCCGCATAGGCTGTCCTGCCGCGCTTCGCAGGATTTGCAAATTGCGGGAACGTCGGCTTGCTGAGCATCCTGTCTGGCGGCCATTGCCACGCCTGTTGTCAAATAAGGTCGGCAATCTGCGCCGGCCGCGGCTTGAGTCGCCTTGATCGAGATCAAGGTTTTGCCGGCGTCGTTCAGGCAGTTTGACCGCCATGACCCCAGCCACCATCATCCATCCGCCGCGACCAGCTCCGACCGTGGGGCTTGGCGACAACGTGCCGCGTTACACGAGCTATCCGACAGCGCCGCATTTTCATCCTGGCGTCGACGCGGTGACGGTTCGCGGGTGGATGGATGCGCTCGAAGGCGACGACGAGATATCGCTGTATCTCCATATCCCTTATTGCGACCGGTTGTGCTGGTTCTGCGCCTGCCATACCAAGCAGACACGTCACTACGAACCCGTGGCAACCTTCCTGCGCTCACTCCACAAGGAGATCGAAACGGTCGGCGGCCTCGTGAGTGACCGGGGCAGGGTCCGCGCCGTCCATTTCGGTGGCGGCTCCCCGACGATGCTGAAGCCGAACGACATACTGACGCTCGGAAGGGCGTTGCGGGATCAGTTCGATTTTCTCGACGATGCCAGCCTCAGCGTCGAGATCGACCCGAACGACATGGATGAGGGGCGGCTCGATGCCTTCGCCGCGATCGGCATGACGCGGGCGAGCCTCGGCGTCCAGGATTTCGATCCCAAGGTGCAGGAGGCGATCAATCGCGAGCAGAGCTTCGCGCTGACCAAAAGCATTGTCGACGCGGTGCGCGCGCGGGGAGTCAAATCCGTCAACCTGGACCTGCTTTACGGCCTGCCGCATCAGACCCGCGAGAGCGTCGCGGCGACCGTCGCCCAGGCGCTGACGCTGGCGCCGGACAGGCTCGCCCTGTTCGGCTACGCGCACGTGCCCTGGTTCAAGAAGCATCAGACGATGATCGATGAAGCGTGGCTGCCCGACTCCGCCGCACGCCTGGCGCAATCGCTGCTTGCCGCGCAACTGATTGTCGATGCCGGCTACGAGGCATTGGGGCTGGACCATTTCGCAAAGCCGCAGGACGCGCTGGCTGTTGCCGCCCGTGCCGGCAAGATCCGGCGCAATTTCCAGGGCTATACCGAGGACCAGTGCGAAACCCTGATCGGTCTCGGTCCTTCCTCGATCAGCCGGTATCGCCAGGGCCATGCGCAGAACATCGTTGCTACGGGTGAGTACCAGAAAGCTGTGAATTCCGGAGACCTGGCGATAGCGCGCGGCATTGAATTCAGCGTCGAGGATCAGGCGCGGGGATGGATCATCGAGCGGCTGATGTGCAACTTCGCCTTCTCGGCGACGGAGCTTGTCGAACGCTTTGGGAGTGTCGGCCAAAGGCTGCTCTGCGAAGCGAGCCGCCTGGCCATCACCGGCGCGGGCCAGCTTCTTCGGCTGGAAGGCGAGAACTTCGTCATGCCGGCGGCGAGCCGCCCGCTCGTCCGGACGGTGGCGGCGAAGTTCGACACATATCTCGCCAATGGGACCGGCAGGCACTCGTCGGCGGTTTGAGCGGCGGCTCGCGGGTCAGAAATGCTCGCCCACCCTGAAGGGGCCGATGCGGGTGCCGGCCGCGATCAGATAGGCGGTCGACCAGCCGATCAACAGAAAGCCGTTGATGCCTTCCAGGGCCGCCAGCACGCGCCAGCCATGGGCGGGCACGACATCTCCATATCCCACTGTCGAAAAGGTGATAGTCGAAAAGTAGAGCGCCGTCTCGAAATCGCTGAAGATTCCGAGCAGCCGGTAGATCCCGGCCCATAGCCAGACTTCCACCGTCATGATCGCGAAAAGTCCCATGACCACGCTGATCATGGCGAGGACCCGGCTGCGCCGCCCGTGCATGCGAAAGAGCGCCGCGAGGCGTGCCATCACGTGAGTGATCGCGATAAGGCCGAAAGTATGGATCAAAACCGTCAGGCTTATGACGATCGTACCGGTGCAGAGATTGAGTATCATCGGGCGAAACTAGGGGCTGCGATGGCCACAGTCCATGCGTCGAATCAAACCGCGATATCAAGCTCTGTAAATGCCACCGCGCCGGCGGAATTCACTCGCCGGGGTGTTGGGCATGATGCCGAAAAGTGTGAGGCGGTTTTCGGGTGCCATCATGCTCTCTCCTCGATCTGGGCCCGGATGATTTCAGGCCGAATCGGCCTGAAATCATCCGGGCCCAGCGGCGGGGCCGGGGCGAAAGAACATGGCGAGCTTCAGGCTCGTTGCTATCCTTTCCGCCCGTTCGGCGAGCACCGTCGCAACCTCGGGAGCGAAGAGTCCGGACGCCGTTTCGCCGAAGAGGGCCAGCCAAATCCCGAAGTCTGCTTCGGTCACGTCCTTGAGCTTCAGATGAGCCGGCACCGGCCGGCCATGATAGTCGCCGCTTTTCAATATGACGGAGCACCAGAAGTCCGTCATCTTCTCCAGATGGGACTCCCAGTCGCCGGCGATTTCCCGGGCGAAGATGGGGCCGAGCCGCTTGTCCTTTCTAACCCTGGAATAGAATTCACGCACCAGCGCCCCTATCGAGGCCCGGTCGACCCCGGGGCGTGCCAAGGGCTGTTCGGCGGCAGGGCGGACCCTGTCAAGCAAGACTGGCTTCGAAGTCATCATATTCCCTATTCTTCAGCAATCAGGTCAGACCCAGCCGGCGAAGGGCGGTCCGCAGAAAGCCGCCGTGGTCATGGACAAGGCGGAAGCCCAGATTGTCGGGCGGCGTGCCGACCGCGCAACCGCCGCTTTTGCCGTCGCGGATGAAGTTCGACATATAGGTGCGGTGGAAACCCTCCACGACATGCACGCCGCAATTGGCGATCGAGCTGGCGACGCGCGCGCCGTCGCTGGATATCGTCGCATGGGCATAGCAGGTCGATGTCCACTCCCAGACATTGCCGGCGACATCCTCAACACCCTTTGAATTGGCTCCAAATGCCCCAAGAGACCGGGGTTCGGGATCCGGTCCGCGACCGAGCGCCGCCTCGTTGCGATATTGGGCGAGCCATCGCTTCGCCGGATCGGCCGGATCGCCATCGCCAGCTTCGATGTCGGCCCGAAATCGTTCCCTCGCGGCATAGGCCCACTCCACGTCGGTCGGCAGCCGCCACGCTTCACCCGTCTTCGCCGACAGCCAGCTCGCATAGGCCTGCGCATCGTTGAAGCTGACGCCAGTTACCGGAACATAGCCCGCGAGGTTCGCGTCGGCGGGCTTGCAGGCGCCATCCAGCACGCAACGGTCGTAGTCCGATGCGGTTACCTGGAACTTCATGATCTCCAGCGGGGTCTCGATGGTTTCCTTGGCTACGGGCGCCGGTGCGGGATGGTTATCCCTGAGGAATTCGCCCGGCTGCGGGTGGTCGAAGGAGCCGGGCGCCAGGGTTACCAGTTCCGCCGCCGCAGCCGGAACCCGGGACCGGGAAGACGTCCCGTCGATCGCATTGCTGACGCCCAGTCCGATGAGGGCGGCGGCGGCGATAGTTCCAAATGTGAAGACAGGATCAAACGACATGTTCGAAAATCCGTTTGGCGCAACCCGCCAGCGGTGCCGGCGGGTCGTGGTAGATCGCCTTTCCGGTCTATGAGGCAATCGCCTTGGGAGCTTCGACCTGCATCATGAGATCGTCGTCCCAGGTTCCCTCGACGGTGAAGTGCGCGGTGGCGCCAAGCTCGACGGCCTCGATCAGGTTGTGATTGACGTAGGCATAGACGCCCGGCTGCCGGAAGGTGTAGAGCGCCGCGCCCGCCGAGCCGCCGCGAATGAACCACGTCTCCATATCCTTGGCGGGCGGATTCGCGAATTTGCCGCCTTCCCAGACGAGGTCGCCGTGGCCGCCGATCAGATGCGGACGGGTGTCGCGATTGGCCTGGGAATGGACGATCACCACCGTTTCCCCGACCTTGGCCTTCATGGCGTTTTCGCCGGTCAGCGAGCCGGCCTTGCCGTTGAAAACGACATGCGTCGGGATCAGGCCGCGCATCACCTTCACGGTGTCGTCATAGTTGTCGCCGGCCGATTCGTACTTCTTGAATTTTCCCTGCTCGTCACGCGGGATGTAGAAGTCGTTCTCGCCGATATAATAGATGCGGTCATAGCGGACAGGCTTGCCCTTTTCGTCCCTCAGGCCGTCGCGCGGCAGGACCATCACCGCTCCGCTCATTCCCGAAACGACATGCCACGGGATCATCGGCCCGCCGGGCGCGCAATGGTAGACGAATGTGCCGGGCCGGGTCGCCTTGAAGCGCAGCGTCACTTGCTCCCCGGGATTGATCAGCGTCAGCGCGCCGCCGCCGAGCCCGCCTGTCGCGGCGTGGAAGTCGATGTTGTGGGCGAGCGTGTTGGTATCGGGATTGATCAGCGTAAGCTCGAGATAGTCGCCCTCATGCACGACCATGAGCGGGCCCGGAATGGAGCCGTTATAGGTCATGGCGTTGAGCTGCGTGCCGTCGGCGTCGATGACCGTCGGCTTCTCCTCGATCTTCATGGTGAACTCGACAACCTTGGGGCCGCCCTTGGCCACCTGGTCGTGAGCGTGCACGAAAGGCGGCGCGACAAGGGTCACCTTTTCGCGCGGCAGTCCGGCCACATCCTTCGCGGCGGCCATCACCGGCGCCGGGCCGATGGCGGCAACGGCGGCGGCGGTAAGAACAGAACCAAGCAAAGCTTCGCGTCTCGTAAGCATCATAGTCTCCCTTGTTTTCAACCACTCGATGTCGTCAGGATAACGACTTTGAACGTCTCGTCTTTGCGCTTGCGCAACTTTTGGAAGGTGCGGTTGTTCTGTGTTGAGGAGCTTGCTTCGACAGGAAGGCTGCCCGGTTAGCGTTAGGCGCACGCGGATAACAAAATGGCCGGGTCGGACCTCTCCCAAGGTCCGCCCGGCCAGTGCTTCCGGCCCGCCATTGCCGGAGGCAGTCTCATAGGCGGTTGATCAGTTCGAAGCGGCTTTGGTCGCCTCGGCGAACAACTCGGCGAAGACGGGTTTTGCCTTGCCGATCTGCTTGACGGCTTCCGCCGCCTCCAGGTTGACCGGCTTGCCGACGACGATCAGCGCCACCATGCCCATGCCGTAG
>RXJA01000231.1 GCA_003963455.1 Hyphomicrobiales bacterium
GCCGGAAACCACTGCGTTTCGCGGAAATTGTTCGGATGGATAACAATAACACACGCCGCCGTTTTCGGTTGCATGAAGACTATCCAGGGGGGCAGCAAAGGCACGAAACCGAAAGGCGGAGCACTGGTGCCCCGCCTTTCGTGCTGCCTGAGCCTTCCAGCCGGCGTGGCCGTTACTTCATGATCTTGACGGCCTCGGCAATCTTGTTCTTGCCGCTCATGTCCCAGGACACGCGGACCTTCTCGCCGGCCTGAATGCCGGGGTCCTTGAAGGCCTTCGACAGCGTGAAGGTCGACCCATTGTCCAGAACAAGGCTCATGGCCGTTCCGTCAAAGCTCTTGACGGTGCCCGTGGTGTGCTTGACCGCCGCGAACGCGGCGCCACCGGAGGCGAGAAAGGCAGCTGCTGCCGCCGTCACGATAAGCTTGCGCATGGCATGCTCTCCTGGAAATACGGGCGCCCCGCATGGCGGGGCACCTCTCTTGATCAGGGCCGTCAAGTCGCGTCGGGTCACAGCTCGTGGAGGGCCAGTCACCTCCACTTCCGCCGCCGGCGCTTCCCGACCCGACGACTTGAAATAGCTCAATTTTTTCAAAAGGATATTAGACGAAAAAGAAATCATCGCCGCCACATTGCCGACCAAGATCCGGCGAATGGGACAGCAATGCGGCCAAGGCTGCGCTCACCGCATCGTTACGGCCATTTTACCTCGGGCGGCAGGCTGGAAAGGATCGAGGCGACATTGCCGCCGGTCTTCAGGCCGAAGATGGTGCCGCGATCGTGAAGCAAGTTGAACTCGACGTAGCGGCCGCGCCGGATGAGCTGTTCGTCGCGCTCGCCATCAGTCCAGTCCTGGCCGAAATTGCCCCGCACCAGATGGGCATAGACGACGAGGAAGGAGCGTCCGACATCCTGGACGAAATTGAGATCGGCGTCCCAGCCGCCCTTGTCCTCGCCCGAATGCAGCCAGTCGAAGAAGATGCCGCCGACGCCGCGCGGCTCATTGCGGTGCGGCAGGAAGAAATACTCGTCGCACCAGGCCTTGAATTTGGGATAGTCGGCGATCGCCGCGTTCTTCTCGCAGGCGAACCGCATGGCGCGATGGAAGGCGATCGTGTCGGGGTCGTCCTGGGTGCGGCGACGGTCTAGCACCGGCGTCAGGTCGGCGCCGCCACCGAACCACTGGCGCGTGGTGACCACCATGCGCGTGTTCATGTGCACCGCCGGCACGTTGGGATTCCAAGGATGCGCGATCAGCGATATGCCGCTTGCCCAGAAGCGCGGGTCTTCCTCGGCGCCGGGAATCTGCTTCCTGAACTCGGGTGAGAATTCGCCATGGACGGTGGAGGTGTGCACGCCGACCTTTTCGAAGACGCGGCCGCGCATCATCGACATGGTGCCGCCACCACCCTTGCCTTCGTCGCGCTCCCAAGGGGTCTTCTCGAAATGGCCGGGCGACCATGAGGACAGCGGTCCGGTCAGTTCCTGCTCGATCTGCTCGAAGGTGGCGCAGATGCGCTCGCGCAAAGCCTCGAACCAGAGGCGGGCCTTCATCTTCTTCTGCTCGATGTCGGTCGGCAGGCCCACCGGTATTTCGGGTCGTTCCAAATGCTGTCTCCAGTCGCAGCCGACAAAGGACTCGTTTTTTCTGCGCGCGATCCCTAATCTCTTGAGGGCAAGGGTCAAGTCCTGTCTGATCAGGTGCAAAGGAGTTCCTTCGTGCGCACCCCGGCGAGACCGCCGCTGGATGGCTTGAGGAAGAGGTTGGAACGCTCGCGGGTCGAGCGCGCAAACCAGCCGCGCGATGGATTCCTGCGCGAGACGTTCGTATTGCCGCGGCCGGCCGCGCGCCTCAAGGCTAAGGAATGGTTCGAGCGCTTCCCGAAGCAGGCCTACTGGACCGAGATCGAAAGCTGGTTCGAGCGTCCGGGCGATGTAATCGAGTTCACCATGCGCCGGCTGCCGGCCGCCGACTAGAGCGGTTCCGCGTTTGATGGAACCGCAGAGCCGCTCCATCTCTTTGTTTTTGTTTTTACCCAATTCAAAGCGCGCGGCGATCGCAGTTGCCACTGGCTTCGACGTCACCTTGGATTTCCCGGATCGGTCGTATCAATGCCCTATAGGCGGCCAGCATGGCGTCGGCTGAGCGTCCGTTGTCGATGACCGCCCGCCGGGCGGCCGAGCGCATTCGTTCGAGAGCGGCCTCGTCACCGACCAGCTTGGCGATGCGCGGCGTGAGCGCTTCCGGAACAGCGACCGGAACGATGAAACCGTTGATGCCTTCACGGATCACGAGCGCCGCGTCGCCGACATCGGTGGCCGCCACCGGGCAACCCATGGCCAGCGCCTCGAGCATCGCGAGCGGCGCGCCCTCGATGCGCGACGACAGCAACAGGATGTCGCAGGCGGCATAGAACTGCGGCATCGCCGCCCGGTCGAGGCCAGGCAAATGATGCAGGCGGTCGGCGATGCCGGCGGCGCTGGCCGCATGATGAAACGTCTTGGTCATCGGACCATCGCCCAGCACGAGGAGCCGCACGTTAGGATGGGCGGCGAGAATAGGCGCCGCCACCGCCAGGAAGGAGAGAGGACGTTTTTCCTCGCTCATTCGCCCGACGAAGCCGATGACGAAGATGCCGTCCCCGATGCCGAAACGTTCGCGGGCCGCGCCGATGTCGACACCTTGCGGATTGAAGACGCCTTCGTAGTCGACGCCGTTGGGAATGACAGCCACTGTCCCGGGGCCGGCGCCGCCACGGGTGAGCGCGCGCCCGATCCGTTCGTTCACCGCGATGAGGCGATCAATGTGACGCCTGGCGCGCAGCGCCGAGGCCAAATGCGCTCTTGGCGCGTCATTGTGCAGAATGTCGTAGCTCAGGATCGCCGGAAAGCGTGCCTTGATCCGCTTCAGATTCTTGTAGAGGAAGCGCGATCCGCTCGACAGGATCGCACTTGAACCGCGCGAGGCCATGAGGGTGATGATGAATTCGAGCCAATGCCTCCGGTCGAGCAGGTCAGGCAGATGGTAGATTTCCGAGGTGATCGCCGCGAATGCCGGCGCGAGCGCATGGTCGCCGGTCTCGGTGGTGACGATGCTGAGGCGCCATTCGGCCTTCAAGCTGTCGAGGATATCGGCCAGCAGCACTTCGGCGCCGCCGATCGGCAGCCAAGGCACCAGGACCAGCAAATGCGGACGCAAGTCGGCAAGATTTCCCGAGGAGCGCAACAGGGCGGAAAACGGCTCTCGAGGCGCGGTGGCGGATGGTCTGCGCCGCTGAAAGCGGGCCATCAGCCGGCGCCATTTGTCGATCGGGCGTGACCAGTTCTTGGCGAGCGCCGTCCAGGGGGATGGCAGGAACGGATCTGCACGCGTCATGCCTGTTCGGCGCTCCAGAGCGCTTCATGCGCCGGGGCCGGAATCCGCTGCGCCGGCGTGAAAGGCTTTATCGACGCCGGGCGATCGACGAACTGGCTCGGATACAGCGCAACGAGCGCCAGTTTGTCCGCCGCCGGGCCGATGGGCCAGGGCGAGCGCCGGAGCTTCAGCTTCGCGGCAAGGTCCCGGAATCTGGTAAGCCCGGCCGCTCGAGTATGCCAGGCGGAGGCGTAGTGCAGATCCTCGTAGAAGGCGATGCGCCAGCGCGCCCTCAGGGTCTCGTAGTGCCGTAACACGATCTTCAGGACCACTATGTGGTCGATATGCCCGCCGATGGCCATCGGGCAGAAGAGCCAGGGCCGCCGATCCTTGGGCTGATCAATCGCAGCCGCGAGGATCGCGGCGACGACGGCGCCGTCAAGCCGCCACGCGTCCTCCTCCGCCCCGGCGATGTCGAAGGGATCCTGACCGCGGAGCGGCGCCTCGTCGAGCCCGCCGAAACAGAGGCGCAGGCCGGCTTGCCCGGCAAAGGCAAGGTCCTCGCGCTGGCGCAGGCTGGAAATCGCGTCGATACGCTCGTGACCAAGTGCCGCGACGGTTCGTGGCCGGGCCACGTAGCCCGATTTCGAGAACAGGGTGAGCAGAACTCCCTTCTGCCGCCTGAGCGCGAAAGCCCCGAGCGAGAAGCAGATGTCGTCGCAATGGGGAGCAAGGTAGAGATCGTGCGCCGAAGCCTCGGCGAGGCCGGCCGGAGCAGGGCGCCAGCGCGACGCGAAATCCTGCGCGGTCAGGCTCAGACCTTGCCGGGCCTTCAGGCCAAGGGACGCCAGGGCGTTGCAATTCATGCCGCTGTGATCCGCTCGGCCTTTGAAGAAATCAGGGTCGAAAGCATTTTTCTGCAGACCAAGCCTTGCTTTGCAAGGACTTTCTTTGAGAGGATCACGGAAATGCGGGCTCGCGCAGCCTTGCTGCCTCGGCTTGTGTTCAGGCGGGCTGCGTCCATTCCGCCTTCCCGAAAGGCGACAGCCACAGAGGATCAGCGCTCGACCAGCAGTCGCCTTGCTCCCGATCCCTGGGCGCTCAGCCGGTCTTCCTTGTTCCGCAGCGGGCATTTGTCGATCGACATGCAGCCGCAGCCGATGCAATCGGTCAGGCCATCGCGCAATTTCCTGAGCTGGCTGATCTTATGGTCGAGCTCGTCGCGCCAGGCCGTCGAAAGCAGGTTCCAGTCATCACGGGTCGGCGTCCGCTCGTCAGGCAGGGACTGGAACGCCTTGGCAATCTCGGCAAGCGAGATGCCGACCTCCTGGGCGACGCGGATGATCGCCACGCGTCGCAGCACATCGCGGCCGTAGCGGCGCTGGTTGCCGGACGTGCGGTGGCTGCGGATCAGCCCGCGCGCCTCATAAAAATGCAGCGCAGACACCGCCACGCCGCTGCGCACCGCAACCTGGCCAACCGTCAATTCCCGCACAGGAGCCATTCCTCAAATTCCCGCTTGACCTCAAGTTAGGTTGAGCTTGTAGCGAGGAAACCCTGACAAGGCAAATGCAGGAGAGGGCGATGTGCGCCTGGGAAAAAATGATGGCGGAAGAGGCGGCGGTGCGGGACAGCGAGGAAGCGTGGCGCATCCTATCCGAGCTGGCGAAGCGCTTCGCCGGCGACCATGGCGACGGAAAGCGCAACGTTGATGCTGCGCGCGCCGGGCCGCATCGGGATGGTCAGTCGCGCGTCCGCCGCCTGATGAACCTTATCCGGCACGCCGGCGGATTCGCGGCCGAACAGAAGAATGTCGCCGTCGGCGAAAGAGAAGTCGGTGTAGGCAGTCGCGGCCCTGGTGGTGAGCAGCACCAGGCGGCGCCCATGCCCCTTCCGCCATTCCTCGAAGGCGTGCCAGTCGGCATGGCGGGTGAGCGCCGCCATTTCGAGGTAGTCCATGCCGGCCCGTTTCAGCGCCCGGTCGGAGAGCGGGAAGCCCGCCGGCTCGATGATGTCGACGCCGATGTCGAGGCAGGCGGCGAAGCGCAGGATTGTCCCTGTGTTGCCGGCGATGTCCGGCTGGTAGAGCGCGATGCGGAGACGATCGTTCATTTCCGCATCCTGCTAATAAGTGGCAGATCGGCCACAGGCTTCTCCGGCTTTCTGCGATTTCTGGACTGGCGGGTGGCCATTTTCTGCGAAGTCGAGTATATGCCCATCATCGTCAACCCGAACCGAATGGAGGGGAACACATGATGACCATGCACATCCAGCGCCCTTCCGGGGCCCTTGTATGCCCAATGGCGGTTTCGGTACGACGATTCTTCTGACACTTTAAGT
>RXJA01000130.1 GCA_003963455.1 Hyphomicrobiales bacterium
CCGCTTCCTTCAGATACGCCTTGGCCTTGGCGATGTCGTGCGGATAGACGCCGGTGAGATCGACATAGCCCGCGTCGCCTGGCGAGAAATGAGAGCCGATCGGCTTTCCAAGACCGTTCGAGGCGGCTGCGATGATGGCACCGCGATCGATCGCGGAGGCGAGCGCCTGCCGCACCGCAAGCTTGTCGAAGGGCGGCTTCTTGTTGTTGATCGACAGGATTGTCTCGCCCTCGGTCGCGCCGATCACGACGCTGAAGCGCGGATCGGACTGGACCTGGGCAAGCGCGTCCTGCGCCGGCATGTTGGCGAAGGCCTGGATGTCGCCCGAGAGCAAGGCGGGGACAGCCGCGGCGGCATCGGGAACGATGCGGAATGTCGCCTTGTCGAGCGCGACGGGTGTGCCCCAGTAGTCCGGGTTCTTGACGAGCGTGATCTCGGAAGCCTTGGCCCAGTGATCCAGCTTGAACGGACCGGTGCCGATCGGCTTGTCCTTGTTGCCGTCGGCCGATGCCTTCCCCACGATCACTGCCGCAACCTGGGCCATGTCATAGAGGAAGTCGCCCTGCGGACCGTCGAGGGTGACCTTGACGGTCGTAGGATCGGCCGCCGTGACATCGGTGATATGCGCAAAAAGCGGCTTTTGCGGATTGAGCGAATCCTTTGCGCGCGCCCGGTCGAGCGAGAATTTCACGTCGTCGGCGCTGAAGGCCGAGCCATCGTGGAACTTCACGCCGGAATGCAGCTTGAACGTGTAGATCTTGCCGTCGTCGGAGATGGCCCAGCTCTCGGCGAGACCGGGCTGAACCTGGCCGTTGTCGTCGATGCGTGTCAGCCCTTCAAAGACATTGGCATAGGTGATTTCGCCGATGGCCGCGGCCGCGCTGGCGGTCGGATCGAGATGCGGCGGCTCGAGCACGATGCCGAGCGTGAGATCGGTGCGCGCGGCAAAGGCCGAGGTGGCGGCGGCAAGCGACAGCACGGCCGCGGCCAGGATGGTCTTCCACAGTCTCATTGCTGAACTCCCATTGCTCAAACCTGCTCAAGCTGCCGGATAGAAGCGTGATTTGGCGCGCGAGTAAATTGCGTTTCGTGCTGCCGTGTCCAGCCGCGGGAAATGTTTTTCCCACCATCGGTCCGATTGGAGCGTTTCACCGTTTCACGGAAACGGAGAAACGCTCTATCTCTTTGTTCTTTCGCAATTCCGGAGGGAAAACCGTTACACACTTTTCCTCGAATTGCTCTTAGTCCGTCGTACCTCTCAGCAAGATGTTAAGACCGATCGCCATCACCTTGGCCGATTCCACCATGTCGGCGATGCCCACCCATTCGTCCGGCCGGTGGGCGAGGTCGAGAATGCCCGGACCGTAAGCGATGCAGTCATAAAGGTGGCCGAGGCGCGCGACGTGCTTCTGGTCGTAGGTGCCAGGCGAGATGACGTAGTCGGGTTCGCGGTCGAACACCTCCATGATGCCTTTCGCGACAGCTCTCACCACCGGCGCGTCGCGCTCCGTCATCAGCGGCAGCACCTCCATCAGGTCGCGGATCTCGTAATCGAATTTCTTGCGCTCGCGCTTCAGCCGCTCGAGGATGCCGGTGACCTCGCTCTTCACGGTGGCGATGTCCTCTTCGAGCAGGAAGCGCCGGTCGATGGTGAGCCGACACCAGTCAGGCACGTTGGGCGAGGGGAGCCCTGGCCGGAAATCCTCGGTCTGGCCGCCATGGATGGAATTGATGTTCATGGTCGAGCGCCGGGCGCCTTCCGGCACCACCGGCATGCGCGTCATCTTCCGGTCGAGCGCCGGGAAGAGTTCGTCCTCGAAGGCCTGCAGCACGGCGCCCATATGGCGCACCGCATTGTCGCCGAGGAACGGCATCGAGCCATGCGCGATCTCGCCCTTGGTCTCGATCTCGGCCCACCAGACGCCACGATGGCCGAGGCAGATGCGATCCTTGTTCAGCGGCTCCGGGATGATGACGTGATCGACCCTCGGCTTGGAGAAATAGCCGAGCTTTGCCAGATGGGCGACGCCGCCGAAGCTTCCGGATTCCTCGTCCGCAGTGCCTGATATCTCGATGGCGCCGGGAAAGTCGGGATAGGTCGCCATGAAGGCTTCGACGGCGATGACCGAGGCCGCCAGGCCGCCTTTCATGTCGCAGGCGCCGCGGCCGTAGACCCTGCCGTCCTTTACCACGCCGGCAAAGGGATCGACGGTCCAGCCGTCGCCGGCCTCGACGACGTCGATATGCGAGTTGAAGTGCACGCAAGCGCCGGGAGAGCGGCCGTCGAAGCGGGCGACGACATTGACGCGCGGATAGCGGTCGCTGTCGCCGGGCGCGCCCTCGGCGCGGATGAACTCGGTTTCGAAGCCGAGCCTCCTGAGGCGCGCGCCAAGGAACTCGGCGCATGGCCGATAGGCTTCTCCAGGCGGATTGACGGTCGGGAAGCGGATCAGGTCGGCGGTCAGCGCAACGAGGTCGTCGACCCGGTCCTCGACCGCCTTGAGAAGTCGTTCATTCATCCGGCGGATTGAAGAAGGAACGCGGCGCTTTTGCAAGCGCCAGTCGCTCATTGTCACACGACGACCCAGGCATGGCCCAACGCGTCCTCCTAAACTCCAGAGGGTGCGTGTCGCGGCGGCAACTATGCCGGGAAGATCGTTCAAATTCACCGCATTGGATTGGCGGATTCGTCAACGAGTGTGTGGTACTTAACGCAACTGCCGGCAAAAAGATGGAAAAAATCGCGTGAATGGCAGGGGGCAATCTAAGGGGTTTGATCGCATGAAAAGCTTCGTTCTCATGGCAACCGTGCTGGCGACCGCGTTGTTCGGCATGTCCGTCGCAAGCCGGGCGGCCACGCTGGTCGCCAATATCGACGTCTCCACACAGACCATGACCGTCAGCAAATACGGTCAGGTGATCTATCGCTGGAACGTGTCGACCGCACGCAAGGGCTATTTCACGCCGCGCGGCAGCTACCGGCCGCAATGGACCGCCCGGATGTGGTACTCGCGCAAGTATGACAACTCGCCGATGCCGTATTCGGTGTTCTTCCACGGGGGCTACGCCATTCATGGCACCGGGGCGGTGAGAAATCTCGGGCGCCCGGCCTCGCATGGCTGCGTGCGCCTGCATCCGGCCAACGCCGCGACCTTCTACGCAATGGTCAAGGAAGTCGGCTTCGGCAACACGCGGATCGTCGTCACCAACTGATCCAGGGCGGCAAGGCCGGCTGCAATTCCAGGAAAAGTGAATCCGTCAGGAATTGCGTCAAGACAAGGAAATGGAGCGGCTCGCTGTTTCGGCGAAACGGTGAGACGCTTCAGAGGCTGGCTGCCGCCTTCGCCTTTCCGCGCTTGCGGCGACGGGCGCTGATCTCCCACCGCTTGTGGAACCACATCCACTGCCCAGGATCCTCACGCACCCAGCGCTCGACCACATCGGTGAGAAGCTGGGCGGTGGCGTCGACGTCGACGCTGCCGTCCTCGGTACGCGGCAAGACCAGCCTGTCCTCGATCTCCAGGCGAAAGCGGTTGCCCGGCAGCCTGACGCAGCGGGCGGGGTAGACATCGCAGTCGTAGTGGCGGGCCAGCATGCCAAGCATCGGATTGGTCTGGCATCGGCGTCCGAAGAAAGTCGTCTCCACGCCGCCCGAGAATTTCTGATCGACCAGCACGCCGATATTGCCGCCCTTCTCCAGGATGGCGGCGAGGGCGAAGGACGCGCCGGTGGCGGAGGGCAGCAGCGCGCCCATCGAGGAGCGGCGCGTCGAATGGATGTAGTCTGCGAGGTAAGGGTTGTTCGGCGGGCGAAACAGCGCCGTGATGTTCATGCCGAACGTGGCCGCGGCCACCGGCAGCAACTCGAAATTGCCGAGATGGCCGGTGAACAGGATATGCGGCTTCTTCTCGCTGGCGATCTCCAGGAAATGCTCGACGCCGCGCACCTCGACACGTCCCGGCTTCAAAGCGTCGGGGTCGAAGTCGAACAGCGCATCGAGGAAGATGTATTCGGCCGCGAGGCGAGCCATGTTGCCCCACATGTCGCGTGCGATGGCTTCGATCTCGGCGTCGCTCTTTTGCGGGTAGGCAAGCCGCAGATTGTCGACTGCAACGCGGTGGCGTCCGACCAGCGGGCCGACCCGGCGGGCGGCGCGGTCGGCGAAGTTGAGCGCGCTGTCGGGCGGCAACAGGCGCAGCAGCCAGAGCAACACCATGGCGAGCCTGGCGACCAGCCAGTGCTCCAGCTGACGCAGCCGCCGGCCGTATCGGAACATGAAGTCCCGGCGGGCTTTCCTGAGCGTATTGCCGACCATCCGCCTTTCCTGGAACTGCTTTAGGAAACGCGCAGGATGATCTTGCCGAAGACGTCGCGGCCTTCCATGCGCTTGAGTGCGGCATCGATGTCGTCGAATCCCACCTCGGTATCGATGACGGGGGCGACAAGACCGGCGGCCATCTTCTGCATGGCGTTGGCCATGTTCTCCATGCGGCAGCCGAACGAGCCGAGCAGCTTCAGCTGCTGCTGGAACAGCTGCATCAGGTTGACCTGCGTCGACACGCCGGAGGTCGAGCCGCAGGTGACGAGGCGGCCGCCGCGCTTCAAGGACAGCATCGAGCCGGCGAAGGTGTCGGCGCCGACATGTTCGAACACCACGTCGACGCCTTTCTTCTTCGTCAGCTTGCGCACGACGCCTTCGAACCGGTCCTCGCGGTAGTTGATGACGTGGTCGGCGCCGAGCGCCTTCGCCTTTTCGATCTTGTCGTTCGAGCCGACCGTGGTGATCACCGTGCAGCCCATTTTCCTGGCCAGTTGGATGGCGGCGGAGCCGATGCCGGAGCCGCCGGCATGGACGAGGATCGTCTCGCCTGGCTCCAGCCGGGCGTTGTCGAACAGCATATGCTCGACCGTGCCGAAGGTGACCGGGGCGACCGCCGCGCCGATTTCCGTGACGCCGGGGGGAGCAGGCACCAGCAGGCGCGCGGGCAGGTTGATCTTCTCCTGCGCGAAGCCGTCGAGGTGGAAGCCGTGGACGCCCGACACGTGCTCGCAAAGATTGTCGCGGCCCTCGCGGCAGGCGCGGCAGAGCCCGCAGGTGCGCGCGCCGTAGATCGATACCAACTGCCCCGGCAGGAGGTTTGTGACGCCGGGGCCGACCGCTTCGACCTCGCCGGCGGCCTCGGCGCCGACGACCAGCGGCAGCTTGCGCTTGGCGAAGGCCATGCCGCGCCAGCCCCAGACGTCGATATGGTTGAGCGCCACCGCCTTGATGCGGAGTGTCACTTCGCCCAGCGAAGGCGGCGGGGGAGGCGGCAGGTCCACCGTTTCAAGGCGGCGGTCCTCGATAAGTTGCAATGCGCGCATTGGGCCTGTCAGTTCGTCAAGAGCGGGAAAATGTCCGCTTAGACCGGTTCCCGCGCCATGACAAGGCAGGTGTTCTGGCCACCGAAGCCGAAGGAGTTCGACAAAACCGTGCCGACCTCGGCGTTGCGCTTCTTGTTCGGGACGACGTCGAGGACAATAGCCGGATCCGGATTGTCGTAGTTGATCGTCGGCGGGATGACGCTTTCGCGCATGGTCATCAGCGAGAAGGCGGCCTCGACCGCGCCGGCGGCCGACAGCGTGTGGCCGATCATGGACTTGTTC
>RXJA01000006.1 GCA_003963455.1 Hyphomicrobiales bacterium
CGCGCTTGCTCATCGCATTCCCTTTCAAAACAATATACCCGGAACCCCATGGCTCCGGGCGAAGGAAACGCGCCCTCCTCTGGCCTCCGTTTTCGAGGCCTGACAGGGTTTTCCACGCAAAGCGACGGAAAACCCACGGGACACGTCAAAAGAAACCACCGGGCGTCGCCACCCGGTGTTGGTGGGCCTGTTAAACACAGATTTAACCGCTGTCAAGCTTGTGGCTGGCGGTGCCCGGGGCAACCCTATACCATTCCTGCGTTGCATGCGGTGCTGGATGTGGCGGCAAAGTTGTACGCCGGCGGCATCAGGGCGGATGCGGCCCACTTTGGACGCGAGCCGCCTGACATTTGATGAGTGGACTGGAGCAGAGGAATTCCTATGAAGAAGTTCTTCCTTACCCTGACGGGAGCCGCCGTGCTGGCGGGGTCGATGGCGGTCATGACGCCGGAACCGGCAATGGCCAGGCATTGGCACGGCCACAAGCAGGTGTGCCGCGTCGTGGTGAAGAAAAGAGTAGTCTGGCGGCACGGCCACCGTCACGTCGTGCGCTACAAGACACGGCATTGCTGGTGGCGCCGCTGATTTTGCGGCAAGGAACTGACGGAAGCCCGCGGCCGATGCCGCGGGCCTTACTTGGATCTCGCACTCTATGATTTCTTGCTGGGCAGGCTCTTGCGCTTGGTCTCGGCGAACTCCTCGAGTTGCTGCTCGCTCATCGAATCGTACATTTCGCGCGAAGCGCCTTTGAGCTCGCTTTTCCCGATCTTGCCGCGCTTGGCGGACAGTGCCGCGCCGGCGGCCTTTTGCTGGGCTTGCGATGTGGCGGGCATGACGGTTCCTCCTTTGCTGTCAGGGAAAACGCCGCGCTTCGGCACCGGTTCCAGCAGTGGCGGCAGCCCTGCGGCATCGGCGATTTTCGCCGGCAGCCTTCCCGTGCCCGGAACGCCAGTGTAGGACGGCGGCATGAAATCGCTGACCGATCCCTCGCAGGCACTCTCCACCGGCCTCGCGAAAATCCGCGCCGAATTCCATGTCCCGGATGGATTTCCGCCCGAGGTCATGGCCGCGGCGCAGGCGGCGGCCAGGCGTGCGCCCGACCAGCATGCCGACAGGACCGCGATGCCCTTCGTCACGCTCGATCCTTCGAGTTCCACCGATCTTGACCAGGCCTTCTCGATCGACGCCAGCGGTGGCGATCTTCTCTTGCACTATGCCATTGCCGACGTGGCCTGGTTCGCCGAGGACGGCGACGCGGTCGACCTCGAAGCCTGGAACCGGGGCGAAACGCTTTATTTGCCGGACGGCAAGGCCGGGCTCTACCCGCCGGTGATTGCCGAGGGTGCGGCAAGCTTGTTGCCCGACGGGCCGCGTCCGGCGATCATCTTCACGATCCGTGTCGCTGGGGACGGCGCGGTAAGGCTTGACGCCGCGGAGCGGGCAATCATCAAAAGCCGCGCCAAGCTCGCCTATGACAGCGTGCAGGCCTCGGATCTTCCAGCCGGTTTCGCGGAACTGGCGCGGCGCATGGCGGCAAACGAAGAACGCCGCGGCGCTTCGCGCGTGGACCCGCCCGAGCAGGAGGTGGAGAAGCTTGCCGATGGCACGTTCCGGCTTTCGTTCCGGCCGCTCCTGCAATCCGAGCAGGACAACGCCGCGCTTTCGCTGGCCGCCAATATGGCGATTGCGGACGCCATGCTGGCGCACAAGACCGGATTGTTCCGGGTGATGTCGGGGCCGGATGCTTCCAAAGTGCAAAGGCTGCGCAACGCGGCACACGCGCTCGGCCTGTCCTGGCCTGCCGCCACCAGCCTGCGCGACTATCAGCGCGCGCTCGATCCGGCCGATCCGAAACAGGCGGCTCTGATGCTGGAAATCCGCCGCGCGGGCAACGGTGCGTCCTACCAACCCTATCAGGAGGGCGTTGTCCCCTGGCATGAAGCGATGGCCGCGACCTACGCCCACGCCACCGCGCCGCTCAGGCGGCTGGCCGACCGCTACGTCGTGCGCTGCGCGCTGGCGATCGCAAACGGCCAGCCCATGCCGCAGGCCGTCACCGACGCGTTCGCCAGATTGCCAAGGGTGATGGGGCGCGCGGATGCTCGGGCTTCGCAGATCAACCATGCGGCCATTGATCTGGCCGAAGCGGTCATGCTCAAGGGGCGGGAGGGCGAGACGTTCAAGGCCGTCGTCACCGACTTCGTCGATCACGGCGTGCGCGCGCAGCTCGCCGACATGCCTGTCGTCGCCAACGTGAAGGCCTCCGGGCTCAGGCAAGGCGAGGATCTCAGGCTGAAGCTGGTCTCGGCCGATCCGGATCAGCGCAGCATCGTCTTCGAAGCTGCTTGAGCGATTGGTCGAAGGCGTGTTGAGATGCAGGTCAGGCCGAGCCGAAAATGGCGGGTTCCGAGAACCGGAGCAGAGCGTACTTAAGGTACGTGAGCACCGGAAGCACAGGAACCCGCCATTTGCAGGCCGGCCTCACCTGAATATCGACGCGCTTTAGCGCGCGGTCAGCCCGAAACCCTGGATCAGCCGCCTCGTGGCGAAATCAACCTTGCCCGACGTGAAGACGGCGAGATCCGGCTCGTTCTCGCCCGATGTCTCTCCGACCGGTTCGAGCAGCGACATGGCGCGCCGCGCGATGGCCTCGGCCGGATCGATCCAGTCGACCGGCCAGGGCGCGGTCTTGCGCATGCGGTTGACGAGAAACGGATAATGCGTGCAGGCGAGCACGACGATGTCGGTGCGGTTGCCTTCGCGCTCGATGAAACAGGGCGCGATTTCTGCCCGCACGGCTTCTTCGTCGACGAAACCCTGGCGCATATAGATCTCGGCGAGCCCGGCCAGCCGGTCGCTGCCGACCAGGCGCACATGGCATTTCTGCGCCCATTTGCTGATCAGGTCGCGCGTGTACTGGCGCTTCACCGTGCCCGGCGTCGCCAGCACCGATACCAGGCCGGATCGCGTGCGTTCGGCGGCGGGCTTGATCGCCGGCACCGTGCCCACGAAGGGGTGGCCGGGGAATGTCTCGCGCAGCGCATCGATCACCAGCGTCGAGGCGGTGTTGCAGGCGATGACCGAAATCGCCGGCTGGAGGCGGTCGAGCAATTTGGCGAACAGCGCAAGGATGTGTTCCTTGAGCGCCGGCTCTTCCCAGGCGCCGTAAGGAAAAGCCGCGTCGTCGGCGACATAGACGAATCGGCGGTCCGGCATGAGCACGCGCGCCTCGCGCAGCACGGTCAGCCCGCCGATGCCGGAATCGAACATCAGGATCGGGCGTTGGTTTGATCGATCGCTCATTGTCATCCGGTCACCAGAGCAATTCCAGGAAAAGTGTGAAACGGGTTTTCCGTCCGGAATTGCGTCAAAACAAAGAGATAGCGCCAGGCCCGTGATCGGGCCGACGCGCTTCTATCGCGAATGATCGTGGTCTTGAAGTGGCGAATGCGAACAGCTTTTGCGCGGGCGCCAGAGCATGATGCCGAAAAGTATGAAGCGGTTTTCGGACGACATCATACTCTGTCTCTAAGATTCAATTACATCCCACGCTTGCCGAAGCCGGCTGGACGCGGCCGGCCGAAGGGCTGCGGCGCGGGCGGGACGCGCGCGGCCGAAGCGGCAACCGAGGCGCGTGGGGCAGCCGGCACGGCGGCGCGCCCAGCACGCGCCGGTGCCGGCGGCGGACCGTCAAAGTCGAAGACATCGGTCAATTCATCGATATTGCTGCCGGCGACGGGCTTCGCCCACAGGATCGTGCACCAAAGACCGAATATCGAAAGGCCGAGAAGGTTGAACCCGCCGGGAATACTCTCGGGATCACCGAACTTGACGACCAGGAGCACGCCCGCCTGCAGAACGGCATAGACCGCGGAAAGGGCGATGTAGGACCAGAGGATCCAGCGGCGCCCGTTGGCGTCGCGGGTGCGGCGCGAGGCGATATTGCCGCGCAGCGCGACAAAGACGAGCGAGGCGACCAGAACTGCGCCCGCCATGCCCTGGCGCGTAGGGCCAGGCGCTGAATTGAGCAACCCTTCGAAGCCGATCGTGCTGACGATGCAGACGAGGATCACCACGGTTTCAGCCACGGTGAGGCCGAGAGAATAAAGAAAAAAACGCAGACGACCAATATTTGATGTAAACATGAGTCACCCTATTATCGCAGCAAGGGTGAGGCACAACCAAATAAGATTTGGTTACTTCAAATGCTCATAGCTTATCGATTTTAACTCTCTTCGTCTTTGGCGCGACTGCGCGCAGCCGGCAACCGTCTCGGATCGTCTCCCGGCGAGCCGTCGCCGCGTGGCATGGCCGGCGAGAACCGGTCTAGCGACGAGATGATGCCGCGCAGGACCTTGAGTTCCGGCTCGGCGAAGCCCGCGCGCGTCAGCACGGCGCGCAGATTGTCGACCATTTTCGGCTTCTTTTCTTCCGGCCGGAAATAGCCCCGCGCCTCGAGCGCGTTCTCCAGATAGGCGAAAAGGCTATGCAGTTGCTCCTTGGTCGCCGGCACCAGCTCGGGCCCGGAGAAGTTGGTCTGGGTCTCTTCGGCGAGGCCGGATTTCATCCATTCATACGACATCAAAAGCACCGCTTGCGCGATGTTTAGCGAAGAGAAGCCGGGATCGACCGGAAAAGTGACGATCTCGTCGGCGAGCCCGACCTCGTCATTATAGAGGCCGAAGCGCTCGCGCCCGAACAGGATGCCGGTGCGCTGGCCCGCCTTGACGCGCGCCCTGAGCGCCCTGCCCGCTTCCACTGGACCACGCACCGGCTTGAAGCCGTCGCGCTCGCGCGCGGTGGTCGCGAAGACGAAGTTGAGATCGGCGACCGCCGAGGCCAGATCGTCGAAGACCCTGGTGGCGTCGATGACATGGTCGGCGCGGCTGGCGGCCGCGCGCGCCTTCTCGCTCGGCCAGCCGTCGCGCGGGTTGACCAGCCTCAGCTCGGACAGGCCAAAATTCGCCATTGCCCGCGCGACCATGCCGATGTTCTCGCCGAGTTGCGGCTCGACCAGGATGATCGCCGGTCCGGCGGAAGGGGTATTGGCTGTATTTTCGGTGGCTGGCATAGTCATCGGTAACCGGAGTTTGCGGCGTTTGGGCGTCCCCTGCCACATCCGGCCCGAAAAATGAAGCATTCACAACAGCGGCACCCGTCCGCCACGGCGCGGATCGCGGTTTGCGCGCTGAAAAAGCCTTTGATATACGCTGCGCATCCCCGGCCGAAACCATGCGGGCAAGGCCGTTCAAATTCCCCAGCAACGAGGCATTCTTTCCATGGCGAAGATCAAGGTGGCAAACCCGGTCGTCGAGCTCGACGGCGACGAGATGACCCGCATCATCTGGCAGTTCATCAAGGACAAGCTGATCCACCCTTATCTCGACCTGAAGCTTGAATATTACGACCTCGGCATCGAGAACCGCGACGCCACCAACGACCAGGTGACCATCGACTCGGCCAACGCCATCAAGAAATACGGCGTCGGCGTGAAATGCGCGACGATCACCCCCGACGAGGCACGCGTCGAGGAGTTCAAGCTGAAGAAGATGTGGAAGTCGCCCAACGGCACCATCCGCAACATCCTTGGCGGCACCATCTTCCGCGAGCCGATCATCATGAAGA
>RXJA01000215.1 GCA_003963455.1 Hyphomicrobiales bacterium
CCGGCCTTGATATAGGCCTCGTCGCGGCCCGGAGACGAGCCGCAATAGACGCAGACGGATCGAATCGTGTTCATGGCGATGATTGGTGATGGGGACGGTTGGCGCGGTCAAGCCCGCGGACGGGCTTTTTCTTGTGAGCTTGGAGAAAACACGCTAGACCGGCGTTAGGTGGCTAAGGGGGCAATATAAAGTTATGGCTATCAATCCTTCTAAGGCGTTTTTGTTCGCGGCGGGCGGCGTCGCCGTCGTCGCGGCGATCGCCTACGGGTCGGGCGCGCTCGACCCCTACATCAACAAGCAGAAACCGGCGCAGGTCGCGGCGCTTCCGCAGACCGATGCGAAACCGGCCGAATCCTCAAGCACGGCCACCGAGGCCCGCGTGCCGCAAGCCCCGGCCAACACGATGGCGCCGGCGAACAACGCCATGGCTCCGGCCAACAATACCATGGCGCCAGCCAACACAATGGCATCCGCCAAGAACGCGCCGGCCGACCAGGCGCCGCCCGCCGCGGCGGGTTCGACACTGCCGACTTTCGATGTCGTGCGTGTCGAGAGCAATGGCTCGATCGTCGTCGCCGGCAGCGCCGCGCCCAACGCCAAGGTCGAGATCCTCAATGGCGGCACGGTACTCGGCTCGACCGATTCCGGCCCCGACGGCGCCTTCGCCATCGTGCTCGACGATCCGCTGAAGCCGGGCGACTATACGATCACGCTGCGCCAGACGGTTGGCGGCACCGCCGTCGCCTCGGCCCAGACCGCCGTCGTCTCGGTGCCGCAGAGCCCGACCGGCCAGGTGCTGGCGATGGTCGAGGAGCCCGGCAAGGCCTCGCAGCTGATCACCGTTCCGCAGGCCGAGACCAAGCTGGCGGCGCCGGCCGCTTCCGACCAGGCGGCGCCGGCGGCCCAAGCGCCGGCAGCGACGGCTCCGGCAACGACCGCTCCGGCAACGACAGCTCCGGCGGCGTCCAGCGAGGCTACGGCGCCCGCCGTCGGTGACCAGGCCTCTGCCCCGGCGCCCGCGCCGGCCGCGGCGGTTGCGGCCGAGCCCAAGATCGCCGTCGAGGCGGTCGAGATCGACGGCAGCAAGATTTTCGTCGCCGGCACCGCCGATCCCGGCCGCAAGGTGCGCGCCTATGCCGACGCCATCCTGCTCGGCGATGCGCAGACCTCCGCCGACGGCCATTTCCTGATCGAAGCGACGCGCGACATTCCGGTCGGCAACTACACCATCCATGTCGATGGCCTGGATAGTGACGGCGTCAAGGTCGTCGCGCGCGCCGCCGTGCCGTTCGAGCGCGAGCCAGGCGAGTCGATCGCCGCTGTCGCCCCAAGCGAGACGAAGACTGGCGAGGCCAAGCCTGCCGAAACCTCCACGCCTGCCGCAACGACCGCCGATGCGGCAAAGCCAACGGCGCCGGCAGCCGCCGAGGCCCCCGCCAAGGTTGCCGAGGCGACGCCTTCGACCGACGTGCCCGAGACCGTGGCGCCGAAGCTCGAACATGCCGACGGCGCCGTCATCATCCGCCGCAACGACACGCTCTGGCGGATCTCGCGCCGCGTCTACGGCCACGGTGTGCGCTATTCCACCATCTATCTCGCCAACCAGGACCAGATCCGCGATCCCGACCGCATCTGGCCGGGGCAGGTGTTCAAGGTGCCGTCCAAGTCCAAGGAAGGCGAGGACGCCGACATGAAGGCGATGGGCGATCAGATGACCGCGCCGAAGACGGAGTAGGTTGGCGATTGGCTAATCTCCCCCTTGCGGAGGAGATCGGCTCTCTACCCATCCGCCTAGCTTGCCCTGTCACCCGTCATCGTCTATCGCCGATGGACGATGACCGAATCCCTCTCCGAAAGCCGCGTATCCGACAGCCGCGCCATCGCCGCGCGGCTTGCGGCACTGTCGCACCCGGCGCGTATCGAGATACTGAAACATCTCTCCGCCAGCAGCTGCTGCTCCTGCCGTGAAGTCGTCGACCGTCTGGATCTCGCCCAGTCGACCGTTTCGCAACACCTGAAGGTGTTGGTCGAAGCGGGGCTGGTGCGCTTTGAGGCCGACCGCCAGCGCTCGCGCTACGCGGTCGATCACGCAGCGCTCGCCGGCGTCTCCGCTTCCCTTACTGAACTCGTTAACGCCTGCTGCCCCAGCCGCTGACCCTCTCACCCAAAAGGCAAGACTAGTGGCCGAAAAGACTGTATCCGCCGAAGCCGGCACCCTCACCACATTGCGCAACCTGTGGCCCTATATGTGGCCGGCCGAGCGCGCCGATCTGAGAGCCCGCGTCACCTGGGCGACGCTGCTCCTCGTCGTCGCCAAGGTCACCCTGGTCGCCGGCCCCTATTTCTTCAAATGGGCGACGGACGCGCTGGCGCATGCCTCGAGGACGCCCCCGCCGCTGCCGGCTTTCCTGCTTGCGCCGGTGGCGCTGGTCATCGCCTATAACGTGCTGCGCCTGGTTCAGCTCGGCTTCAACCAGTTGCGCGACGCGCTGTTTGCCCGTGTCGGCCAATATGCCGTGCGCCAGCTCGCCTTCCGCACCTTCGTCCACATGCACGAGTTGTCGCTGCGCTTCCATCTCGAGCGCCGCACCGGCGGCCTGTCGCGCATCATCGAGCGCGGCACCAAGGGCATCGAGACGATCGTGCGCTTCATCATGCTGAACACGGCGCCAACCATCCTAGAATTCGCGCTGACGGCCGGTATTTTCGCCTTCACCTATGGCTGGAAATACGTGGCGGTGGTGGCCGTCACCGTCTGTCTCTATGTCTGGTTCACGGTCAAGGCGAGCGACTGGCGCATCTCGATCCGCCGCGACATGAACGACAGCGACACCGACGCCAACACCAAGGCGATCGACTCGCTGCTCAATTTCGAGACGGTCAAGTATTTCACCAATGAGCGCATGGAAGCCGAGCGCTTCGACCGCTCGATGGCGCGCTACGAGATCGCCGCGACCAAGACGTGGACCTCGCTCGGCTGGCTGAATTTCGGCCAGGGGCTGATCTTCGGCCTGGGCACCGTCATCGTCATGTGCATGTCGGCGCTGGAGGTGCAGGCCGGCACCCAGACGGTCGGCGACTTCGTCTTCATCAACGCCATGCTGATCCAGCTTTCGGTGCCGCTCAACTTCATCGGTTTCATCTACCGCGAGATCCGGCAGGGGCTGACCGATATCGAGCACATGTTCGACCTGCTCGACGTTCGCCAAGAGATCGTCGACAAGCCCGACGCCAAGCCGCTCAAGGTCGGCCCCGGCAAGGTCGAGTTCCGCGATGTGCATTTCTCCTACGATCCGAACCGCAAGATCTTGAAGGGCGTCTCCTTCGAGGTGCCCGCGGGCAAGACGGTGGCGATCGTCGGCCCGTCCGGCGCCGGCAAATCGACCATCTCCAGGCTCCTGTTCCGCTTCTACGACGTGCAGTCCGGCCAGGTGCTGATCGATGGCCAGGATATCCGCGACGTCACGCAGGAGAGCCTGCGCGCCATGCTCGGCATGGTGCCGCAGGACACGGTGCTGTTCAACGACACCATCGCCTACAACATCCGCTACGGCCGCGTCGGCGCCAGCGAGGACGAGGTGCGCAAGGCGGCCGAACTCGCCCAGATCGGCCCGTTCATCGACAAGCTGCCCGATGGCTACCGCTCGATGGTCGGCGAGCGCGGCCTGAAACTCTCTGGCGGCGAGAAGCAGCGCGTCGCGATCGCCCGCACCATCCTCAAGGCGCCGCCGATCCTGATGCTCGACGAAGCGACCTCGGCGCTGGACAGCCACACCGAGCAGGAAATCCAGGCAGCGCTCGATCAGGTCAGCAAAGGCCGCACCACCATCGTCATCGCCCACCGGCTTTCGACGGTGGTCTCGGCCGACGAGATCATCGTGCTGAAGGACGGCCAGATCGCCGAGCGCGGCACGCACGCCGCACTGCTTGCCAAACACGGCCTCTACGCCTCGATGTGGGACCGCCAGCGCGAGGCGACCGAAGCCGAGGAGCGCCTGCGCATCGCGCGGGAAAGCGACGAGCTTGGGGTAATCGTGCGGCGGAGGACGTCGGAGGTGAGCTAAGCGCCGACTTCCCTTCTCCCCTTGCAAGGGGAGAAGGGAAGGGAGAAAATTCCCCTTGACCTCAACCTAGCTTGAGCTTGCAAACCCGTCTCCGAGCCACCTGCCAACCAACCTCGATCGGAGATGAAATAAAATGAGCACCAAAAATCAGCGCACCGGCAGCGTGTTCCGGGTCGACAAGTTCGCTGTGCCGGCGGAAGCCCGCGACGAGATCCTTCGCAAGGTCCGCATGACGCATGAACTGCTGCGCCAGCAGGAGGGCTTCGTGCAGGACTTCCTGCTCGAGCAGTTCTCGGGCCCTGGCGAGTTCAACATCGTCACCATGGTCGAGTGGGAAAGCCAGGCCGCGGTCGAGAAGGTGGTGCCGATCGTCAAGGCGGCGCATGAGCGCGTCGCCTTCAGTGCGCAGGAAACCATCGCTCGGCTCGGCGTCAAGGCCGACATCGCCAACTACCAGCGCGTGTCCGAATTGTAGGAAGGCCATCCGGCTCCGGGCACGGAAACAGCGGCGCTCAGCACCTGGCCGGTGCGGGCGTCGCTCGCCATGTTTTCGAAACCGCGCCATTCGGCGGCGAGGATGAACAGCGTCCTGCCTTCGGCCCCGCCCAGCATGCAGGCAAAGCAGCCGCGATCGACCTCGACCAGATCCACTTTCTCGCCGCCATCGCGCACTCTGACACAGTGCCGGTTCGGAACGTCGGCATACCAGACGCAGCCCTCGGCATCGATGCAGATGCCGTCTGGATAGTCGTCTCCGAGGTCGGCCCAGATGCGCCGGTTGGAAAGGCCCCCGTCTTCGCCGATGTCGAATGCAGTCAGCCGCCTGGCGTGGGATTCGGCGACGATCAGCGTCCGGTTGTCCGGCGTCACCGCCATGCCGTTGGCGAAGGCGATGTCGTCGGCCACTTGCCGCACAGCGCCATTCGGCGTGATCAGCACGATGGTGCCCGGTCCGAAATGCTCGCCCGGCGCAGGCGCCCGGCCGCCGCCATTGACGTAGATGTTGCCGCGCCCATCGACGACGATCTCGTTCCAGGGGTTTTTCGACAACTCGCGCAGATCGGCGTGGGTGACGAGCGTTCCGTCTGCTTCCTGCCGGAGCAGCAGACCTTCCCGTCCCGAAACCACCAGAAGCCGGCCATCCGGGAGCCAGTCGATCGAATAGGGCAGGACGGCAGGCACGGTTAGCATGACCTCGCTCTTGCCGTTTTCATCGACCGCGACAATCTCGCCGGTTCCCCAGTTGCAAAGCCAGAGCCGCCCCTCGTGCCAGCGCGGCGACTCGCCGAAGGCAAGGCCCCCGGTGATGAGATTGGCTTTCCTGGCGCTGTTCGATGACGACATTTGGCCGGCTCCCTGCGCGCGTTGTCCAGCCTAGGACGGATGAGATGGCAAAGCTCCTACAGTCGCTGCTGAAAGCCATGGCCATTGGCGACCGCACCCGCCTTGCCTATCTCCCCCATTGTTGCGTTGCGGGGAGGGGGGCTTTCGGCTATTGAGGCGCAACCTGAAACAGGGACCGCCCCCAGCCCTATGA
>RXJA01000169.1 GCA_003963455.1 Hyphomicrobiales bacterium
CATTCTGCTGGCTCACGCGCTGCATAGCGCATCAATTCGCGACGCGAAACCGGCGCTGACGTGACAACGCCGATTTCGACAAAAAGTCGCGGTTTTCCCTACGAAAAGCCTGCCGCGCAGGCCATGGCCAAGCATAGGCCAGCGCGATTTGGTTGGAAGGCCAGGCGGTTCCGGCATGTTTTTAATTGTTCGACGGCTTGGTTATCGGCAATACTTCACGCCATGCGCAGTCCAGAGCCACCCGGCTTTCTATCGAAGCGCTTACTCTTCACGCCAGGCGCGGTCTGGCGCGCGGTTCTTCCGCTCCTCTTTTTGGCCGCTCCGGCGCAGGCGGATCCGGTGAAGGTGTGGGCGACGGGCGCCTATTCCTTCTCCGATGAACTTGGCGGCTTCCGCATCACCGGCGCTTCCGGCATCGGCACCAAGGAAGACCCGCTGATAATCAAGGAGGAGCTGAACACGGCGACCCCGGTGACGCTCACGATCCGCGCGACCAAGCCGATCGAACCCTTCGGCAAGGCCGGCGAGGTCGCCAACGGCGTGATGTATATGCGCATCGACGTGCTCAACAATAGCGCGCTGCCCTGGGTGGAGTTCCAGTTCGAGCTGCAGGAAATCCTCGACCAGCCGAGCGTGTTCGGCGACGGCCTGTCCTTCGACCAGCGCAACAAGACGCCGGACAACATCTGGTCGAGCAATTTTGCCGATTTCGAGCGCAAGTTCGAACCTTACGACCAGTTGCTGTTCAGGAACGGCAAGGTCGACCCGCTGAAGACGGCGACCTTCGATTTCCTGATCACCGACTACACGCCGCGCTGGACGTTCTACATCGTGCAGGATCCGAGGATACCGACCGGCTGACCTCTCAGCGGTTGCAAATCGACGCCGCGCGGACGATGGTGGCACCATGACTGCCGCCTCCCCCAGCACACCCGCCGAGATCGCCGAACTGCTCGCCTTCTATGCCAGCGCCGGCGTCGACGACGCGCTTGAGGACGCGCCGATCAACCGGTTTGCCGAACCGGCGGCGAAGCCGGCTGAACGCAGGCCCGCCGAGCGGGCGCCGGCCGCGCCGCGCCGCGAAGCCGGGCCCGAGAGCCGACCGGCACCCGAGCAGGTTCCGGAACGAGCTGAGAACCCGCCAGCGCCCCTGTCCGGCCTCGACACCAGCAATATTCCGGACGCGCCCGCGCGGATGCCGGCGGCCGCGGCCGTCCCCGACGAGGCACAGGCGGCCGCGGCACGGCAGCTTGCCGCAAGTGCTTCGACACTCGATGAACTGCGCCAGCACATGGCCGCCTTCGACGGTTGCAATCTCAAATTCACCGCCAAGAACCTGGTCTTCGCCGACGGCAACCCCAACGCCGACCTGATGCTGGTGGGCGAGGCGCCGGGCCGCGACGAGGACCTCGAAGGCCTGCCCTTCGTCGGCCGCTCCGGCCGGCTGCTCGACCGCATGCTGGCGGCGATCGGCCTCGACCGCAACTCGGCCTATATCGCCAATGTCATTCCCTGGCGGCCGCCCGGCAACCGCACGCCGACGCCGCACGAGACCGAGATCTGCCGCCCCTTCATCGAAAGGCAGATCGAGCTGGTCAACCCCAAGGTGCTGATCAATCTCGGCGGACCGTCGGCCAAGACGCTGCTCAACACGACCGAAGGCATCCTGCGCCTGCGCGGCAACTGGCGGGTGCATACGACGGCATCGGGCATCGCCATTCCGGCGATGCCGACGCTGCACCCGGCGTATCTGCTCAGGACACCCGCGCACAAGAAGCTGGCGTGGCGGGATTTTCTCGAGGTGAAGGCGAAGTTGCGGGCAGTGGCGACTTCCCCTTCTCCCCTTGTGGGAGAAGGTGTCGCCGAAGGCGACGGATGAGGGGTGCTCCAGGGAACGCCGACGTCTCACTCCGCTGGAACACCCCTCATCCGTCTCGGCGCTACGCGCCGATCCACCTTCTCCCACAAGGGGAGAAGGGGGAGCTTGACCTCGAACGTAATTGAAATCGCTCCCTCCCCAGCCTACTCCTCCCCCATGAGCACAACCGACATCTCCGCCGGCAGCCTTATCCGCGAATGGCGCACGCGGCGGCGCATGAGCCAGCTCGACCTTGCCATGGAGGCCGATATCTCGCAGCGGCACCTCTCCTTCGTCGAAAGCGGCCGCGCCCAGCCGTCGCGCGACATGGTGCTGCATCTGGCCGAGCAGCTTTCGATCCCGCTGAGACAGCGCAACCAGCTCCTGCTCGCGGCCGGCTTCGCGCCGAGCTTCAGCGAAAAGCCGCTCACCGATGCGACGCTGGCTCCGGCGATGGCTGCGGTCGAGACCGTGCTCAAGGGCCACGAGCCGTTCCCGGCGCTGGCGGTCGACCGGCATTGGAACCTCGTTTCGGCCAACACCGCGATTGCGCCGTTCCTCGCTGACATCTCCGAAGCGTCGCTGCTCGCACCGCCTGTCAACGTGCTGAGGCTCAGCCTGCATCCGGGCGGCGTGGCGCCGCGCATCGTCAACCTGGCGGAATGGCGCGCGCATCTGCTGGAGCGTCTCAAGCACCAGAACGACGCGACCGGCGATCCCGTGCTGATCGAATTGGAGCGCGAGCTGCGCACCTATCCATCCGGACTGAAAAGCGGGCGGCCCGCGCCGGTCGAGCCGAGCGGCATCGTGCATCCGCTGCGGCTCGCGCATCGCGATCAGGTGCTGTCCTTCATCAGCACCATCACCGTGTTCGGCACGCCACTCGACGTCACGCTGTCGGAACTGGCGATCGAGTCTTTTTTCCCGGCCGATGAGCAGACAAGGACGGTGCTGGTGCGGCTGGCGAAGGAACGGATGACGTGAGATGAAGGATTGCCCGTTTCGGGCGCCCTCCCCGCTGGGCGGTCCGCTGGCTGGCATCGTGGTCCCTCGATTGGAGACGCCCCATGCGCTTGCTGTCCCGTTGGCAGAATTCGGCCGGTGAGCGCGTCCGTATTGCGCTTCGTCTGAAGGGACTGGAGTTCACCTATGTGCCGGTGAGTTCGCTGGCTCCCGGAGTTTACAAAGCTCTTAATCCACAAGGATTGCTGCCGGCACTGGACATCGAGGGCAGGATTGTCGCCCAGTCGTCCGCCATCCTTGAATATCTCGAGGAGGTTTATCCTGAGCCAAGCCTGCTGCCGTCCGACCCGGTCACACGCGCGCAAGCCCGGGCCTTCGCGGCGCATATCGCGTCGGAAATGCACGCCATCACGGTGCAACGCATTCGAAGGTTCCTGCAGGCCGATCTCGCCATCGACCAGGCCGGCATCGATCGGTGGATGCTGCATTGGCTGGGTCTGGGCTTTGCGGCCCTGGAGGCAACGCTCAGCCATCGCGCTGTGAATTGGCCGTTCTGCTTTGGTGGTGAACCTGGATGGGCCGATCTGCATCTTATGCCGCAAATGAGCAGCGCCCGTCGCTTCGGATGCGATCTCTCATCCTACCCACTGCTTCAGTCCATCGAGCAGCGCTGCAGTCCACTGGATGCCTTCCGCCTGTCCCGGCCAGAGGCGCAGCCCGATTTCCCGTCTGGACAGGCATCATCCTGATCACCCCTGCGGCGGCGCGGCCGTCCTGGTGCGCGTGCGCTCCAAACCTAATTGCCGTTCGCGCCAGATGATGAAGATGCCGGCGGCGACCACGATGACGCCGCCGACCAGCGTGTTGAGCGACGTCACGTCGCCGAAGACGAGATAGCCGACGACGACGCCAAGGATCATCGAGGTGTATTCGAAGGGCGCCACGACCGAGGCCTCCGCATGGCGGTAGGCCGCCGTCATCAGGATCTGGCCGAGCCCGCCGCAGAAGCCCGCGACGACAAGCAGCGCGGCCTGCATCGGCGTCAAAGCCTGCCAGCCGAAGGGCAGCGTGAAAAGCGACAGCACCGAAGCCGTCGAGGAGAACCATAGAACGATGGTCGCCGTCTTCTCCGTCTGCACGAGATTGCGCACCAGGAGCATGGCGACGGCCGAAATCGCGGCAGCGATCAGCGCGGCCATGACGCCAAGCACCTCCTGGTCGTCGAGGCCCTGATCGGAATTGAGCAGCGTCAGTTCGGGCCAGGAGATGACCAGCACGCCGGCAAGACCGACGGCGACCGCGCTCCACCGGTAGACGCGGATCGTCTCGCCGAGGAAGATCGAGGAAAACACGACGACCAGCAGCGGCTGGGCGTAGTTCAGCGTGATCGCCTCCGGCAGCGGCAGCCGGGTCAGCGCGAAGAAGCCGAGCCCCATGGCGCCGACGCCGACCAGGCCGCGCGCGATGTGGTTGAACGGCCGCTTCGTCGTGAAGGCGGTAGCCAGTTCGCCCTTGAAGGCCAGGAAGGCGATTATCGGGAAGATGGCGAAGAAGGAGCGGAAGAAGACGATCTGCCCGGCGGGCACGTCGCCGGCCGCCTTGATGCAGGTCTGCATGCCAACGAAGACCGTCACGGAGACGATCTTCAGCGTGATGCCGCGCAGCGTATCGTGGCCGACGGCATGATCGACGGTCATCTTGCCTCGTCAGGGTGGTCGCAAAACGAAGCCGCCAAATAGCCCAAGAGTAATTCCAGGAAAAGTGTGTAACCGGAATTGCGACAACACACCCTATCGCGCAGTTTTGTCGCGTGGCTGTTTCGTGTAAAGAGCGCGCACTCCAGAATTTTTTGGACCAGCCATATCCGCTGGCCGCTCGAAATCGACAGGAAAAGCCTAAGGAATGCGCACAGATACCGGCCATGTCTTCAAGCTCGAAGACTATCGCCCCAGCGACTATCTCATCCCCGCGACCAGCCTCGATTTCCGCCTGTCGCCGGACGCAACCCATGTCACCGCACGGCTCACGATCGAGCGGCGCGGAGGCGTCGCCGCCATGGCGCCGCTGGTGCTTGACGGCGACGGGCTGACGCTGCTTGGCGTGGCGATAGACGGACAAGCGCTGCCGGCGAGCGATTACGAGGCGACGCCGGACCAGCTGACGATCCTGAAGCCGCCGGCGGCGCAGCGCTTCGAGCTTCGGCTGGAGACCGAGATCGCGCCCTCGCGCAACGAAGCGCTGATGGGCCTCTATCGCTCCAACAATGTCTATTGCACGCAATGCGAGGCCGAGGGCTTTCGCCGCATCACCTATTTCCTCGACCGTCCCGACATCCTGTCGGTCTACACGGTGCGCATCGAAGCCCCGCACAACGAGGCGCCCTTGCTGCTATCCAACGGCAATCCCGTCGAACGCGGCGCGCTCGCCAACGGCCGGCATTATGCGGTCTGGCACGACCCCTTCCCCAAACCCTCCTACCTCTTCGCGCTTGTGGCGGGCGCGCTGGGCAAGGTTGCCGGCAGCTTCACCACCATGTCCGGCCGTGAGGTCGAGCTCGGCATCTATGTCGAACCCGGCAAGGAGCGGCTTGCCGGCTATGCGATGGACGCGCTGAAGCGCTCGATGAAATGGGACGAGGAGGCTTTCGGCCGCGAATACGATCTCGACGTCTTCAACATCGTCGCCGTGTCCGACTTCAACATGGGCGCCATGGAGAACAAGGGCCTCAACGTCTTCAACGACAAATATGTGCTGGCCGACGAGGAGACCGCG
>RXJA01000452.1 GCA_003963455.1 Hyphomicrobiales bacterium
CTTCCATGAACGTGTTCACCCAAACCGTCCCCGAACGCACACCGCGCGCCACCGACATGCAGGTGTCGATGCTGGCGCTCCACACCCCTGCGGACAGACCATAGGGCGTGTTGTTGGCAATGTGCAATGCCTTTTCAATCGTTTCAAAAGTGAGCACGGACAGCACCGGCCCGAACACTTCCTCGCGAGCGATCGCCATATCCTCTGTAACGTTACGGATGATGGTCGGATCGAGATATTGGCCGGCATTGGATGCAAGCCGGGCGCCGCCGGCGAAAACGTTGCCGCCGTCGGTTTTCGCCGCCTTTACATAGCCGGCTACCTTTTCCATATGGTCGGCCGAGATCATCGCGCCGACCTTGGTGCGGTCGTCGAGCGGATCGCCGACGCGGACCTTCCGGGACAGCGCCTTGACCGTATTGAGGAAGTCGTCGGCGATCGCCTCGTGCACGATCAGGCGGCTGCCGGCATTGCAGCATTCGCCGGCGTTGAAGAAGCCACCGAACACCGCGGCGTCCGCCGCCGCCTCGAGGTCGGCGTCGGGGAACACGATCTGGCCGTTCTTGCCGCCGAGCTCCATCGAGACCTTCTTCAGCGAATTGGACGCCGTGGCCATGGTCATCTTGCCGACGCGGGTGGAGCCGGTGAAGGACACCATCTCGACCAGCGGATGGCTGACCATCGGCGCGCCGACATCGGCGCCGAAGCCGGCGAGGATGTTGACGACACCGACCGGCAATCCGGCTTCGAGCAGGATGTCGCCAAGCACGAAGGTCGAGGCCGACGTCATTTCGCTGGGCTTGACCACAGCCGTGCAACCGGCGGCGAGCGCGAAAGGCAGCTTCTGGCTGACGATCAGGAAGGGGAAATTCCACGGCGTGATGATCGAGACGACGCCGATCGGCTCGCGCAGCACCACGCCCAGCATGTCGTCACCGAGATTGGCGTAGCTCTCGCCGTGCAGCGTGCGGGCGAGCGACGTGGCATAGCGCCAGATGTCGATCGCGCCGCCGATCTCGCCGCGCGCCTGGGCGATCGGCTTCCCAGATTCCAGCGCGTCGAGGCGGGCGATCTCCTCCAACCGGGTCTCGATCAGATCGGCCGCCCTGAGCAGCACCGCGGCGCGTTCGGACGCCTTCATGCGCGGCCATGGGCCGGTCTCGAAGGCCGTGTGCGCGGCCAGAACCGCGGCCTCGACGTCCGCAGTGCCTGCCTGGGCGTAGCGCGAGACGACAAAGCCGTGGCCGGGGCTGGCGCGCTCGATGCTGCGGCCGTCACGGGCATCGACATGCTTGCCGTCGATCAACAGCTTGTAAGCTTTCGGCGCCTGGGACGCCTCGGCCGGCATGGCAATGTTGAGCGGTGCGATCATCATGTCTTCTCTAGGATCTCGAAAAGGCCGGCTTCTGCCTGGCCTTGAAGGCGCCGACGCCGGTTTTCAGGTCGGCGGTGAGCGCAATGAAGCCGCTGGCAAGAGCCTCGGTCGCGGCGGCATCTTCCTCGCCTTCGGCGATGCCGATCATCAGCTTGGCGGCCTCGGTCGCCAGCGGGCCGCGCTCGGCGATTTTCTCGGCCCAGCTCCTGGCTTCGTCGAAAGCCTTGCCGGTCTCGACGACGCGATCGACGACGCCGAGCGCGAGCGCGTCGGCTGCCAGCAAAACCTCGCCGCCAAGCGCCATGCGCCGAACCGTCTGCGCGCCGAAACGACGCACGGCGCGCTGCGTGCCAGACCAGCCGGGCACGACGCCGATCGAAGTTTCGGGAAAGCCGAGCTTCACCTGGGTTTCGGCGACGCGGAAATCGCAGGCCGCGGCCAGTTCCAGCCCACCGCCCAGAGCATGACCTGACAGCACGGCAAGGGTCGGCTGCCGCAAGCGCGCCAACCGGTCGAAGACACGATGGCCGTAGCGCACCCATTGCACCTGGAAATCGGCGGCGCTCATCGCGCCCCAGGCTTCGACGTCGCCCCCTGCGCAAAACCCCTTGCCTTCGCCGCGGATGAGCACGACGCGAACGCCTTCGGCGAGTTCCGCATGGTCGAGCGCCGCTTCGAGCTCGCGCAGCATCGGAATGTCGAGCGCGTTGAATTTTTCCGGACGGCGCAATGTGACGATGCCGATGGCGCCGCCCTGCTCGAAGGTGACAAGCTCAGCCATGCGCGCCTCCGAGCGAGGCACCGCCATTGAGCGACAGGCCGATCGGCTGGTCCTGGTAGAGCGAGGCAGGCGTGACCTTGAGGTCGTTCGCCACAGCGAGCGGGATCTCGGCCTGCGCCAGCACGTCGCGTTCGAGGTCGATGCCGGGCGCCAGCTCCGTGACCATCAGCCCGTCCGGCGTCAGCTTCATCACGCAGCGCTCGGTGACATAGGTGATGTCCTGTCCCTGCGCGACGGCCCGTTTTCCCGAGAAGGAGATGTGCTCGACCTCTTCGACCACCTTCTTCACCTTGCCTTCCTGGTCGATGCGGATAGCGCCATCGGCCAGCGAGAGCTTGGCGCCGGCATTGAAAAAGCCGGAGAAGACGATCTTCTTCGCCCGCGACGTGATGTCGACGAAGCCTCCGGCGCCGGCGGTCACATGCGGCCGCGCCGAAAGCTTCGAGACATTGACCGAGCCGTGGCGGTCGATCTGCAGGAAGGAGAGCAGCGAGGCGTCGAAGCCGCCGGCCTGGAAATAGATGAACTGGTGCGGCGAGGGCATGATCGCCTCGGCGTTGGAGGCGCAGCCGAACTTGAAGTCGAGCAGCGGCACGCCGCCGACCGCGCCCTGCTCGATCACCCAGGTGACTTTGCCGTGCTGGCCTTCCTCGAGAAGGATACGCGGCACGTTGGCGGAGATGCCGAAGCCGATGTTGACGGCCATGCCGTCGCGCAATTCCATGGCGACGCGGCGCGCGATCACCTTCTGGACGTTCATCTCGGCGTTGCGGAAGCTCGACAGTGGCCGGAAGATCTCGCCGGAGATCGCCGGGTCGTAAGGTGTGAGCGTCGTCTGCAACTGGTCGGGCGCCACCACGATATGGTCGACCAGTACACCAGGAACGCGCACGTCATGCGGCTTCAGCGTGCCGTTCTCGACGACGCGCTTGACCTGCGCGATCACGATGCCGCCATTGTTGCGGGCCGCCAGCGCCTGTTCCAGGCCGCCGAGATAGGCGCCCTCATGCTCGTAGGTGAGGTTGCCGCGCTCGTCGGCGGAGGTGGCGCGGATGATGGAGATGTTGGGAACGATGGCGCGGAAATAGAGCCATTCCTCGCCGTCGAACTGCTGCACCGAAACGATCGGCTCGCTGGCCGCCGCATTCATGGCGCAGCCCTGGTGGCGCGGATCGGCGAAGGTGTCGAGGCCGACCTTGGTCAGCACGCCGGGTCGCTTGGCCGCGGCCTCGCGATGCATGTCGAACAGGATGCCGGAGGGCACATTGTAGGCGGCAACGGAATTGTCGCCGATCATCTTCCAGATCTGCGGCGGCTCGGCCGAGGAGGGACCGGACGGGTAGGAGCCGCAGAGCGTGCGCTTCAACAGGCCCGGCTTGGCGAGATGGTCGATGCCCTTGATGCCGTACATGTCGCCGGCGGCGATCGGGTGGAGCGTGGTGATCGCCTTCGGATGACCTTCCGCGTCGAAGCGCTCGCCGATCGCGGCAAGCACGGCATCCGGGCAGCCGAGGCCGCTCGACGACGACACCGAGACGACCATGCCGTCCTTGATCAGGCCGGCGGCGTAAGCCGCCGAGACGAGCTTGCTCACGCGAGGCTCCCAAGTTGCGGGTCGATGGTCACGGCCTTGCCGGTCCTCGACGATTGCAGTGCGGCTTCGGCGGATGCCAGCGACCAGATGCCGTCCTCGCCGGTGGCGGCGGGCTGGCCCTCGCCGCGGATCGCGGCATGGAACTGGCGCACCGAACGCGTGTAGAGGTCCTCGCGGTCGAAGCTCAATTCCTGCTCGCCGCTCTCTGTGCGCAGCAGCACCGAGCCGATCGGCTTCTGGGTCATCACATTGGCGGCGATCAGCGAGCCGTCCGTCCCATGCACCTCGAAGCCCGTGCCAGCATATTTCGTCGTGAAGCCTTCGTGCGATTGGGCGATGACGCCGGACTTGAAGCGCCAGATGCACATGGCGCCGTCCTCCAGGCCGCCGCCGGCCATGCCGGCGGCTTGCGTGAAGGCCGAGACCTCGACCGGATCGTCGCCGAGCACGAAGCGCAGCGTGTCGGCGTCGTGCACGGTGATGTCGAGCACCACGCCGCCGCCGGCCTCCGGCCTTGTGATGCGCCAGCCCTGCAGGTTCTCCGGGAGGAAGACGGAGTGGAAGACGCGCGCCGCGATCGGCTTGCCGATGCGGCCGGCGGCGATCGCCTCGCGCATGGCGCGATGCACGCCGGCATTGCGCAGATGATGGTTGGTGCCGAAGACGATGCCGGCGGCCTTGGCGGCGGCGACCATCTTCTTCGCATCGGCGCTGGTGAGCGCCAGCGGCTTTTCGCACAGCACATGCTTGCCGGCCTTGATGGCGGCGAGGCCCTGCTCGAGATGCAACTCGTTGGTGGTCGAGATGTAGACGGCGTCGATGTCGGAAGCGAGCAATGCGTCAAGCGACGATACGGCGGCCGGAATACCGTTTTCCTTGGCATAGGCCTTGGCGCGTTCCGGGCTGGAACTCATCACGGCGGCGACCTCGCCATCGGCCTGGGCGCGGATGGCGTTGATCATGAACTGCTTTCCAATCGTGCTCGCGCCGATCAGTCCCCATCGCACGCTCATGCCGCGTCTCCCACTTGCTTGTTGCGGTCCGGGCCGCAGCTTTCCCGCACGACGAGGCTGACGGCGCCGATATGGTCCTCGGCGCGCGTGGTGCGCGACTGGATCATCTTCAGCATGACATGGGCGGCCCGCTCGCCAAGGCCGGCGGTGTCGACGGCGACGCTGGTCAGCGCCGGACTGTAGTGCTCGGCCTCGGCGACATCGTCGAAGCCGACGACGGCGAAATCCGTTCCCGCCTCGAGGCCGCGCTTGCGTAAGCCCAGCATGGCGCCGAAGGCAACGGCGTCGTTGAAGCAGAGCGCCGCTGTCGGTGGCTGCGCTGTGGCAAGCGCCGTCTCCAGGCAGGCCATGCCGCCCTTGCGGCTGGTCTCGCCCTCGACGATCAGCCGGTCCGCCGACGGGATGCCGAGCGCTTCGCAGGCTTCAAGGAAACCGCCCAGTCGCTCGTGATAGACGACAAGATCGGACGAGCCGCCGAAGAACGCAAGGCGGTGATGGCCCTTGTGGATCAGATGCTCGGTGGCAAGCACGGCGCCGCGATGATTGTCCGGCGCGATCACCGGGATGCGGCTTTCAGGCAGCCGGCGCATGGTAAAGACGATCGGCACGCCCGCCGCTTCGATGCGGCGAAAGGCGCCCGGCGTGGTGCCGCGCGCCGGCGAGACGATCAGCCCGGCCACGCCTTGCTCCATCAGCGATTTCAGCACCTCTTCCTGGCGCACCGGGTTCTCCGCCGTGTTGGCAATGAAGGGAACGACGCCCGCGGCCTGGAAGACGCGTTCCATGCCGACCGCAAGCTCGGCGAAGAAGGGATTGGTGAGGTCGTTGATCACCATGCCGATGACGTT
>RXJA01000340.1 GCA_003963455.1 Hyphomicrobiales bacterium
GGCGCGAAGCCGGAAACGATCATCGACAGACCGCCGACCGCAAGCATGCCGGCGACGCCCACCGGCGAAATGCGCCAGGCGCGGCGCAGCGCCACCGACGCGGCCTGCGGCGCCGGCGGCTGGGCAAGCCTGGTCATGCCGACCGGCAGGATGGAGAGCGCGGTGAAAGTGATGCCGATCAGCGACGCGGCGGCGGTGTGGATGTCGACAGCGGCCAGCGTGGCATACCCGATGCCCAGGCCGCCGATATAGGCGACATAGAACACCGCCATCACTCGGCCGCGGATCGAATTCGGCAAGGCGTCGTTCAGCCAGCTCTGCGCGACGATGAACAGGCCGCAGATCGCAAAGCCGTAGAGGGCCCGCGCCGCGATCCACAAAAGCGGGATCGGACCGGCGCCGATCGCCGCATTGGAAAGCGCGATCAGCGCCGAGAGCACCATGAAGGCGCGGGCGTGGCCCACGCGCTTGACGAGCGGACCGGTCAGGATGCAGCCCGCAAGACCGCCGGCCGAAAGCCCGGTGACGATCAGCCCGGCCCAGGTCGGGTCGAAACCGTCGGCGCCGAGGCGCACCGGGATATAGGCGAACATCAGCCCGTTGCCGATCGCGATCAGCGCCATCGACACGATGACGCTGGCAATGGCGATCAGCGGCGCCGATTGCGCGGCGCGGGCAACGTTGGTCGTGGCTTGGTTCTGTTTCGGCATACTGGCGCAGCTTCGCTTACCGGCCGGCCAAAAGCCGCCTCAAAAGCGACATCTCAGGACTTCCCTTCCCCCTTGTGGGAGAAGGAAGAAGCTCAGCTTTTCGCCGCCTTGCGGATCGCGGTGGACGACAGCGACGAGCGCGGCCCGTGGATGAAGGTCCAGGCCGGCGCCTGCATCCGGGCGAGCAGCGGCGCGTCGCCCTCGTCGATACGGGCGTAGTCGAAGGTCTTGGCGACCACCGAGGACAGGAAGGAGAGCGTAGCGCCCGGGCGATCGATGACCGCGATCGGGAAGGTCAGCACGATCTCGCGCCAGCGCTGCCAGCGATGGAAGTCGCGCAAGCTATCCGCGCCCATGATCCAGACGAAATCGACACCCGGATTGCGCGCCTTAACCAGCGCCAGCGTGTCGGCGGTGTAGCGCACATGATGCGCCGCCTCGAAAGCGGTCACCTTGATTCTGGGATTCCTGGCGATCCTTTCGGAGAGCTCGATGCGCTCGGCGAGCGGCGCCAGTTCGCGCGCGCTTTTCAGCGGATTGCCGGGCGTCACCATCCACCACAGCTGGTCGAGCGCCAGACGCCGGAGCGCGATCTCGGCAACCAGCGCATGGCCGGCATGCGGCGGATTGAACGAGCCGCCGAACAGCCCCACGGTCAGGCCCTTGGCGGCGTGCGGCATTCGAAAGTAGCGGGCCGGGACAGGCTGCTCGGCTTGCGAAAGCATTCGCCTGGGCCTCCCTCAGGCCTTCGGGGCGAAAAAGGTCAAGGCCTCACCTGTCCCGATCCGCGCACGCGGTACTTGAACGAGGTGAGCTGCTCGACGCCGACCGGCCCGCGCGCGTGCATCTTGCCGGTGGCGATGCCGATCTCGGCGCCCATGCCGAACTCGCCGCCATCGGCGAACTGTGTCGAGGCATTGTGCAGGAGGATGGCGGAGTCGATCTCGTTGAAGAATCTTTCGACCGCCTGCGCGTCCTCGGCGATGATCGCCTCGGTGTGGTGCGAGGAGAAGGTCTCGATATGCTCGATCGCGCCGGCGACGCCGTCGACCAGCTTCACCGCGATGATGGCGTCGAGATATTCCGTCACCCAGTCGGCGTCGGTCGCCGGGCTGGCGTCGGCAAAGGCTTTCATCACCTCGGCGTCGGCATGGATCTCGCAGCCGGCGGCGCGCAACGCATCGAGGATCGGCACCAGATGGGTGGACGCGACCGCGCGATCGACCAGCAAGGTCTCGGCGGCGCCACAGACGCCGGTGCGCCGCATCTTGGCGTTGACGGCGATCTTCACCGCCATGTCGAGCTTGGCCGAGCGGTCGACATAGAGATGGCAGATGCCTTCGAGATGCGCGAAGACCGGCACACGCGTCTCGTTCTGCACGCGCCCGACCAGGCTTTTGCCGCCGCGCGGGATGATGACGTCGAGATTGCCGCTTAAGCCCTTGAGCATCTCACCGACGGCGGCGCGGTCGGTGGTCGGCACCAGCTGGATGGCATCCTCGGGCAGGCCTGCGGCCTTCAGCCCTTCGACCATGCAGGCATGGATCGCCGACGACGAATTGATCGAATCCGAACCGCCGCGCAGAATCACCGGATTGCCGGCCTTGAGGCATAGCGCGCCGGCATCGGCCGTCACGTTCGGCCGGCTTTCATAGATGACGCCGATAACGCCGAGCGGCGTGCGCACGCGTTCGATATGCAGCCCGTTCGGCCGGTCCCATTCAGCGATGACGTCGCCGACCGGATCCTTGAGCGCGGCGATCTCGCGAATACCGTCGGCCATCGCCTTGACGCGCGAAGGCGTCAATTTCAGCCGGTCCATGAAGGAACCGGACAGCCCGGCCTCCTCGCCATTCGACATGTCGATGGCATTCGCGTCGAGGATCGCCTGCTCGCTGCGCAGGACGGCGTCGGCCATGGCGGCAAGCGCGGCATTCTTGGCCTTGGTGGAAGCGACGGCCAATGGTCGCGCGGCGGCGCGGGCGCGGCGGCCTATCCTTGCCATCAAACTGGCTACATCATCACGTTGGTGTTTGTTCAACATCTGACCGATCCGGCTAAAGCCTGGTGGATTTACACTCGGCCGGCCCTCGCGGCAATGGCTGCAAATTTGGGGGAGCAGCATGAAGACCGCCATGATCCTCGTTGTTCTCGCCACGATGTTGGCACCGAGCGGCCTTCGCGCCGCCGATTACTGCGACGACAAGATCGAGCCCGGCGAAAGCCCGGATGGCAAGGCCATGGCCATGATAGGTTCCATGTTCTCAATCGGACTTGCTGAGCGCTATTGCAACGCGCCACCGATGCCGCTTTCCCAGATCTTCATCGTTGTCGAAGAGGCCCATGGATGCGGTCCACGGGAGCGCCTCGAGGCGAAATTCAAGAAAGCGATCGAGGAAGGCGGGTCAAAAGTAACGACGACCGACGACCTCGTGCGCGAGATGCTATCAGAAGACGGGAACGATCTTTCGCCAGCCGAAATGGATCGACAGGCCAAGGCCGCCATTGAAACAGAGATGGGAGGATGCGACGAACTCCTGAAAACATATCAGGACGTTCAGGAGAGGTATCGCAATCCACCTAAGTGGCCGCCTGAACAGGAGCAGCAGCGCCCATAATCAAGAGCTGCGTCTCAGTCGGCCGCGCCGCCCACCACAAGGTCGTCGCGATGGATCATCGCCGAACGCGCCTCATAGCCGAGCACATTTTCGATCTCGGCCGTCTTCAAGCCCGCGATCCTAACGGCATCGGCGGCATCATAGGCAACAAGGCCGCGCGCGATCTCACGGCCCTCGGGCGACAGGATGGCCACCGTGTCGCCGCGCGCGAAATTGCCGCTGACCAGTTTCACCCCGGCCGGCAGCAGCGACTTGCCGGACTTCAATGCGCCGATGGCGCCGGCATCGACGGTCAGCCGTCCCGCCGGCTCGAGCTGCCCGGCGATCCAGGTCTTGTAGCCCTTCACCGGATTGGCGCTTGGCTTGAAGAAGGTCGCGCGCTCGCCGCGCTCGATCGCCATCAGCGGCGACAGCCTGGTACCGGAGGTGATGATCATGGCGGTGCCGGCGGCGTTGGCGATCTTGCCAGCATCGAGCTTGGTGCGCATGCCGCCGCGCGACAGCTCGGAGGCCGCCGCCCCCGCCATCGCCTCGATGTCGGGCGTGATTCGGTCGACGACGGATATGAACTTCGCCTGCGGATCCTTGGCCGGCGGCGCCGTGTAGAGCCCGTCGATATCGGAGAGCAGCACCAGCAGATCCGCGCCCATCATCGTCGCCACCCGCGCCGCCAGCCGGTCATTATCGCCGTAGCGGATTTCCGACGTCGCCACCGTGTCGTTCTCGTTGATGACCGGCACCGCCTTCATCTTGAGCAGCGTCGAGATCGTCGCGCGCGCGTTGAGGTAGCGGCGGCGCTCCTCGGTGTCGCCGAGAGTGAGCAGTATCTGGCCCGACTTCAGACCATCCTTGCCGAGCGCGTCCGACCAGGCGCCGGCAAGCGCGATCTGGCCTACGGCGGCCGCGGCCTGGCTCTCCTCGAGCTTCAACGCGCGTTTTCCCAGGCCGAGAATTGTGCGGCCGAGCGCGATCGCGCCCGACGAAACGACCAGCACTTCCGCGCCGGCATTGGCAAGCACCGCTATGTCGTCCGCAAGCGAGGTCAGCCAGTCGCGCTTCAGGCCTGTCGCGCGGTCGACGAGCAGCGCCGAGCCGATCTTCACGGTGATGCGCCGGTATGATTTCAGCGATTTCATGGGTCCTACCGCCAACGCGTGTCGACGGGAGCCGGAACGGCGTCGCGGGCTTCAGCCACCACCGCCATCAGCGCCCGCAGCACGGCCTCGACGCCTTCGCCGGTGACGGCCGAGACAAGCATCGGCGCGCGGCCGGCTGCGCGCTTCAGCGAGGCCACCTTCTTCTTGCGGGCGTCCGCGTCGAGGATGTCGACCTGGCTGAGCGCGACGATCTCGGCTTTCTCCGCCAGACCATGGCCATAGGCTTCGAGCTCGGCGCGCACCGTCTTGTAGGCCTTGCCAGGGCTTTCCTCCTGCGCCGAGACCAGGTGCAGCAGCACACGCGTGCGCTCGACATGGCCAAGGAACCGGTCGCCGATGCCTACCCCCTCATGCGCGCCCTCGATCAGGCCGGGAATGTCGGCAAGCACGAATTCGCGGCCGTCGATGCGGGCGACGCCGAGGCCGGGATAGAGCGTGGTGAACGGGTAGTCGGCGATCTTCGGCTTGGCCGCGGTGACGGCGGCAAGGAAAGTCGACTTGCCGGCATTGGGCAATCCGACCAGGCCAGCGTCGGCGATCAGCTTGAGCCGGAGCCAGATGGTCAGTTCCTCGCCCGGCAGGCCGGGATTGGCGCGCCGCGGCGCCTGGTTGGTCGACGTCTTGAAATGCTGGTTGCCGAAGCCGCCATTGCCGCCCTTGGCAAGCAGGAAGCGCTGGCCGACCACGGTCAGGTCGCAGATCAGCGTTTCATTGTCCTCGGCGAATATCTGGGTGCCGGCCGGCACCTTCAGCGTGATGTCGGCGCCCTTGGCGCCGGTCATGTTGCGGCCCATGCCGTGCATTCCGGTCTTGGCCCTGAAATGCTGCTGGTAGCGATAGTCGATCAGCGTGTTCAGCCCGTCGACCGCTTCCGCCCAGACATCGCCGCCGCGGCCGCCGTCGCCGCCATCCGGGCCGCCGAACTCGATGAATTTCTCACGCCGGAACGACACCGATCCGGCGCCGCCGTCGCCGGAGCGGATGTAAACCTTGGCTTGATCGAGGAATTTCATCGTCGTTTCGAGTTTCTGCTATTGGCCTTGAGCGATTGCCCTAAGGCGTGTTGAGATTCAGGTCAGGCCGAGCCGAAAATGGCGGGTTCCGAGAACCGGAG
>RXJA01000473.1 GCA_003963455.1 Hyphomicrobiales bacterium
GGGCGAGGATCGCCGAGAAGATGGGCGTCGAAGTCGAGCCGATCACCAGGAAGGACCTCGCCAAGCTCGCCAACTACGACGCGCTGTTCATTCGCGAGACGACGTCGATCTCCAATCATACCTACCGGTTCGCGCGCCGCGCCCAGCAGGAAGGCATGCCGGTGATCGACGATCCGCTGTCGATGATCCGCTGCACCAACAAGGTCTATCTCAACGAGTTGATGACCTACAACAAGGTGCCTGTGCCGCCGACGGTGATGATCGCCGGCACCTCCGACTTCGAAGTGGCGGCGCAGACGCTGGGTTTTCCCCTGGTGCTGAAGATTCCGGATTCGTCCTTCTCGCGCGGCGTCAAGAAATGCGAGAACATGGCGGAGCTGACCAAGCTCGCGACCGAATGGCTGGAGGATTCCGATCTCCTGATCGCGCAGAAATTCATCCCGACCGAATATGACTGGCGCGTGGGCGTGCTCGGCGGCCAGCCGCTGTTTGCCGTGCACTACCTGATGGCGAAGAAGCACTGGCAGATCGTCAACCACAAGGCGAGCGGCAAGCCCGACCAGGGCGGCATCAAGACCTTCACGCTGAAGCAGACGCCACCGCATGTCGTCGAGACGGCTGTGCGGGCGGCCAAGTGCATCGGCGACGGCCTCTACGGCGTCGACCTCAAGGAGACCAAGGACGGCGTCTTCGTCATCGAGGTCAACGACAATCCCAATCTCGACCATGGCTGGGAGGATTCCGGCGAGAAGGACGAGTTATGGGTGCGGCTGACGCAGTGGTTCCTGGAACGCCTGGAGCGACCGGAGAAGTAGCGGCCGGAGCGCGGAATTGAGGAACTGGGGAATTGAGGAACTGGAGAATTGAAGGACTGGAGCGGTTGGAACAGCCGTCAGCCCTCACTTCGTCAATTCTTCAGGTCCCCAATTCCAGATCGTTCAATCTGAGGGAAAAGAATGCTGTTCTTCGTGATCGAGGATTTTCACGGGTCCGACCGCAAGGAAATCTACCGCCGCTTTCGCGACAAGGGCCGGCTGAAGCCGGAGGAGCTTGTCGTGCACCATAGCTGGATCGCCGGCGACATGAGCCGCTGCTTCATGCTGGTGGAAGCCGATGACGTGACGATCCTGCAGCGCTGGGTCGTCGAATGGGCGGATCTCGTGGAGTTCGAGATCGTTCCCGTGGCCAACAGCAAGGACATGGTCGCGGCGCTTGCCGGGCACCTCTGAACGCGCATGCCTTGCCGTCCGTCAGATTGACGGCTTGACCAGCGCCGGCGATCCGACGGCGCGCCGGCATTCCCCGATCAGCCATTCGCGGAACGCCGCCACGATATCGCGCCTTGCTCCGCGTTTGGGGATCGTCAGGCAATAGGGCTGGCGCAACTCCAGGGACCGGGCGACCGGCCGGATCAGCCGGCCGTCTTCCAAGGCTTGGGCGCAGTAGACCCCTTGCGCCAGCGCCACGCCAAGACCTGAAATGGCGAGGTCGAGCGCCGCGCGCGACGAGTTGGCCGAAAGGCCGCGCTGCGCCGCGCGGCTCGGCTCGCTTCCCGCCGCCTCGAACCAGTTGCGCCAGGATGGGAAGGATGCTCCGGTCGGCCCCCAATCGGTGTGGACGAGCGGCAGGCCGGCAAGCCTGTCGGATCCGGTCGCGCCGGCGAGCGTCGGCGCGCAGACGGGATAGACGGCGTCCCTGACGATCTCCTCGGTCGGATGCTCCCGGTAATGAGGACCGTAGGAGAGGCGGATGTCGATCAGTTCATGATCGAACGGCACCGGATCGTCGTCGCCCCTGAGCGATATGTCGGCGGCGCCATGGCCGGCGACGAAGCCGGCGAGGCGCTCCGACAGCCAGCCCATCGCCATCGACGGCGGCACCGAAACGACGAGCCTCGGCCGGAACGCACCGCCCCCGACATCCCTCGCGACGCTGCCGATTTCCCGGAAGGCCATGCTGAGCCTCGGCAGCATCTCCACCCCGGCCTCGGTAAGCACCGCGCGGCGGTTGACCCGGTGGAACAGTTTTCGCCCCATCTGCTCCTCGACGGTGCGGATGAGCTGGCTGACGGCCGCGGCCGAAACCGACAATTCCTCGGCGGCCGCCGCAAAGCTGCCTGTGCGGGCCGCCGCTTCGAAGGCCTGAAGTCCGCGCAAGGAGGGAAGGGTGACCATGGCAAACCCAAAAGATAAGCTGACCTTATCTATTTCACAGAAATCCTCGTTTTTCGAAAGGTTTCTTTCTGGGTATCGTGATCTGATGAACGCAATCGACCACAACGAAACCGTCGACCATCGCTACCTGATAGCCTCGCTGACCAATGAAGAGCGCGGCCGGCTGACGGGCAAGTCGGACGGACCGGGCCTCGCCCATTTCGCGCTCCATTTCGGCGCCATCGTTCTTCTCGGCGGCCTGATCGCGGCCAAGGTTCCGTATTGGCCGGTCCTGATGCTGCCGCAGGGCATCCTGATCGTGTTCCTGTTTACTCTGCTGCATGAAACCGTGCATAGGACGGCCTTCGAAACGCAGTGGCTGAACGATATCGTCGCGCGTCTATGCAGCCTGGCGATCGCGCTGCCGGCCGACTGGTTCCGCTATTTCCACTTCGCCCATCACCGCTTCACCCAGGATCCTGAGAATGATCCGGAGCTGGCTTTCCCGAAGCCCGAAACCTTGCGGCAATACCTCGTCCACGTCTCCGGCCTGCCGGTGTGGCGGGGGCATCTTCAGACGCTTCACACCAATGCACTGGGGCGCTGCCGCGACAGCTATGTGCCGCCGAAGGGCCTGCCGAAAGTGAAGGCCGAGGCGCGGGCGATGATCGCCTTCTATGTCGTCGTGCTGGCGCTCGCGGTCTGGTTCAAGGCGTCGGTTCTGCTCTATGTCTGGATCGTGCCGGCGCTGCTCGGTCAACCCTTCCTGCGGCTCTATCTGCTGGCCGAGCACGGCCGCTGTCCCTTTGTCGCCAACATGCTGGAAAACACCCGCACGACACTGACCAACTGGTTCGTGCGCAAGCTCGCCTGGAACATGCCTTATCATGCCGAGCACCACGCCTATCCCGGCGTGCCGTTCCATCGGCTGCCGGAATTCCACGAGCTGATCGAGCGGCATCTCAAGGTGGTCGAGCCCGGCTATGTGAGCTTCCACGAAAAATACATCGAGACGCTGCGCTGACGATACTCGGCGCGACGCGCTTTGCTTGTCAGCCCGACTGGCGCAGCAGCGCCTGCGCGCGTAGCAGCCGGCCTATCTCGGTCGCCTTGGTCGGCACGCCGATCAGATAGCCTTGTGCCTCGCCGCAGCCGGCCTTGCGCAGCATGTCGAGCTGCGCTTCGGTCTCGACGCCTTCGGCGGTGACGGTGGTGCCGAGTTCGGCGCCAAGCCCGATCACGGTGCGTACGATCGCCGCCGTGTCGCGTTTGTCGAGGTCGTGGATGAAGGAGCGGTCGATCTTGATCTTGTCGACGGGGAAGCGCCGAAGGTAGCCGAGCGAGGAATAGCCGGTGCCGAAATCATCGAGGGCGATGCGTACGCCGAGGCCGCGCAATTGGCTGAGTGTCTTCAGCACCTTGTCGCTTTCGTCCATCATCACCGTTTCGGTGATTTCGAGCTCCAGGCGGGAGGCCGGCAGGCCGGAAAAGGTGAGCGCCGAGATCACGCTGCGGGCGAAGCCGCCGCTCTTGATCTGCGCGGCCGAGACGTTGACGGCCATGCGCATCTCCGGCGGCCAGTTGGCGGCCACGGCGCAAGCCTTTCGCAGCGCCCAGTCGCCGAGCTGCAGGATCAATCCGGTTTCCTCGGCGACAGTGATGAAGTTTTCCGGCGACACCAGGCCGCGCGACGGGGAGCGCCAGCGCATCAGGGCTTCCGCGCCGACAATCCGGCCCGAGCCGATGTTAAGGATCGGCTGGAAATCGAGCTCGAACTCGCGGTTGGAAAACCCTGCTTCGAGATCGACCTCGAGCGCACGGCGCTCCCGCATCAGCGCATCCATGCCCGGTTCGAAAAAGCGATAGACGTTGCGGCCTTCGCTCTTGCCGCTGTAGAGCGCCATATCGGCATTGGTGAGCAGCGTGTCGGCATCGTGCCCGTCGCCGGGATAGAGCGCGATACCGAGGCTCGCGCCCACATGCATTTCGCGCCCCTTGTCGCGATAGGGTTTCCCGACGGTCTCGACGATGCGCTTGGCGAGCTTTTCGGCATCGGCATGGCTTTTGATGCCGAACTGGATGATGGCGAACTCGTCGCCGCCGAATCGGGCCACCATGTCCTTGCTGCTGCGGACGGAGTGCTGCAACCGCTTGGCGACGCATTGCAGCAGCCAGTCTCCGGCCGGGTGGCCGAACGTGTCGTTGACGGCCTTGAAGCGGTTGAGGTCGAGCGAGAAGATCGCCAGCGGCCCGGCATTGGCTTCGCCAAGCGCCTGATCCAGTCGCTCGCGGAACATCGAGCGGTTGGGCAGATTGGTCAGGGTGTCGTGATGCGCAAGGTGCGTCATGCGCTCTTCGACGCGCCGGCGCTCGGTGACATCCTCGAAGGTCGCCACCCATCCGCCGTCAGCGAGTGGCCGCCTCAGAACGAAGAGCGTTCGGCCGTCGACCAGCTCGCGATAGCTTGAGTCCGATTGGCCGGCCTCCAGGCGCGCCTTCGTCTTTCCGACCTCGACGTCGATATCGAGCGGCGCGAAGATTCTGAGACGAATGAGCTTTTCCAGCATCTGGTGATGCGTCATGCCGAGCGAGAAATCCGACGCCTTGGCGTTGCAAAGATCGAGAAAACGCTGGTTGCGCACGATCAGCCGGCCATTGGCGCCAAACATCAGCAGGCCTTGCGACATGTTGGCCAGGGCGGCGTCGAAGCGGCGGTGCTGCTCTTTCAACTCCGCCTCGGCGCCCCGGCGCTCGGTCACATCCTCGTAGATCGAAACCCAGCCGCCGACGGCGATCGGCCGGTGTGAAATGACGATGATGCGCCCGTCCGAAAGGGTCTCTTCGTAGGTTGAGGCCTTCGCTCCGTCGATATAGGGCTTGCGGATGGCATAGAGCTCGGTGGCGCGCTCCGAGGCGATGCCGATATCGACGCTGTGCTGCAAGATGTCGAAGAAGCGAATGCCAGGTTTCACCACCTTGGCATCCAGGCTGAAAATATCGATATAGTTGCGGTTGCAGATGATCATCCGCTCATCGGCGTCGAACATGCATAGCCCGTGCGACATGTTCTCGACAGCCGCCGCGAAGCGCTCGTTCTGAGCCCGCAATTCTTCCGCGATTCGCCGCATCGGACCAGTGCCGGCCATTCTTCGCCTGCCGGCGAGGGAAGCAGTCTTGATATGTGCGCCTGGCATGAGAACGCCTTCAGACCGTAACCGAACGCGATACTGTCCCGGTAGCCGGTTAATTTAGCGTTCTTTCACGGAGCGGAATTCACGGCAAGCGAGGACTGGCGCTTGGCTTCCAGCGTCTTGAAACGCTTGAGGAAAGCCGCTTGCGCCCAGGTGACCGATCTTGGCGTGAAGTCGAAGCGGTCGGCGGAGAAGCCGCGCGGCCGGCCGAAATACTCGGTCGCTTCCGCCGTCGAGAAGCCGGCCAG
>RXJA01000199.1 GCA_003963455.1 Hyphomicrobiales bacterium
AGTGGGCAGAGCCACGTACATGCCGCGATGGTCGTGCGCGTGCTGCAGTCGGAGATGCGCGAGGAAAGCACCTTCGGTCTTGCCTTCGCCCATAGGCGCTTCGATGAGTACAAGCGTGGGGCCTGTGATATCACGCAGAGCGAGGTCCAGGGCGGATTGCAGCGGGCGGGGCTCGAGGGTGGCCGCGCCTGTCATGCGGCGCAGGAGGGATGTCGTTTCGAGATCTTGGCCGAGCAGGTGCTGTGCAGCGGGCCACCCGATGGCGACCAGGGCGCGTGTAGCGAGTGCGCGCGCAGCATCGAAGTGTCCGGCGATGGTGTCGTGCCTTGGAAATCTCTTTCCAGGTCGAGAGCGCCCGGTTGACGGCGGCGTTCGGCTCGCGGGCGACGAACTCGCCATGGCCGGCCTTGGCCTTGACGTCCGCTTCCTCGATCGACAATTCGCCGCGCGAGAAGACGAAGCGCGGCAACCCCGTCACCTCGATACCTTCGAAGACGTTGTAGTCGATCACCGATTGCTGCTTCTTGGCCGAGATGGCCTTCTTGCGCTTCGGATCCCAGACGATGATGTCGGCGTCCGCGCCTTCGACGATCGCGCCCTTCTTCGGATACATGTTGAGGATCTTGGCGATGTTGGTCGAGGTCACCGCGACGAACTCGTTCATCGTCAGGCGGCCGGTGTTGACGCCTGTCGTCCACAGGACCGGCAGGCGGTCCTCAAGCCCCCCCGTGCCGTTCGGGATCTTGGTGAAATCGCCAATGCCGTTGCGCTTCTGCTTGGTGGTGAAGGCGCAATGGTCGGTCGCCACCACTTGCAGCGATCCGGCCTGCAGGCCAGCCCACAGCGAATCCTGGTGAAGCTTGTTGCGGAAGGGCGGGCTCATCACGCGGCGCGCCGCGTGGTCCCAATCCTTGTTGAAATATTCGGTTTCGTCGAGCGTCAGGTGCTGGATCAGCGGCTCTCCGAACACCCGCATGCCCTTCTGGCGCGCACGCCGGATAGCCTCGTGGCTCTGCTCGCAGGAGACGTGCACGACATAGAGCGGTACGCCGGCCATGTCGGCGATCATGATGGCGCGATTTGTGGCCTCGCCTTCCACTTCAGGCGGCCGTGAATAAGCGTGGCCTTCAGGGCCGTTGTTGCCGGCGGCCAAAAGCTTTTGCGAGAGCGCGGCGACCACGTCGCCATTTTCGGCATGCACCAGCGGCAGCGCGCCGAGATCGGCGCAGCGCTGGAACGACGCATACATCTCGTCGTCGTCGACCATCAGCGCGCCCTTATAGGCCATGAAGTGCTTGAACGAGGTGATGCCCCTGTCGACGACGGTCGCCATCTCGTCGAACACCTGCTTGCCCCACCAGGTTATCGCCATGTGGAAGGAATAGTCGCACGACGCCTTCGAGGTTTTGTTGTCCCACATCTGGAGCGCCTCCAGCAGCGACTGCTGCGGCGCAGGCAGGCAGAAATCGACCACCATCGTCGTGCCGCCGGAGAGTGCCGCGCGGGTGCCGGATTCGAAATCGTCTGCCGAATAGGTGCCCATGAAAGGCATTTCGAGATGGGTATGCGGATCGATGCCACCCGGCATGACGTAGCAGCCCGTGGCGTCGAACTCATGGTCGCCATGCAGGTTCGAGCCGATGGCGACGATCTTGCCGTGCTGCATCAGCACGTCGGCCTTCCATGTGCGGTCGGCGGTGACGATGGTACCGTTCCGGATGACTTTGGTCATTTTTCTCTCCCAACTATTCGTCCCGCTCGATCACGATATCGCGATAGACCAAGGCGCCGCCCGGGTTCATGTAAATTCCCCAGTCGACGTTTTCACAGAGAAAGGCAGCGGCCTTTTCGATCGTGGCAAATCGAACCGCCTTCCCGCGATTGTTCTCGCTCTTTGGGAAGCATTGGTACAGACCGTCAACCGGCACGGCCTCTTGCCCGGTGCCCCGTTTGACGATCCTCATTCCACGATACCCGCCGTTTCGACCACCGCGTGGAACAGCACGTCAGCGCCTGCGGCCGCCCATTCCTTGGAGATTTCCTCGGCCTCGTTGTGGCTGAGACCGCCCACGCAGGGGCACATGACCATGGTCGCCGGCGCGACCTTGGCTGCCCAGCAGGCATCGTGGCCGGCGCCGGAAATGATGTCCATGTGACTGTAGCCGAGCTTCTCGGCGGCAGTGCGCACGCGGCCGACCAGCGTGGGATCGAAGGTTATCGGATCGAAATGGCCGACCGCCTCGACCGAACATTTCACGCCGAGCGCCTCGCAGATCTTCGGCGCCTCCTTCTCGATACGGGCGCGCATTCCGTCGAGCTTCGCCTGGTCCGGCGAGCGGATATCGACGGTGAAGACGACAGTGCCCGGCAAGACGTTGCGCGAATTGGGCGTGAACTTCACCTGTCCGACGCCGCCAACGGCGCCGGGCTGGTTCTCCATGGCGACGGTCTGGACCATCTCCAGGATGCGGGCCATGGCAAGGCCGGCATTGACGCGCATATTCATCGGCGTCGAGCCGGTATGCGCCTCCCTGCCGGTCAGCGTGAATTCCAGCCACCACAGGCCCTGGCAGTGGGTCACCACGCCGATCTGCTTGTTCTGCGCCTCCAGGATCGGTCCCTGCTCGATGTGGTACTCGAAATAGGCGTGCATCTTGCGCGCGCCGACCTTCTCGTCGCCGACCCAGCCGATCCGCTTCAGCTCGTCGCCGAAGGTCGCGCCTTCCATATCCTTGCGGGCGTAGGCGTAATCCAGCGTGTGCACGCCGGCGAACACGCCGGAGGCGAGCATTGCCGGCGCGAAGCGCGCGCCCTCCTCGTTGGTCCAATTGGTGACGACGATCGGATGCTTCGTCTTGATACCGAGATCGTTGAGTGAACGCGCGACCTCGAGCGCTGAGAGCACGCCGAGCACACCGTCATACTTGCCGCCGGTGGGCTGGGTATCGAGGTGGGAACCGACATAGACCGGCAGCGCGTCCGGATCGGTGCCGGCGCGCGTCATGAACATGGTGCCCATCTGGTCGACGCCCATGGAGAGCCCGGCCTCGTCGCACCAGGACTTGAAAAGCGCGCGGCCTTCCTTGTCGGAATCGGTGAGCGTCTGGCGATTGTTGCCTCCGGCGATGCCGGGGCCGACCTTCGCCATCTCCATCAGGGTATCCCACAAACGGTCTGAATTGATTCGCAGATTCTCGCCGGGTGCGGCCATTTGCGGTTCCCATTTACATCCGGGGTCTTGCCGCCCCTTGAGTGGTTTGCATCCTGACCGTATGGTCAGCTTTCAGACTACACAAGCTGACCAAGCGGTCAACGAGAATCTTGGGCCAGAATCTTGGGGAAGACATGACCGAATCCACCCGTCCAATGCGGCGCCAGGACATAAGGCGGGAGAATGAGAAAGCCATTCTGCTCGCCGCTGAAAAGGTGTTCGCCGAGGCGGGTTTTGGCGGCGCCACGATGCAGTTGATCGCCGATCTGGCGGGCCTGCCAAAGGCAAATCTCCACTATTATTTCGCCACCAAGGAAGAGCTCTACCGGTCTGTCGTCCAGAACATCTTCGAGATCTGGCTGCAGGCGGCCAATTGCTTCGACGCGGCGCGCGGACCGATCGACGGCATCAGCGCCTATATCGACGCCAAGATGGAAATATCGCGCCGCCACCCGGACGGTTCGAAAGTCTGGGCTTCCGAAGTGATGCACGGCGCGCCGGTGCTTCAGGACTATATGGAATCGACGCTGCGCGAATGGACCGACGGCCGCGTCGCCATCATCAGGCGGTGGATCGATGAAGGCAAGATGGACCCGGTGGACCCGCGTCATCTGCTCTACATGCTCTGGGCCACGACCCAGCATTATGCCGATTTCGGCCACCAGATCGAGACACTCAACGGCGGCAAGCCCCTGTCCAGCCGGCAATGGCAGGAGGCCAAGGAGAATATCAAGCGCGTGATCCTGACAGGTATCGGCGCGCTGCCCGCCTGATTCAGGCCGCCCTCAAGATCGGCGCGTCGGCGTCGAACTCGGCCAGCCGCCTTACGGACACCCTCCCCTCGATGGGGAGGGATATCCGCACCGGCCCGTCAGTCGATAGACCTCAGAACGTCGCGAACATGGTCGATCAGCTCGTTGATCTGGCCCTTGGTGATGATCAGCGGCGGCGACAGCGCGATGATATCGCCGGTGGTGCGGATCAGCGCGCCGCGTTCGAACGCCTTGACGAAGGCTGAGAAGGCCCGCTTGGTCGGGCTGCCGGCGATCGGCGCCAGCTCGATCGCGCCGATCAGGCCGATGTTGCGGATGTCGATCACATGCGGCTCGCCCTTGAGCGAATGCAGCGCGTCTTCCCAGTAAGGCGCCAGTTCCTCGCCGCGCGTCAGCAGGCCCTCTTCCTTGTAGGTGTCCAAAGTGCCGAGCGCCGCGGCGCAGGCGATCGGATTGCCGGAATAGGTGTAGCCGTGGAAGAACTCTATCATATGCTCCGGGCCGGTCATGAAGGCATCGTGGATCTCCTTCTTGACGAACACCGCGCCCATCGGGATGACGCCGTTGGAGACGCCCTTGGCGGTGGTCATGATATCCGGCGTGACGCCGAAATAGTCGGCCGCGAACGGCGCGCCGAGACGGCCGAAACCGGTGATCACTTCATCGAAGATCAACAATATGCCGTGCTTGGTGCAGATTTCCCGAAGCTTCTGCAGATAGCCCTTCGGCGGCAGGATGACGCCGGTGGAACCGGCGACCGGCTCGACGATGACCGCCGCGATGGTCGAGGCGTCATGCAGCGCGATCAGCCGCTCGAGATCGTTCGCGAGCTCCGCGCCATGCTCCGGCACGCCCTTCGAGAAGGCGTTCTTCTCCGGCAGATGCGTGTGCGGCAGATGGTCGACGCCGCCGAGCAGCGTGCCGAACATCTTGCGGTTGGAGACGATGCCGCCCACCGAGATGCCGCCGAAATTGACGCCGTGATAACCGCGCTCGCGGCCGATCAGCCGGGTGCGCGAGCCCTCGCCCCTGACGCGGTGATAGGCGATCGCCATCTTCAGCGCGGTCTCGACCGATTCCGAACCGGAATTGGTGAAGAAGACATGGTCCATGCCCTTGGGCGCGATGTCGACCAGGCGGTTCGCCAGTTCGAACACGATCGGGTGGCCCATCTGGAAGGCCGGCGCATAGTCGAGTTCCGCGGCCTGATGCTGGATAGCCTCGGTGATCTTCGGCCGGCAATGGCCGGCGTTCACGCACCACAGACCCGCGGTGCCGTCGAGTACCTTGCGGCCGTCGCTTGTCGTGTAGTGCATGTCCTTCGCGGACACGAACATGCGCGGCGCCTGCTTGAACTGGCGGTTTGCCGTGAACGGCATCCAGAATGCGCTGAGATCGTTCGGCGTGACTTTCAGCCGGTTGGACATAACCAAGACTTCCCCTTGTAACCTGTTTCGGTGCGGCCAACGCTTGGTCTTCGCTGCGTTTTCGTGCTACGCAAAATTTTGACCGGTTGGACAAACG
>RXJA01000573.1 GCA_003963455.1 Hyphomicrobiales bacterium
GCGCCATGATCGTCGCGCTCCTCAACCAAAAAGGCGGTGTCGGCAAGACGACGCTCGCGCTGCATCTCGCCGGTGCATGGGCCAGCAGAGGACACCGTGTCACCCTGATCGACGCCGATCCGCAAGGCTCGGCGCTCGACTGGTCGCAGCAACGAAGCCGCGAGGGCCTGCCGCGCCTGTTCGGCATCGTCGGCCTGGCGCGCGACACGCTGCATCGTGAAGCCCCCGAGCTGGCGCGTGACGCCGATCATGTCGTCATCGACGGCCCGCCGCGCATCGCCGGCCTCATGCGCTCGGCGCTGCTCGCTGCCGACCTGGTGCTGATCCCGGTGCAGCCGTCGCCGCTCGACGGCTGGGCCTCGGCCGAGATGCTGGCGCTTTTCAGCGAAGCGCGCATCTACCGGCCGCAGCTCGCCGCCCGCTTTGTGCTGAACCGCTGCGCCGCGCGCACCGTCATCGCCCGCGAGACCGCCGAGACGCTGGCCGATCACGACCCGCCGGTGCTCACTACCACCATCGGCCAGCGCGTCGTCTTCGCCGACGCCGCGCAGTCCGGACGGCTGGCCTGCGAGATCGGCGATGACAGTCCGGCCGCACGCGAGATCGCCGCACTTGCCGCCGAGATCGATCGGCTCCGCATCGCGAGGGCCGCGCCATGACCGGGCGCACCGGCAAGCGCGGCTTCGCCTCCCGCCCGGGCGACGCCGAGAGCTGGATCAAGGCTCCCGACACGCAGTCCCTGCGCGCGGACGCCACTGCCACCTTCACCGCGCGGCTGACGATCGACATCACGCCGGAACTGCGCGGCCGCATCAAGGTCGCGGCCTTCCGGCGCGGTGAGACCGTCGCCGACATGCTGCGCGCGCTGCTCGCGCGCGAATTCCCATCCGTCAAAGGAGAGACCTCATGACCGGCAATGCGGCCCGCCGCATGCGCGGCCGTTCGCTGCCGGACGGTTCCGCGCCCTTCACCACCTTGGTCGAACTGACCTGGAGCCAAAAGAAAATCGAGAACTGGATCAGGTTCGGCCGCAAGAGCTACGAACAGATTCTCGACCGTCGCCGCAGCATCGTCGGCTTCGCGCCCGACAGCATCTTCGCCTTCGTCCGCTGGGCCTCCAACGATTTCGGCACGATCATCTCGCGCATCGACATCGTGCGCGCGGTCGGCCGCGGCGAGCCGTTCCAGACGCTGCCCTTCGTGCGGCCCGGCGGCGACATCCTGCTGCGCCTTGATGGCTGGCCCAGGGTCGAGCGCGTGCTGCAGGCGATCGACGCGGTCGAGGCGCTCGGCCTCGATCCGGCGGACGTTGCGCCGGAGCATTGGCGGCATGTCCACAACCGGCTGAGCGTCGGAGAGGCGCCGCACACCTACACGCCCGGGCAGCATGCGGCCTGGCTTCGCCGCCGCAGGATCGCGCCATGACGCGCGCCGGCCTCATCATCGCGACAGCTCTCGCGACCATGGGCGTCGGCTATCCCGGTCTCACGCCGATGCCGATCAAACTGATCTGGAATGCATCGGCGAGCGCGCCGATCGGCTTCTACACGATCGACTTCGACGGCCCGTTCGAGGTGACCGATCTCGTTGCCGTGGACGCTCCCGAACCGCTCGCGACCTTGCTTGCCGATCGCGGCTATCTGCCGAAAGGCGTGCCGCTGATGAAGCGCGTGCTGGCGGTGTCCGGCCAAACGGTTTGCCGGACCAACCTCACCATCACCGTCGATCGCGTCGAGGTCGGAACGGCGCTCGAACGAGATCGCGCCGGTCGCGATCTTCCGGTCTGGCAGGGCTGCCGCCGCATCCAGACCGGCGAGATCTTTCTCATGAACTGGCAGGTCCGCGACAGCTTCGACGGCCGCTATTTCGGCCTGACCTCCACGGACCAGATCATCGGTCGCGCGCTCCCGCTGTGGACCGACGAGGACGGCGACGGCCGCTACCAGTGGCGTGCGCCGACGCACTGACTTCGCTTTCCCACCCCAGCCACAGGAGGCTTACCATGCCGCAGATTGGTCAATTCACCGCCGAGAAGTCGGGCTTTGTCGGGCGCGTTCACACACTCACCCTCTACCGCGACCTCACCATCGTTCCGGCCGAACCTTCGGATGCTGAGAACGCGCCCGACTATCGCATCCATCATGGCGCGGAAGACGGACCGGAGATCGGCGCGGGCTGGAAACGCACCGGCGAGAAGGCGGGCAGCTACGTCTCGCTGCTCATCGACGATCCGGCTTTGCCGCAGCCGATCCGCGCCAACCTGTTCCGCAATGGCGACGATGAATCCTCCTGGTCGCTGCACTGGAACCGTCCAGCCAAGCGCGTCGAGCGGGACTGAAAGCCATGCGCCATCCCGTCACGATCGCGGTCAAAGCCGCCATCCCTTGGTTCGCGAAAAAGCCGCCTCATCCCTTCGTCCCGCTCGGGTGTAGGCCGGCCGGCGCGCGCAGCGAAGGTCAAGGGCGGCCAGCGGCCGGCGCTTGTCGCGCACCCTTGACCGCAGCGAGCACGCTGGCAGGCTGGTCTCGAAGCGGAAATCGGGCGGGCTCGCGCTATGCCGTGCTCTTGCTCGCCGGCGTTCTGGTGGTCGGCGCCTTGCCGGTCGCTGTGCCGGCGCGAGCGCGGGCGCGGCCGGTCGAGCGTGCGGTCACGACCGATGCTTATGCCGCTCCGATCGCGGAAGCCGCGCAGCGCTTCGGCATTCCGGCGGCCTGGATCAGGGCTGTCCTGCGCGCCGAGAGCGCGGGCGATGCGCGCGCGATCTCCTCTGCCGGCGCCATGGGCCTGATGCAGATCATGCCCGACACCTGGGCTGCGTTGCGCCTGCGCTATCGGCTCGGCAATGACCCCTATGACCCGCGCGACAACATTTTCGCGGGCGCCGCCTATCTGCGCGAGATGCATGATCGCTATGGCGATGTCAGCGCGATGCTTGCCGCCTACAATGCCGGCCCCCGCCGCTACGACGATCATCGCGCGGCCGGCCGGCCATTACCCACCGAGACCCGCGCCTATGTCGCCACGCTCGCGCCGCTGATCGGCGGCGGCGGGATCGCCGCGCCGGTTATCGTTGCTGCTACCGACCCGCAGTCCTGGAGCCGCGCGCCGCTGTTCGTGACGCGAGCGGAGCGCACGCCGAGCGCCAATCCCGTGCAGACCAGCGAACGCACCACTGATGCGCCGGCTGCACCATTGGTGCGCGATGTCTCCGCGATCACACCGCAATCCGGCGGGCTGTTTGTCGCTCGCGCCAACACCGGAGAGCCGCGATGAAGACCGCGTTACAGTGGCTGAACGTGGTCGTTCCATTGTGCAGGTCGGCCGTGTGGAGTCAGGACCAAAGATCGGCCGGAGGAACAGAGAGAGCGGAAAGGCGGGAGGGCAAGATTGAAGAACATGGCACCACATGGCGCCAGTTCTGGAAATTGTTGTTGTCTGCACACTGGTTAGGCGGCCGATTCCGGCACTCTTGCTTTGCGGCGTGGAGTGCCGCGATTTCGTGCAACGCTTTGTCGTTGCTGGATTTCGACCGGCACCATGGCCGCCGATTCTACGATTTTCATCGGTTTCGGCCGGAGGCGCGGCCATGAGCGCCGACGACGAGAATCGCTTCCGGCCGAAGCCCGGCCGCATCCGTTCCGACGCGCCGCGCGCGGGCAAGACCAAGAGCTTTCTGACGCAGGCGAAGAAGATCGCGCGGCAGCAGCGCCGCACCTCGCACCGCGTCGATTTCGGATCGGCAGCGTTCACGCCGGCAGCGCCGGCCGGTCCCCATGTGGTGCTGTCGAGCGGCAAAGGCGTGAAGCGCGGGCGCGGCGCGGTCTTTGTCCGCTCCCGCAACCTCGGCGGCGGAGGGTGGCAGCACCGGCAATCCGGCGCGCGCCGCGTTATGGTCCAGCAGCGATACATTCTTCGTCCCGGCCAGAACCGGAAGGCGCAATCACATCTGCGCTATATCCAGCGTGACGGCACCTCGCGCGACGGCGAACGCGGGCAGCTCTATTCGGCCACCGATGATCGTGCCGATGGCGACGCCTTCCTTGAGCGCGGCCAGGATGACCGCCACCAGTTCCGATTCATCGTTTCGCCGGAAGACGGCGCGGAGCTGTCCGACCTCACGGCTTATACCCGCGACCTCATGAACCGGGTGGAAGGCGACCTCGGCACGAAGCTCGATTGGGTCGCCGTCAACCACTATAACACCGGCCATCCCCATGTGCATGTCATCGTCCGGGGTAAGGACGAGCTGGGGGAGGATCTGGTCATCAACGGCGACTACATCGTCCATGGTGTTCGCGAGCGCGCCAGCGCCCTGGCGACGCTGGAGCTTGGCCCTGTCAGCGAGATCGAGCAGACCCGCAAGCTGACCGCCGAGATAGATCAGGATCGTTTCACCCGCATCGACCGCGCCATGGCCGGGGAAGCCGATGGGCGATTCCTCGACCTGCGCCACGAACCGGGAGAGCCGAAGCCGCAGTTCGAGCGCACGCTTCGCCTGCGCCGGCTCGCCAAGCTGGGCCGGATGGGCCTCGCCACGGAACATGCGCCGGGTATCTGGGAATTGAACGAGCGGTTGGAGCCGACCTTGCGCGAGCTTGGCGAGCGCGGCGACATCATCCGCACCATGCAAAGGTCGCTCGCAGCCGATGGGCTGAAGCGCGATCCGTTGACCTTCCACATTCACGACGCCGCGCCCGAGACGCCGATCGTCGGCCGCGTCGTCGACAAGTATCTCACCGACGAACTGGGCGAGAACCTGACCGTCGTAGTCGACGGGATCGACGGGCGGACGCACCATGTCGCCGGCATCGATGCCGCCCGCGTCGAGGATGCCCGGATCGGCAGCGTCGTCGAGATCGGCCCGGTCGAGACCGCGAGCCGTCCGTCCGATCGCACCATTGCGGCAATCGCCGAGGATGGCATCTATCGGCCGAGCCGCCATCTGGAGCAGGCGAAGTTCGAGGGGCGCGTTCCGGGCGGCGACTATGAGGGCTTCGTCGATGCCCATGTGCGGCGGCTGGAGGCGCTGCGCCGCGCCGGGATCACTGAGCGGATCGACGCCGACCAATGGCGCATTCCCGACGACTTCGAGAAACGCAGCATGGCGTTCGAGGCCGGGCGCGGCGGTCAGGCCAACATCCGCGTCATCACCACCTTCGATCTGGAAAGCCAGATCACGGCGGACGGCACGACCTGGCTGGACCGGCGGCTGGTATCGCCTGACGCATCCGACCTTGCGCCGGCGGGATTCGGCCAGCAGGTGCGCGAGGCCATGGAGCGGCGGCGCGAGCATCATATCGACCACGGCGATGCAGCGTGGCAGCAGGACGGCAGCGTTACCTACCGGCGCAATCTCCTCGCCACCCTGCGCGGGCGCGAGATCGCCCGCACCGGGGCGGACATGGCGACGGCCAAGGCATTGCCGTTCTGTGCCGCCGCAGACGGCGAGACCGTTTCCGGCAAGTTCACCGGCACCGTCCAGCTATCCAGCGGCAAGTTCGCCATTGTCGAAAAGAGCCACGAGTTCACGCTTGTTCCGTGGCGGCCGGTCATCGACCGTCAGCTTGGCCGCGAAGTGATGGGCGTGGTGCAGGGGGGATCGGTGTCGTGGCAGATCGGGCGGCAGAGAGGATTGGGGCTGTAGCCGGAATATGGCCGTTCTCAGATCGGTGTGGTGCAGAGCCGGTACGCTGTCTCGTCGCGTTTCAAACTCGCGAGGCCGCGGTCTCCGCGCCTGTCGCGACAGCAAGCAGGATCACCAGCTTCAGATCGTGGCGGCCGGACAGCGCAAAGCCGACCTGCTCGAAACGCAGATAGCCATCCTTGGGGTGGTTGAATCCCCTTTCGCCGCCTTCGCGCTCCAACACCACCCGTTCATGCCAGTAGCGACGGAACAGTTCGCTGCGCGTGCTGAGTTCTTCCACCAGTCGGACAATGGGAGGATCGCTGATGTGGGCGCTGACATCGGCACGGAATTCCGCCACGACCCTGCGCGCGCGGTTGTCGTAATCGCTGACCAGCGAAGGGGCCATCGGATGGAGGAAAATGTAGCGCAGCAGGTTTCTGTCTTCTTGCCCGTCGAGCCAACCGACGAACAGCCGTTCGGCATGGGCATTCCAGACGCGCGCGGTCCATGTTCGGTCGAGCACATGGGCGGGCGATGAGATCGCCTCGACACAGGCGAGCATCGTCGTCGGAATGTGCTCGGTCTCATTCGCGATCTGATCGGGGTCGCGCTTGGCAGCCAGTTCGAACAGATAGGCCCGCTCGGCGCGACGAAGACGCAGCGCCATGGCAAGCCGCGCGAGTGCCTGGGACGACACCGCCATGTCCCGGCCTTGCTCCAGCCATGTATACCAAGTGACGCTGACGCCAGCCAGTTGCGCGACTTCTTCTCGTCGCAGGCCCGGCGTGCGGCGACGAGCCGCTGCGGGAAGGCCAATATCCGCCGGCTGCAACCGCTCCCTGGCCGATCGCACAAAGTTTCCCAGTTCCTCGCGATGCGTTGGCGTGGCAGGCGCTATCATGGTGGCATGAGTTACCAGTATATCTTTGGATATTAAACCAGTTTGAGTGCTGGCCGTAATGTCCTCGCTCAACGAGCATCTGAGGCGGAGCGATGTCGGAGAAAAGTCACGAGGCCCTGGTGGGAGGGCAATTCGGCGCAAGGGCCGAAGCCTATTTGAAAAGCGCGGTTCACGCGCAAAGCCCGGACCTGGAGGCCATCAAGGAATTGATGAGCGGGCGGAAAGATGCCCGCGTGCTCGATCTTGGATGCGGCGGTGGGCATCTGACCTTCAACGTGTCACCGCTGGTCAAGGAAATCGTCGCCTACGATCTGTCGCGGGAAATGCTCGATGTTGTCGAGCGGACGGCACGCGAGCGCGGCTTGCGCAACGTGACGACGCAGCAAGGGACGGTGGAGAAACTACCTTTCGGCGATGGCAGTTTCGATGTTGTGATGAGCCGGTTCAGCGCTCATCACTGGCACGATCTCAACGCAGGGCTGTGGGAAGCGAGCCGCGTGCTGAAACCCGGTGGGACGCTGGCGATCATCGACACGATCACGTCGGGGATCGCGGTCATCGACACCTTTTTCCAGGCGGTTGAACTTCTCCGTGACTGTTCGCACGTCCGCAACTACACGCGGGCCGAATGGGAAGCCGCCATCGCGCGGGCCGGATTCCTGTCGCGCTCGGCCACGGCGTTCCGATTGCGGCTCGATTTCAAGTCATGGGTCGAACGCATGGCCACGCCGCAAGTGCATGTGGATGCTATCCGCTCTCTCCAGAAAGCGGTTTCCGCGCAGGCGACGCGCCATTTCGAAACCGAGCCCGATGGCAGCTATCAGATCGACGTTGCGATGTTCGAGGCGGTGAAGTCCGCCCGGTAAAGGCTTAACTGGGTGCTCATCTATTTACGCACGGCACTTCTAAAGGCGGCCGACAGCGCCGCAAGTGCATCGCATGGCCGCCCGTCCTCCACCGTCGAATGCAGGATAATTGGCAGACGCGGAAGTTCGGGAAGTCTGAGCTTGGCGCCCAATGAAGCTTGGCGCGGCAAGGTCTCGCGCGCAAAAGGGGTAAATCGGCCTCTCAGGAGCCTAGACAGGATTTGCCACATTCCGCCAGCGGTCCCGTTTCAGGCCACAGTTGATTCCTCTGGCGTTGTATAAAAGAAATAGTGCAAATATATCTTTTATCCGCTACATAGATCGGTGGTCCTTCCGCGCCAACACATGGAGGTGAACATGCGGTCGTTCCTGCCACTGAATTGGGGCGTCAGCTCAGCATCCCGGATCGGCAAAGGGCAGCGATGGCAGGCGCCTAGCGAGGCCTCTCGGGTCCGCGCATTTGAAGTTTATCGGTACGATCCGGACTCCGAGAACGGTCCGCGTCTCGATACCTATGAACTCGACCTCGACGACTGCGGGCCGATGGTCCTCGACGCGCTGATCAAGATCAAGAACGAGATCGACCCGACGCTTACGTTTCGCCGGTCATGTCGCGAGGGCGTATGCGGCTCATGCAGCATGAACATCGGCGGCAGGAACTGGCTCGCCTGCACTCAGGCGATCGTCGATATCGAGGGACCGGTCCGCGTGTTTCCGCTCAGTCATCAGCGGGTGATCAAGGATCTTGTCATCGATCAGACCCACCTCTTTGATCAGCACAAGCTCATCCAGCCGTGGCTGCGAACCGAAGGGCCGGCGCCCGAACGCGAGCGCCTGCAATCGCCGCAGGAACGCGGCGAGCTCGATGGATATTATGAATGCATACTGTGCTTCTCGTGCACCGGTGGCTGTCCCAGCTATTGGTGGAATGGCGATCGATATCTCGGCCCCGCCGTTCTCTTGCAGGCGTATCGCTGGTTGATTGACAGCCGTGACGAGGCGACTGGAGAGCGGCTCGACGAGCTTGAAGACCCATTCCGACTCTATCGCTGCCACACCATCATGAACTGCACCAAGACCTGCCCAAAAGGTCTCGAACCGGCGAAGGCGATCGCGAAGATCAAGGCAATGCTCGTTGAGCGGCAACAGTGATGGGACGAGACATGAAGCAAGCCGATGCAGGGCGTCGCGAACGACCACTCGCGCCCGATTTGCAGACCTATCGGCCGACCCTGACCATGGTGATGTCGATCGTGCATCGGATGACCGGCGCAGCGCTCTATCTCGGCTTTGTCGCGGCAATGCTTTGGCTGGCCGCGCTCGCTGGCGGCGCAGAGACTTATGCTGTCGCGCGAAGGCTCTTCGCTTCTCCAGTCGGTCTCGCGATCCTACTCGGCTTCACCTGGGCGCTGCTGCATCATGCGTTCGGTGGAATACGGCATCTTATCTGGGATTTGAGCATCGCCCACACTTATCCGGCGCGCGAATATCTCACCTTGGCAACGCTTGTCGCATCGCTTGTGCTGACGATCCTGTTCTGGGCGGCGCGGGGACTGACGTCGTGAAGATCCGGTCGGTGTCGATGCGTTCAGGATTGGCCCGCGCAAAAGGACTGGGCTCGGCCTCGAGCGGCACCAAGGATTTTTGGCGGCAGCGGGTGACGTCGGTGCTGGGTGTGCCGCTGGTTGCCGCTCTCTTGGTCGTCTTCTGGATGCTGTCGGGCGCCGACTATCAGTCGGCGCGCCAATTGATCGGGCACCCGATGGTTGCGCTGCTTATCGTCGTGGCTATCGTGAACTTCACCGTTCACATGCGGCTTGGCGCGCAGATCATCATCGAAGACTATGTGCACCACCCCCTCGCCAAACCGTTGCTGCTGATCACCAATATTGGGCTGGCCTATCTCGCCGGTGCAATGGGCATCCTGGCTGTCATCGATATCGCGGTAACCAGCTAAGGTCAGCCGGTTGATATCGCCAGACCCGTCCGACTAGCGATAGCCGACACACATCACATAGTCCTTCAGCAACTCTTCCTCGTATTCGACTTCCGACAGAAGTACTTCCAGGGCATCCGCCGCCGACAGCAGGCCGATTGGCTTATCTTGCTCATCCACTATCGGCACACTTTGCAAGCCTTTGTCTTTCATCGTCGACCACACATCGTCCAGCCGGTCATTGGGCTGGCAGGAGATCACCTGCGTGCTCATGACCATCGTGCAGGCGGTGGTGCAGGCGCAGCCCTGGCAATGCTGAATCTGGCGAACGATGTCGGTGCGGGTGACCACCCCGACCATGACTCCGGTGTCGTTGCAAACGACCACCATGTGGCGGTTAGGTTTGGACAGGAGCGAAGCGGCTTCGGTCAATTGGCGATCATCGCCGATTAGCAGAAGCCGGTCACGAGCCTTGGGCAGTATGTTCTGGACTCTGATCATGACAGCCGCTCCCCGTCCTGGATCACCCTGGAACCATGATCTGGAGAATACCAGAAACGGATTTCGGCAATAAGCTTATAGCACATGGCTAGGCGCGGTCTTTCTCCGCAACGATAAAGATGGCGTTGAGATTGTCGTGATACTGTTCGAACACGCGCCGCATCGCCAAAACGCGCCGGCGCGCGTCGCCGTTCAGCATCAGGTTCTTCGCGATACGAAGGGCTCCCAGCATGCCCTCGTCCTCGATCATACGGCGAGGACGCAGAAGATGCATCGGAGCATGGCCGATTTGCACAATACGGAAGCCGGCCGCCTGAAGGAGTTCGCGCCATTCGCACGTCGGCAAAGGACGTGCCCCGACATGGATCACAGACGAAAGTGTCCGGTCGATCTCCTGCTTCGCCTTAGGTAGCATGTCGTCCGGTACGATGCAGAGTTCATGAATGCCGTACCTGCCACCGGGCCGTAACAAGCGAAACGCCTCGGCGACAATGAGTTGCTTGTGCTCCTGTGTGTTCATGCTCAGCATCGCCTCGCCGAGCACCACGGAGGCGGAATCGGTGGGGAGGTTCGTCGCATCGGCGCGTCCGAGCGTGACGGAGACATTTTGCTCCTGGGGGAGATGACGGATGGCCCACTGCGCCGCCTTCGCGTCGCGTTCCACCCCAACGTAGCTGCGAGGTAACTTCCCCAGGATCAATCGCGCCGTGACGCCGAGGCCGGGCGCGAATTCGACGACCCGATCGTCATCGGTAATCGATAGGGCATTCAGAAGCTGCTGCGTCAGCGCCAGACCTCCAGGGCGCAAGACACGCTTTCCGAGGCGGGCAAGCAGCCAGTGACCGGGCATCTTCGCGATATCGAGTTCACTGCCAGGCAATTCGGCCAATTGTGAATGCTGTGTCATCTCGCACCTCGCCTTACGAGGGACCGGGCCGGTGCAGTTGCGCCGGCAAGGCCCGATCCCCAAAATCGATTGTCGTTCGTTGCAGGATGCGGCCCGTCGGATCGACGCTCAGGCGAACCCGGCGATTGCGATAGAAGAAGCTCAATCGGTAGTGACCTTCATGCTCCTCCGTGCCGCGTTCGCAAATGCTGGTGATCGCTTGCGCGCGCATCAGGTCCGGCACTTTCGCGGCAGCAACCTGCAACAAGGGCGCGAGCAAATTCGCATCGATCATGATGTTACCGTCAGCGATCTCGACCCGCATGGCGCACCCTATCGTTTGTCGGCTTCACGACCGGTTGGTTATGGCGCGAGGCATTGATCCAGGCGGGAGGATCGCTGGCGGGGAAAGATTCCCACGAAGCTTGCGAGACGGCATCCCATTCGGATTCCAGTTCATCGGAAGGGACAACCCCGTCGGTCACGGGCGGAGCGCCAAGGTCCGACTTTACCTGTGCGGCCATGATGCAGTTCCTTGCCATTTCGACTAAAAGATATATTCTTTATATATGTTAAGATGCCTCATGGAAGATTGCAATGACAAACCACACCGAGACTCGCGTCATAAACGTTTTCGCTCTTGCGATCGTGGTGCTGTGGGTTGGCCTGCTCGCTGGCGTGTCGTTTCTGGCGACGCCCGCGAAGTTCTTGGCGCCCAGCCTGACGTTACCCGTGGCCCTCGATGTCGGCCGTCACACTTTTGCGATTTTCAACAAAATAGAATGGCTACTGGCGGTCGCCGCGCTGCTCGTTGTTCTGCTTTCCCGGCCGCGGAGTGGCATCGCTATTGCCGGCTGTTTAATCGTCGCGCTTTTCGTCGCGCTGGACGCGACGTGGTTGCTTCCCGTGCTCGATCAACGCGTCGGGTTGATCATCGCCGGTCGACAGCCGCCTGCGTCCAACCTGCACAATGTCTATATCGGCATCGAAGTGGCGAAGCTGTTTGTGCTCGCCGTCATCAGCTTCGTGATCGGCCGACGACTCGCAAGCAAATGATGTCGAAAGCCTGGCGCTAGATTTCAGGAGGCGGCGTCACCTTCCACCTTCCGGTAGAACTCGATGTAGATCCGTCCCGCCTCGGTGAAGACGACATGATGCGGTACTTCAGCCTCGATCACGATCGTCTCGCCGGCGCGCGCCCGCCGCTCGCCCCGGTAAGGCGGTTCGAGCTGAAAGAGCACTTCGCCCTCAAGGACGTGCAGCAATCCCCATGTGCCGGCTTTCGTCGAATGCGCGGATTGAAGACGGGCAGGCAGCGTCTCGGGAGTAAACTCCGGCGAGCGCCCATAGGCTTCGAAACCGGCCGGCATGTGCAAGGGAATCGTCAACATATTGCCAATCCGAGCGTCGCTCTGCTTGTGTTTGTATCGCCTCTCGTCATGCGGCGCCCTGTCGCTCTGTCGCAACCCACTTGAGAATGGTCTGCACGGCCGTCAATCCAGGATCATCCGCCTTGCGGATGACCGTGAGCATCTGGAACCATAGGTCATCGTCGGCACTATCGATGAATGCCCGGACCGCGCCTGCGACAAAATCCGCGGTCGTCATCGATGCGTCGGCTGCGCGCATCTCGATGGCAATCGCCAGATCGGGGTCCAGCGTATCCAGCACTTGTGCTGCCAGTTCCGGCCGATCCAGTTGAGCAATGAGGGCTCCGAGCATCTGCGTTCCTTCAAGACATGGGCGGCTATACCTGGCGCCAAACTCATTCGATACCTGACGGATGATTACGTGAAGATCATCACAGCTACCATCCCGATGACGATCAGGACGAGCCCGCCAATCAGCATCGGCAGGAGCGTGGTCACCGAAGCTGTCTCCGTGTCCTGCTCCTCGCGGCGTCGGTTCTGTTTGTCGCCGTTGTCGTCAGCCATCGCGTCCTCTTTCCCCGCCGCCTCGGGTTCCGACGTCACCCGTCATCGGACTCAGTCGATGCAGCAATCCGTTGAACTTGCCCCATCGCTCCGGATTCTCCTGGCGCAATGCGGCACAGGCGCGTGCTGCGAGGTGGCATGCTGCTTCGGATTGACCTGCGGCAGCCAGGGCCTGAAGGCTCGTGCGCAGGATCTCGCACAGCTCATCGTCTATCGATGAGGAAGCATTCTCGGCTTCCGTTCGGCTGTCATGGCTCACCATCCCCCTCCATCGGAGATGCCGAGCTGGCGTTTCGCCTCGGTGCTCATCATCTCGGGGGTCCATGGTGGCTCATAGGTGAGCTTCACCTCGACAAATTCGATGCCGTTGACCGCCCATGCTGCGTCCCGCACACCGTCCTTGAGATAGTTCGTTGCCGGGCAGCCGCGTGTCGTCGTTGTCATGGTGATATTGGCGACGCCGCCTTCTTCAATCGCGACATCGTAAACCAGGCCGAGGTCGACGATATTGTAGCCAAGCTCTGGATCGATCACGAGCCGTAGCGCTTGCTTGACGGTGGCGACGATACTCTGCGTTTGCGCCGAACCCATGTCCTCGGTGGTTCCGACGGGATCGAGAACGACCGGCGCCCCCGACATGAAATGCTCCATGATGACGCCGAGCAGCGCGGGCTTCAGATGCTGCCAGTCGCCACCACTTTTCGTAATGGTGATGGAGTCGGCCGCAAAGGACAGCGCCGTAACGCCATCGACATCAAACAGCCTGACGGCAAGCGGGGATCGGGCCGCCGCCTTCCGATCGGGGATTTGCAGCGTCCCTTGCGCCATGACCTGACGGCCCGGCAGGAATTTGAGGCTTGCCGGGTCTGCCGTCGCTTCGGTCTGAATGAACATGTCGCTGTCTCCCGAGAAATCGTTGGGGGTCAGGCGGCGGTGGGTGGCGGTGCGCCGCGAGATCCCCCGATCCGCACGAGGATCTTGTAGGTGGTGCCGTCGGGCTCAAAACTTCCGTTCCACGCGTGCCCGCGCTTGGCGAGTTCGGGAAGCAGGAATATCGGCTCGCGGCAAAGCAGCGCCGACAGCACCTCGCCGGGTGCCATCTCCTCCGTCGCCGCCAGTATCCTGACCATCGGCTCCGGCGGATCGAGGTCACGATTGTCCATGTGCCGAAGCGGTTCCGGCCACGAGCCATCGTTTCGGATTCCTGGTGCAGCCGCTTCCGGCTGCGTGCGTACGGCGGCCGACGGCGAGAACAGAACTTCCCAGTCGCCATCGCCCAGTTCTCGCATTTCGTGTTCGAACCCCTTGGAGCCTAGGACACTCAGCAAGGGCACCGGCTTGAATGTCGCAAGCAGGCGCAGCCCCTCGCCAGGTTTGAGTGCGTTCACAGCGTCCATGATCTCGCCGAACGGCTCACCGCCGGCCCGCAGGGTCGGACGGACGTCGACTTCAACAAAAGATGTCGTCATGATTACCTCCTGTGATCTAGTCATGTTGCACCGAGCAAAGCAGCAACCGCGGCACGCTTACGCCTGGCGGCAGGCGCATGGTCACACTGACGTCGACAAGTCGGCGGATGCGCACCAACTGGACGATGATGCCGAGGCTGGCGATGAGCATCAGGCCGGTGCAGGCTTGGAACAGCATCGGCATTTCGAGCAACAAGGCGGCGGTCGCGGCCCACACGGCGAGGAAATAGAGCAGGAACCACCGGATGGCCCGGCGTTCGACGGCGAGGTCCTGCACACGCGGCGTTGCCGTCTTGCCGAGGACCGGCCCATAACATTCGAGCCAGGTCAGGAAGGCTGCGATTTTGTAAAGCTTGGCTAATCCCAGCCCTGACAGCCACCCGAACGCGACCAGGAAAACGACAGCAGCAGCATGCTGCGCCAGGATGCCGAGCGCGGCCAGCACAGCGATCAGGATCGCGCTCGCGGCGAGACCGCCCATCGCAAAAGCCGCCATCCGGCTGTTCAATTCGATCACACGGCGTTTTCGCGCGCGATAGAGATGCAGGATGTCAGCGCCGTAGAGAAGAAGCGCGCACAGACCGAGCAACCCGGCCGCGACCAAGACGAGCATCAGGCTTACCGCGAGACAGATCGCCGTCCCGCCGCCGACGATGGCGGCGGCAAGCGCCGCCGTCCCGCAATAAAAGCCTGCACGCGAACGCGGTCCACCAAGTTCGGGGGCGAGCATGAACATCGCAAGAAGCCGGTAGGTCACCCCCATGGCGGTGAATGTCAGCCAGCCGCCGAGACCGGCGATGGCGTGGAGCGGCACGCCGCTGGCGACAACGTCGACAAGATGCGGGTTGTCGGTGACCCCGCCGAGCACCAAGGTAAAAATGATCCCGAATGTGACGGTCGCAGCAATGCTGCAAAGACCGACCGCGACAAAACGGGCGGGTAGCGGCAATGGACGGGCAGTCCAGAGCGTGCGCCCCAGATTCCACAAGACAAGGCCAAAGCCGATGGCCAGCAGGGCAGCAGCCGTCGGAAAGAAGGCAAACGTGATGGAGACGATACCGCCCATCTGCAGGAAGCCGAGAAGCAGCGCCGCAAGTCCCAACACCAGGCAGGCGAGCGTCGGCAGCGGCAGCGAGTCGCTGTAGAGGGGACGCGCCACCAACACCGGGACGAACTGGAATAGCGCTCCGCACATGAGCAGGCTGAGCCAGCCCAACGCGACCAAATGCACGAGCACAAGTGTCTGAGCGGATTCGACCGGTGCGCCCGGATAGCCGTATCCGAGCGTCATCAACAGCTCGGCGACGACGAGCGCGATCAGCGCAGCCGCGAAGTAAGACATTGTCCAGCGGGAGAGCGTTGCGCCGAGCACGTTTCCATTCCTTCCGTGCGGGAGCGATGCCGGCCTCGGAACCTGCCGGCACCGCTATCCGGCAAACTCAAGCCGCTTTCAGCAGGCGTCTGATCTCGACCCGCCAGACCTGCGGACCCCGTTCCAGATAGGTCCAGGAGAACTGTTGCGGATGCTCGGCCTCGAGCTGGTAGTAGAGCGGCTTGGGGTCGTGATCATTGACCAGGACGAACGAACCGCCCGGTGCGAGCTGGCCCACAAGCTCAAAGATCTTTGCGTGCCGCTGCGCTGGCACGAGGCTTCGAACATCGAGTTCGCTGGCAGCCGAAGCCGATTGTGTCTGAGACATGATGTAACTGCTCCTTTGTTCGCATCAGCGCCACCGGCGGCAACGGCATCGCGACAGGATGCGGTCCATGGCCTCATTATGCGGCGCTTCGGAGGGTATACGTTTGCGCCTAAAACATATATTGTCAATGTATCTTTTACAGTCGACTTGAGGCCACGGTCGGCGGCGATCGACGCATTCTTGCAAAAGATATCTTCCAAGGTCATCTTTGCATCCGTTCGGATTCGTCGGAGCGCAGGAAACAAGCAGATGCGATTGACCAATTTCTCCGATTACGCGCTGCGCGTGCTGATGTACGCGGCGGCGCGAGAGGATCGACTGATCACGATCGAGGAAACGGCAGAGGTCTACGATATCTCTCGTGCCCATCTGATGAAGGTCGTCAATCAACTGACCCGTGCGGGATACCTGAAGGCGGTGCGCGGCCGGTCGGGTGGACTGGCGCTCGCCAAGCGCCCCGGACGCATCAATCTCGGCGACGTCCTGCGCACAACGGAGCCTGATTTCGCGCTGGTCGAATGCTTCACCAAAGATAATCGCTGTGTGCTGACGCCACGCTGTCGTTTACGGGGTGTGCTGCATGAAGCTCTGGCGGCGTTCACCGCAACGCTCGACCGCTATACCCTCGCCGACCTCATCCTCAGTCCGCAGGACTTCGGTCTCCAGCCGGCTGCCTGAGATTGACTGAACTCATCTGGCAGCACATTCGATAAGACGTGACGGTGGACATCTCAGCCATCGAGTTCGCGACGCCGTATTGTTCCAGGAACAAAGTCTGCTGCAACCGCGACGATTTTGCCCTTGCGGCTTCTCCTAAAAGATATATTATAAATGTATCTTATAGGAGGCGACTATGCTGCTGGAGATCGAAGCGGTCGAGGAAAGCGCAGTCGACGGCGCGATGTTGAGCCGCGAGACGGCATTACCGCAGAACGGACCAAGCGAAAGCTCACGCAGAGGGGCTACGTCTCCTTCTTCCAGCATGACGGTTCCAGAGCTGGTGTTTTTCATCGTGGCGGCGTTTCGGCGTCATCCGCATATCAACAATTTCCTGACGCACATCTCCGGCGGCAGTTGGAGCCGTATCGAACAGGCGCTGCAAGTGATCGTCGATCCCGATGCGAGTGGTCGCGACCTCTCCCCACTGGCCCGCAACATCATCGACCTGATATGCGCGGATCGCGGTGTGACGAGCCGAATTGTCAAACCCTACTATCGGAAGTTGTTGGTTCGAGCGCTGGGCGAGACTGTGGCAAGGCGCCTGATCAGTCACGTCACCTGCCTCTTCGTCGAAAGCGAAGCCGTGGCGTGCCAGATCGCACCGCCTCGCCGCGCTAACGAGGCCACGTCTTCGAGCAGAGGGGTAGATGGATGACCCCGATTGCCGCCGAAACGGAACGTGTCATCGACATCAAGGACATCGATCCGCGACATCGCCACATGATCATTCAGCAATTGGTCGCCCATCTGGCGCCGGGAGCAAGCCTTCAGCTCGTCGTCGATCACGATCCGAAGCCGTTGCGCTTCCAACTTGAGGCCAAACACGGCGCGCACTGTCAATGGACCTATCTGGAACAAGGTCCGGACATCTGGCGGGTGCGGCTACAACTGTGAACGAGCCCAGGAGACTGAGAATGCCTGGATTTCTCACGAGACAATCGAGCGTCTCACTACGGACCGACATTGCAGCAAACGATCCAGATGGGACCGCGCTGTCGTCGACGCGCGCAGAGCGTCTTGAGATGCTGTTTGCCGCTGCCAGCCTGGGGATCGGGGAATGCCCGTCATGGATTATCCCGGCTCTCGAAGCCGAGGAGAGAGCGGATCGAGAGCTGTGCGCCGAGGAAAGGAGCAGGTCATGTTGAGCAATTCCCACGATTTCGTCCGCCCGAAGGACGATGCCGAACGCATTTATCTCGAATCGCTGGTTCGCGAGGACTACGACCAATGCCATCCGGGTGAGACGTTCGACGACATGAAGCGACGCGTCCCGTTCTCCAAAGAGGACCGGGGACTGTACCGGGACTGGCTCGCCGTCGCCGAAGCGCGCGACGCGGCACTCAGCGCAGAAGGCCTGCCGTTGATCGCCGCCGAATGATCGGAACGGTCCTCACCAATCCGCCTCCGCCGGTGGACGGCGCGTCCGACCATGAGCTAGCGGTAACGACGACACATGAAGGTGGTCCAGCGCGGCGCGCACGCATCACGCGCGAGATCATGGAGAAGACCAGTATCGATGAAGCGATGATCGAACGTCTCGTGCGAAGCTTCTATCGGCAGGTGCAGGCAGATCCGCTGCTTGGGCCTGTCTTCGCGCGGCGAATTGCCGATTGGGAACAGCATATCGTCAAACTCTGCGCGTTCTGGTCATCGGTTGCGCTGATGTCCGGCCGATATCATGGCCAGCCGATGCAAGTGCACATCGATCTTCCTGTCGACGCGACTCATTTCGACCGCTGGATCGCGTTGTTCGAAAGCACCGCCAACGAGATTTGTCCGCCAGCCGCGGCACAACACTTCATCGAACGTGCGCGGCGCATCGCCGATAGCATCGAAATGGCGATGGCGGGTCGCAACGGAAAATCCAGAGCCCTCGTTTCGCTGCTACCTGACAGACTTGAGGGCCGGCTGTGACGACGACACACGCACCCGATCAATTCCCTAGATATCGGCTCCCGCGGCGACGCGAGCCAGTTTGTCTGGCGCGAGAATGATCACACGCTGCCGCCCATTCCTGACGAGACCAAGTTTCTGCCAGCCACTTAATGCCCGGCTGATCGTGAAATAGGTGACGCCGGCCATTTCGGCCAGATCGTCCCGCGTAACCGGAAACTCAATCTGGATGCCGTCGTCAACCTTAGTGCCTGCTTGCTCAGCTAGTCGCAGGAGTGCTGCCGCGATGCGTTGTTCGACCCGCTTTCCCGTCATCGCTACGACCCGCTCAATCATTTCTTTCGCGCGGTTGCCGACAATGCGCAGAGAATTTTCGGTGAGGATCGGATGACGGCCCATCATCTCGAGAAAATGGGGGGCGCTCCAAGCCAGCACGGTTGTATCCTCAATCGTCGTGGCCGTTGCCGGAAATGGAATTTGCTGAAACACGGCGACGCACCCGATCAATTCGCCCGCTCCCAGGATGCGAAGCGTCGTTTGTGCTCCTTGTTGGTCGATTTGCGTTACCTTTACCAAGCCGCTTGCGATTTGCAGCAGATGATCCGGCGGGTCGCCCTGGTGAAATACAACTGAGCCTTTCGGCACCTGCCTCGACGAAGCGGCCTCCATCAAGGAAGTCGTAATTTCTTCCGTCAGGTCTGCAAAAAGAGGACTGTCGCTGGCCGTTTTCTGGAGCGCCTGAGAGATCACGATGGTATCCAATTGCTTCGATTCTGGGGTCCCGCGCCGAATTCCAGCACTCTAGATATATCGCTTCCGTCTGCAATAGTATTCGTTGCTCAACGGCATGGCGCCGGCAGATAGGCCGGACGGTCGCCATGGTACAATGCCGCATGGAGATCCAAACCATTTCCGCAGGCCAAGAAGCTTGCGCTCGCGCAAAAGCCGGCAGCATTGCGGTGATATGCTGCAAACGGCCAAAGGCCCTGAAGGAGGCATCCATGAAACGAGTAGCCGTGGTGATGGGAGCGCCGAGCGCGGTCATTCAAAATCTGTTCCGGGAACTCGCAGAGCGCTGGCAATCCGACATTCGCATCGCTGGTGTCGTCGAGGAGCCACACGGTCTTGTGGACCGGAAATGCAATGCCGGGTATTTGCGCAGCATCACCAGCGGCACCCTCTATCCGATCTTCCAAGACCTTGGTCCCGGCGCCGAAGCTTGTCATTTGGAGGGCGCTGGCGCCATCTCGGCAACCGAAGCCATCGAACAGGATATCGCCGCCGGCTGCGATCTCGTCATGTTGAGCAAGTTCGGCAAGCTCGAAGCGTCGCGCGAAGGTCTCAGCGGAGCGTTTGCTACCGCCATCGGTGCCGGATTGCCGGTCCTCACCTCAGTGTCACCCGCATTTGAGCAGGCGTGGGAAACTTTTGCCGCACCTCTGTTCCACGTTCTGCCGGCTGACCCGAACGAGATTGAAGCATGGCGCCAGGCCATATTTGACGATACGGCTATGAGCCGATCCTTGCAGTCCTGATCGATCACTTACTGCACGAGGGGCGTTTGCGTGCCGTCGAGATCTACGCCCGAGAGTTTTGCCTGGCCGGCGAGCACGCTGACATATTGTCGAACGGCCTTTTCTTCGACCTTTGAACGCAGTCGCTCGGCGATCTGTCCGCTGACGGTCTCATAGGGTAATTTCTTGCCTGGGATGCTTCGATCGACGGCCACGATATGGAAGCCGTAGCGTGTCTTGACCAGGTCGCGGAGAATTCCGGACGCACCAAACTTGAAAAGAACCTGTTCGAACTCCGGCACGGTGTCGCCGCGGCCGATCTGCCCCAAATTGCCGCCCTGTTGTCCTGATGGGCAGTTCGAAAGCTCACGCGCCAAAGCGTCGAAACGGTCGGGCTCGCGAAGCAATTGGTTTAGGGTGTCCTCGGCTCGGGCTCGAATTTCCGGGATGCGCACCTGCGGCGTGACCTGAAACAGAATGTGACGGGCGTGCACGAGATCGCCACTCTGAAACTCGCGTGGATGCCCTTCGTAGTAGCGGCGGCATTCGTCCTCGGTGGGTGAAGGCGTTGCAACCTCGCGCTCAAGCAGCGCTTCGATCGCCGTATCGATCATCGTTTCTTCACTCGCAGTCTCGGCCAGCAGGTCAACAGCGATTGCCCGTTGCCGCAGAAGCTCGCGCGCCGCGGCAAGCTCGCTGGAACTCTCCGGTTCAACTGCGACTTCGACGCCATTGACGGAGACTGTCATGAGCGTACGGGCTCCTTCGCCCGCGTCTTCGGCGTGCGCACGATTTGGTAAGGCCGGAACAGATAGGCCAGCGCGCCGCCGCCGCTCCAGATATGGATCATGCGCGTGAACGGCGAGACGAAGAACAACGTGAAGCCCAGGAGGATATGCAGCTTGTAGGTAAGCGGGACATCGACCATCAGGGCCGCCGCGCCGCCATCGAGGGTGACGATCCCCTTGACGTAGCTCGTCAATGTTTCGAACAGCCCTCCGTCCATGTGGAAGGCGGACAGCGGCACGGTGAGCAGGCCGAGCAGAAGCTGCAACCACAGCATCAGGGTGATGGCGATATCCCATTTGCGGCTGTTGAGCCTGATGCGCGGATCGGCCAGCCGCCTGTAGATGAGGATCGAAAGCCCGACGATGGCAGTGAGCCCCGCGATGCCGCCCACCACCATGGCGAGGAGTTGGTGCGCGACAGGATCAAGCGCCCAGTCCACAGCCCAATGCGGTGCAAGAAACCCGACAAAATGCCCGAGGATGACGACGATGACACCGTAATGGAACAGGTTTGAGCCGAGCCGGAGCTGGCCCTTGCGCAGCATTTGGGAAGAGTCGCTCTTCCACGTATAGGGCTCGCGATCAAAGCGGATCAGGCTGCCGACCAGGAGGACGACGAGACAGATATAGGGGTAGACCCCGAACAGCAGCGTGTTCACATAAGCGTTGGACAGCATGGCAAAGTCTCCTCTAGGCGGCCGGCGCGCCGGTCGCGGGATCGGTAGATGCAGGAGATCCAAACGCGGGCTGCTCGGCCCATTCGCGATCGAGGGTTTCCATGCGCTCCTTGACGGGCGGCACCTTGTCGACCTCGATCGGGCTTTCTCCCGCGATGACAAGTAGGGCCTGTAAAACGGCCGCGTAGCGGCTGCGCCGTGCGACAAGGGATCGGCCGATTGTTCCCAATATCTGGCCGCAGTCCGCCAGCATGTCGCGCGCTTCGGCGAGATCACGACAGCTCAGATATTCGAGTACCACGGGAAGATAGTCCGGTAGTTCGCGCGCGGTGAGTTCGAACCCTGCCTTCTCGTAAAGCTGCTTGAGTTCGACCATGGCCTCGCCACGGTCGCGGCTCTCGCCATGCAAGTGTTCGAACAAGTGCAGGGAGAGTGCGCGGCCCCGGTCGAAAAGATCGACATAGCGCTCCTCGACGGTCAGCAGATCGCCGTCCCCCAGTTCGTCGATCAATATGAGGAGATCGTCGCGGCGAGGCGCACCAAGCAGCGGTGCTGCTCTGACGATATCCGCGATCTCCGGCAGCGCCTCTCGCATATCTTCCGAGGGATACGACAGCAGGGCACTGAAAGCCTTGAATAGCAGCATCCTCGTCTCCTCAGGTATCGAGCGGGCGCACGGGGTTGAGCTTGCGCCGGCCCATCTTTCCGCCAAACAGAGTCGAGTGCGGCGGCCCGAAATCGCAGCCATTGCCGAAGGTGAAGCCGCATGAGCCTTTCAGGCCGTAGGCGTCCTCGGCCTCCTCGCGGTGGCTGGTTGGAATGACGAAACGGTCCTCATAGTTGGCGATCGACAGGTAGCGGTGCATGTCTTCGACCTGCGCCACCGAGAGCCCAGCCTGATCGAGGACCGATTGGCCGCCACCCTCGCCAAGCTGACGCCTGCGGAAATAGATGCGCATGGCGAGCATCCGTTCGAGCGCCGTGACGATCGGCTCTTCGGCGCCCGCCGTGAGTAGATTGGCGAGATAGCGGACAGGGATGCGCAACGAGCGGACATCGGGAATCTCCCCGTTCGTGTCGATCGCGCCCGCGTTGGCATGCGACTGGATCGGGGACAGCGGCGGAACGTACCAGACCATCGGCAGCGTGCGATATTCGGGGTGGAGCGGGAATGCGATCTTCCAGTCGACGGCCATCTTGTAGGCTGGCGAGCGCTTGGCCGCCGCGATCCAGTTGTCGGCGATGCCGTCGGCACGGGCCTGGGCCTCGACCGCCGGATCGTTTGGATCAAGAAACAGCTTGAGCTGCGCCTCGTAGAGATCCTGTTCGTCCTCGACCGCGGCGGCGGCCTCGATGCCGTCGGCGTCGTAGAGTAGGACGCCGAGATAGCGGATGCGCCCGACGCAGGTTTCCGAGCACACCGTCGGCTGCCCCGCCTCGATGCGCGGATAGCAGAAGATGCACTTCTCGGCCTTTCCCGAGGTCCAGTTGTAATAGATCTTTTTGTACGGACAGCCGGACACGCACATGCGCCAGCCGCGACATTTATCCTGATCGATCAGGACGATGCCGTCTTCCTCACGCTTGTAAATCGAGCCGGACGGGCAGGAGGCAACGCAACTCGGGTTAAGGCAGTGCTCGCACAGCCTCGGCAGATACATCATGAAGGTGTTTTCGAATTGGCCGTAGATGTCCTTTTGTACGGCCTCGAAATTGTAATCCTTGGAGCGCTTGTCGAACTCGCCGCCGAGGATTTCCTCCCAGTTCGGCCCCCACTCGATTTTTTCCATCGGCTTGCCGGTGATCAGCGACAGCGGTCGCGCCACCGGCGAGGTCGGCAGTTCGGGAGCCTTTTGCAGATGCTCATAGTCGTAGGTGAAGGGCTCGTAATAGTCGTCGATCTCCGGCAGGTGCGGGTTGGCGAATATCTTGGCCAGGATCGATAGCCGCCCGCCTTGCTTCGGCACGATCTTGCCGTTCTTCTTGCGCTTCCAGCCACCCTGCCAGCGTTCCTGGTTCTCCCAATCCTTCGGGTAGCCGATACCCGGCTTGGTCTCGACATTATTGAACCAGGCGTATTCCATGCCTTGGCGCGAGGTCCATACCTGCTTGCAGGTCACCGAGCAGGTGTGGCAGCCGATGCATTTGTCGAGGTTCATCACCATCGCGATCTGGGCGCGGATTTTCATGACGCAGTCTCCTCGACGGCACGATCGACAGGATTGGAATGATCGAGCCAGTCGATCTTGTTGAGCTTGCGCACGATGACGAACTCGTCACGGTTCGAGCCGACCGTTCCGTAATAGTTGAAGCCGTAGGAAAGCTGCGCGTAGCCGCCGACCATATGGGTCGGCTTGAGCAACGTTCGCGTCACGGAGTTATGGATGCCGCCGCGCAGGCCGGTAATCTGCGAGCCCGGCACATTCACGATCTTTTCCTGCGCGTGGTACATCATGCACATGCCCTCATGGACGCGCTGGCTGACCACGGCGCGCGCCGCGATGGCGCCGTTGAGGTTGAACAGCTCGATCCAGTCGTTGTCGACGATGCCAGCCTGTTTTGCATCGGTCTCGGACAGCCACACGATTGGCCCACCGCGTGACAAAGTCAGCATCAGCAGGTTGTCGGTATAGGTGGAATGAATGCCCCATTTCTGGTGCGGCGTGATGAAGTTCAGCACGATTTCCGCTTCGCCATTGCTCTTCTTGCCGAGCATTTCGGAAACCGTGCGAGTGTCGACCGGTGGCCGGTAGACGGCGAAGCTCTCGCCGAAATCGCGAAACCAGCGATGATCCTGATAGAACTGCTGGCGACCGCTCAAGGTACGCCACGGGATCAATTCGTTCACATTGGTGTAGCCCGCCGTATAGGAGACATGCTCGCTCTCGATCCCGGACCAGGTCGGCGATGAGATGATCTTGCGCGGCTGAGCCTGGATGTCGCGAAAGCGGATTTTCTCGTCTTCGCGCATCCGGGCCAGATGCGTGTGATCGCGTCCCGTTATTTTGCCCAGCGCCTCCCAGGCCTTGACCGCCACCTCGCCGTTGGTTTCGGGCGCCAGATACATGATGACTTCCGCCGCATCGATATCCGTCTCGATGCGCGGCCGGCCTTGTGTCGGGCCGCCGTCATTGATGCGATAGTTCAGGTCGCCGAGGCCCTTTACCTCCTGCTCGGTATTCCAACCGATGCCCTTGCCGCCATTGCCGAGCTTATCGGCCAGCGGACCAAGCGATGTGAAGCGACGATACGTGTTGGGATAGTCACGCTCGACCACCGTGATCTGCGGGGCAGTGACGCCGGGAATGAGGTCGCATTCGCCTTTCTTCCAGTCCTTGACCTCGAAGGGCTGCGCAAGCTCGCCGGGGGTGTCGTGCTGAATGGGTGTGAGCACAACGTCTCGTTCGACACCGAGATGGCCTTCGGCCAGTTCGGAGAACCGCTTGGCGATGGTCTTGTAGGTCTCCCAGTCGCTGCGTGATTCCCAGACCGGGTCCACTGCCGTCGATAGCGGATGAATGAAGGGATGCATGTCGGAGGTGTTGAGGTCGTTCTTCTCATACCAGGTGGCGGTCGGCAGCACGACGTCGGAATACAGGCAACTTGTCGACATGCGGAAGTCGAGCGTGACGACGAGATCGAGCTTGCCTTCAGGCGCGGGATCTCGCCAGGCGACCTCTTCGGGCTTGAGGCCATCCATCTCGCCAAGATCCTTGCCCTGCAGGCCATGCCGGGTGCCAAGGAAATGCTTCAGGAAATATTCGTGCCCCTTGCCCGACGAGCCGAACAGGTTGGAGCGCCAGATGAACAGGTTGCGCGGAAAATTGACCGGATCGTCCGGATCTTCGCAAGCCATGGCCAGCTTGCCCGACTTCAGGCCGGCGACGACATGGTCCTTCACCTCGGCGCCGGCCTTCTCCGCCTCGGCCGCAAGTGTGAGAGGGTTGACGTTGAGCTGCGGCGCCGAGGGCAGCCAGCCCATGCGCTCGGCCCTGACGTTGAGGTCGATCATCGAGCCGCGATAGGCGGCGGGATCGGCGAGCGGCGAGAGCAGTTCGGAAACGTCGAGCTTCTCGTAACGCCATTGGTCGCTGTGCGCATAAAAGAACGACGTGCCATTCATCTGGCGCGGCGGGCGCACCCAGTCGAGCGCAAAAGCCAGCATCGTCCAGCCGGTCTGCGGCCTCAGCTTCTCCTGTCCGACATAGTGTGCCCAGCCACCGCCCGAGACGCCGATGGTGCCGCACATCATCAGGACGTTGATGATGCTGCGGTAACCCATATCCTGATGATACCAATGGTTCATGCCGGCGCCGATGATCACCATCGAGCGGCCTTTCGTCTTCTCGGCATTGTCGGCAAAGCCGCGCGCCAAGGCGATCGCCTTGTCTGCGGTGACGCCCGTGATCGATTCCTGCCAGGCCGGAGTATAGGGGACGTTCTCCTCGAAGGAGGTCGCGCAGGCGCCGCCAAGTCCCCGGTCGAGCCCATAATTGGCACAGAGTAGGTCGAACACCGTTGCGATACGCGCCTCTCCGTCTGCGAGCACGACACGGCGCACCGGCACATTGCGTAACAGTACGTCACCACCCTGGTCGTTCTCGGGGAAATGGTCGTGCAGCTTGCCGCCGAAATAAGGGAATGCCACCGACACAACGTCGTCGCGACGATCGACAACGCTCAGCGCAAGGCGGATATCCTCCCCGGTTTCTCCGTCCTTTGGTTCAAGGTTCCAGCGTCCCGTCGCGCCATCTTCGCTCGGCCAACGATAGCCGCTCGATCCCTGTGGAATGACGAGCTCGCCGGTTTCTTCCGCGATTGCCACCGTCTTCCAATCCGCACGGTCGGCCTTGGGCACATCGACGAGATCGCTCTGCCGCACGTAGCGATCCGGTATCCAACGTTCGCCATCCTGACGCAGCCGCACCAGCATCGGCATGTCGGTGTAACGGCGCGTGTAATCCTGAAAATAGGGAACCTGGCGGTCGACGAAAAACTCCTTGAGGATGACATGGCCCATCGCCATCGCGAGTGCCGCATCGGTGCCTTGTTTGGGGTGAAGCCAAAGGTCGGAAAGCTTGGCAACTTCTGCATAGTCGGGCGTGATCGCTACGACCTTTGTGCCGTTATAACGTGCCTCGACGAAGAAATGGGCGTCGGGCGTGCGCGTCTGCGGCACGTTAGAGCCCCAGGCGATGATGTAGCCGGAATTGTACCAGTCGGCCGATTCCGGCACGTCTGTCTGCTCGCCCCAGGTCTGCGGGCTCGACGGCGGCAGGTCACAGTACCAGTCGTAGAAAGATAAGAGCGTGCCGCCGATCAGGCTGAGATAGCGCGAGCCGGAAGCGTAGGAGACCATCGACATGGCTGGGATCGGCGAAAAGCCAACGACACGGTCTGGCCCCCATTTCTTGATGGTATGGACGTTCGATGCGGCGATGATCTCGCTTACTTCGTCCCAGGTGGAACGAATAAATCCACCACGGCCGCGCATCGACTTATAGGATTTTGCAGTTTCTGCATTTCCGGTGATCGACGCCCACGCTTCGACGGGTTGCAATGTCCTGCGCGCCTCGCGCCACGCCTTGATCAAGCGACCGCGCACCAAGGGATATTTGATGCGGCTGGCGCTATAGAGATACCAGCTATAAGACGCGCCGCGCGAGCAGCCGCGTGGTTCATGGTTGGGCATGCCGGGGCGCGTGCGCGGATAGTCGGTCTGCTGGGTTTCCCAAGTGACGACGCCGCTCTTGACGTAGATCTTCCACGAGCACGAACCGGTGCAGTTTACGCCATGTGTCGAACGAACGATTTTGTCGTGCTGCCAGCGCTGCCGGTAGCCCTCTTCCCACATGCGGTCCTCGTCGCGCAGCTCGCCATGTCCGTCAGCGAAGCTTTCACGCTTTCGGGAAAGGTAGGTGAGGCGCTCGAGGAAATGGCTCATTCTCTTTTCCCTTCCCGTTCAAGTTCGCGATGAGGATTGAGTTGCCGGCGCGCCCGCAGACTCACCCATGACAGGCGCACGACGCACCTCCGTCACAAAATTCAACACCAGCGAAACCGCGACGATGCCGTACAGCAGCATGAAGCAACTCGAATTGATCCCGAGCCTGTCGAGGATCGCGCCGAACATGATTGGCAGCAGAAAACCACCAAGGCCGCCGGCCATGCCGACAATTCCGGAAACAGCGCCCATGGAATCGGGAAAATCATCGCCGATATACTTGAATGTCGAGGCCATGCCGCAGGCGAAGGCGATACCCAGCACGAATAACAGGGCAGCGAAAAGCCAGATCGGCAGTGCAATTCCGAAGTGGGCCGGGCCATCAACAGTGTGAATGATCAATTCCGTCTTCGGATAGGAGAGCAGGAACAGGCAGCCCCATGCAGCCCACAGCACCCACCAGGTCACGGCATGGGCGCCGAACCGATCCGACAGCCAGCCGCCGAGGGCGCGGAAAGCTCCGGCAGGAAGGGCGAAGCAGGCCGCCAACAGCGACGCCTGTGCGATCGATAACCCGTATTCCGTCTTGAAATACTGCGGCATCCAGATTGACAGCGCCGTGAAGCCGCCGAAAACGATCGAATAATACTGGCAGTATTTCCACACCCGGGGCTCACGCAGCACGGCGAGCTGCGCGAACAACGACGGCGAGGTGGCGACCCTGGCGGGGTCCGGCGCAGAAAATATCCAGAAGATAACGGCTGTGACGATGAGCGCTGCGGCGTAGACCTTTGGTACCATCTGCCAACCATAAGCGTCGATCAGCCAAGGTGCGACGAACATGTTGAGCGCTGCGCCGATGGTACCTGCACCAAAGAAGCCCATGGCAAATCCGCGCCGCTCCCTCGAAAAGAAGCGGGCGACATACGGCGTACCGACCGAGAACGAGGCGCCGACGAGCCCAAGCGCCAGGCCGAGGAACAAGAACTGCCACAGCGCCGTAGCGTAGGCCGAGATCCAGACCGGTACGGCGCAGCCCAGTAGCAGCGCCAGCATCAACCGACGGCCACCAAGGCGATCGGTCCAGATGCCGAGCGGTAACCGGAATAGCGCGCCGGTCAGCACGGGTGTTGCTGTCAGCAGACCAAACTCGATGGAATTCAGACCCAGTTGCGCGCGGATGGGAATGCCCGTCACCCCGAACATCATCCAGACCGCAAAACAGATCGTGAATGCCCAGGTCGTCGCAAAGAGGACGATTAGACTCCGACGTCCCGACATCCACACCCCTCGCAAGGCTCGGCTGTTTGCGATCGCAAACCTATGGGTGTGGCGATCAGTAGCCCAATAAAACCCAAGACCAGCACGAGGTTAGCACCTTGTTTGAGACCTTCTTTGCGTTCAAGCAAACAAGCCAACCTAGAAGCATGATAACGGGAAATTCCGCCACGCCTTTGGAATGCGATCCTCCAGAATCACGGTCAGTCAGGTTGGTGATCGTCGCTTAGACCACGAGCCGATCGGGAAGATCTGGGGCCGGTTCGATCCTTATCGCTCGTGCGGCAGAGTATCATGGCCCACGCCGCCAAGCTGAAACACTTACCTCGCTGCATTCACCGGAGGGATCGCGGCAATTCCAACAGGATGTTTTCCAGAAACCTTCACGCCTATATCAACTTAAGGATGCTGCACGGGCATAGTACACTGGAGACGGCTGAGAGCACCGGCAGCCTGATGCTGGTTCCATGAGGGGTAAGGCCGAAATGAGGAGGCGCGTCACAAGAAGCTCCGCTGCCAGCGAGGCCGCCCCTTCCCCGGCAAGCCCAATTTGCGTGCTGGACCGGGACACGCGCTATCTCGCGGCAAGCCCCAGCTATGCAAAACTCTGCGGCGCAGCCCTTCGCGCTGTCGCTGGCAAGCCAATGCTGGACCTTTGCCCGCCCGAACTGGTCGCAAACGTGCATAGAGATTTCAGCGCGCTCGACGCCGGCAAAAGCATTCCAGAGCACAAGATCGCGTTTCGCGGGCGGGACTTTCTCGTATCGGTTAACCCGGTCTATGGGAATAGTGGCAAGGAGGTTGCTGCTATATCCGTCGCCCTCACTGACATCACTAATGCCGAGAATGGGATTGACGCCGCTGAGCGGTCGGGCGTCGCGGACGGCGACGGGTCTGCCAAGTCTCCCGAAACGGAAATCCCTCAAGACCCTCAAGATGGGCATCGATTATCAGTTCAGAAAAGTTTTGCGCGGCGTGGTTCGCCGCTCGGATCGCGCATCACGCTGACGGCGCTGATTCAAACCCTGGCGGTCGCCGAGTATCTGAATTTTCGTCACGCGGCGAATGCACTCGGCGTCAGCCAGTCGAGCGTGAGCGAACGCATCAAAGCTCTTGAAGACACGTTTGGCATTCCGCTGTTCGAGCGTCACGCGCGCGGTGTAAAGCTGACCGATGCCGGCCGGTATTTCGTCGAGCAAGTGACAATCGGCGTCGCGCAGCTCGACCACGCGGTGAAGACTATCGGCATGATGGCGCGGGGCGACCGCGGCCGGTTGCGCATCGGTGTCCATGCGCTGATCCCCGGTAGCTTTCTGGCCGAAGTGGTCGGCCAGTATCATGCTCAGTATCCCGACATTGACGTGGAAATCACGGAAGGTACGGCGGCCGAGCTCGTGAGCCAGATGCGGGCCGATCGTCTCGACGTGGCATTCGTGGCCGGCACGCCCGAATATCCTGATTACCATTCAACACGCATCTGGACCGAACCGCTCGTCGTTGCGCTGCCGGCCAGCCATCCGCTCGCCGACCGCAACGGCGTCACCTGGGCCGATTTGGCGGGCGAAGCCTTTATTGTCCGCCACGGCGGCACGGGACCGCAGGTGCATGACCACATCCTGTTACGTCTCGCCGGGCGCTGGCTCTCGCCGTCGATCCTGCGCCTCGCTGTCGAGCGCGGTTCGCTGCTGTCGATGATCGCGCAAGGCTACGGCGTAACGATCGCAGGCGACGCGCATACGTTGATCCGGCCTGCTGGCGTGGTGTTCCTGCCGTTCCTCGACGAGCCCGAGCCGGTGCCGTTCTCGGCCGTCTGGTCGCCGCACAATCGCAGCGCGGTGCTGCGCAACCTGCTCGATCTCGCAAACCAGATGAGCAGGACGGCTCGCAAGCCGTGAATTCTTTAGAAACAGGCAATAATCCAGATGATAGACCAACGACGGCCTCGTGGCGGACTGGCTACGCGGAGGACTGCAAATCCTCATATCCTCGGTTCTAATCCGGGGCGAGGCCTCCATTGCAGTTGCCAGAGCTGTCGCAGGTTTCGGGAATTTCGTGACAAACGGGGAGCAGCTAGTAGCATAGATACGTCAATGCAAAGGGGGCGACTAGGCGCGTTAGTCTTGGCCTTTGTCATCGCGATTGTGCCGTCGTTCGCAGATGCCGGAGTAACCTGCCCGGCAGATGAACGAGCCTTTTTTCTCAAGGCTTTAGATAAAATCAGACCACTCTCACTGACGATGG
>RXJA01000080.1 GCA_003963455.1 Hyphomicrobiales bacterium
TGAGGCTTTGAAGTGCAGTCAACGCCGCAGCGTTCGTCATGATGCTCGCCAAGAAACTCGCTCCTTCTCAAAAGCCGGCATGCCACACAGGCCGGGTCTCGGCCTGCCCACGAGTCGCGATCGTGCCGGTCGGGCCGATTCGTCGACCTAAGTCATTGGTTAACCATACCTAGCGCGATATGGTTAATGGCCTGTTAAAAGTCAGCTTTGAGGGGTTAAGGAACGAGGGTTGCGCGAGCCTTGAGCTCGAACAATTTCAGAAGAAACGTGAACTAATTTCAGTCCGGAGTTGCTTCAAACAGAGATGTAGCTGGTTTGCGTTCTCCGTGAACCGGCGACCCCATCCAACGCAAATCGGGCCGCGCTTTTGGCGCGGCCCGATTGTCCCGTGTAGCCGTTTGAGAGCGATCAGCCGCGGAAGAGCGACAGGATCGACTGCGAGGAGCTGTTGGCGATCGAGAGCGCCTGGACGCCGAGCTGCTGCTGAACCTGCAGAGCCTGGAGGCGGGTCGATTCCTTGTTCATGTCGGCATCGACGAGCTGGCCGACGCCGCGGTCGATCGAGTCCATCAAGCTCTGCGTGAAGGTCTTCTGCAGGTCGATCGAGCTCTTGGCTGCGCCGAGCGTGGTGGCGGCGTTGGTCATGTCCTTGAGCGCGGCGTCGACGACCTTCATCTGGTCGGCGATCTGCGAGTCGCTGAAGCCCTTGCCGGTGGTCGAGTCGAAGACCTTCAGCGTGGCGACCGAATAGGTGTCGCCGGCCGCCGAAGCAGCGCCCGCGGTCGGGGCCTGCGCGCCGGTCGTGGTGCTGCCGTCGCTGCCGAGACGGTTGGCATCGAGAATGCCCTTGGCCGTGCCGGCCGTCGTGCCGGCTTCGTACAGCTTGATGCTTTCCACGTTGATATCGATCGTGGAGATCGACACCGCGCCCGAGGCGTCACGGTTGAAGGCCGAAACGATCTTGACGTCCGGTACGGCAGTGCCGGTGCCGCTGTCGACCGACAGCATGTTGGTGCCGGAGAAGGTGGCGCCGTCGGCGTAAGCCTTCAGCTGCTTCTGCAAGGCCGCGATTTCGGTCTGCGTCTTTTCCTTGTCGGCATCCGTCTGGCCGTAGGAAGCGGTCAGCTTGGTCTTGATCTGGTTGATCGTGTCGATCGCGCTGTTCATGCCGGTATAGGCGGTGTCGACCTTCGAGGCGCCGAGACCGAGCGCGTCCGAAACGGTGGACATCTGCTGGTTGTCGGAGCGCATCGTGGTGGCGATCGACCAGTAGGCGGCGTTGTCGGAAGCCTGCGAAACGCGATAACCCGTCGAGATGCGGGCCTGGGTGGTGTCGAGGTTCTTCTGGGTGGCGCTCAAGCTCTGCAGCGCGGTCAACGCCGAGGCGTTCGTCATGATACTGGACATGGTACACGTACCCTATTTTTACACGGATTTTTTTTACATACCGGCATGTCCGGTATGACGGTGCGGCATCATGCCAATGATCTGTGGAACCCGATCACCCGCCATCTGCGAGCAATATGCAGACCAGTCCCTACCAAAGACCTAAATCGCAGGGTTAATCGAAAATATATTGCCTAAAATTCGAGCGAGTGTCCGGCACTGGCCTTGCGGCGTCAGGTGAAGGATCGAACCAGGCTGCCGACCAAAAGGTTCCAGCCGTCGATCAGCACGAAGAACAGGATCTTGAACGGCAGCGACACCACCGTCGGCGGCAGCATCATCATGCCCATGGCCATGGTGACGGTGGCGACGATGAGGTCGATGACGAGGAACGGCAGGACGATGAGAAAGCCGATCTCGAAGCCGCGCCGGATTTCCGAGATCATGAAGGCCGGAACCAGGATGCGCAGGTCGACGGTCTCGCGCGAGACGGTTTGGCCGCGCTCGCGGGCGAGGTCGGCGAAGAGGTCGAAATCCTTGTCGCGCACATTGTGCAGCATGAAGTCGCGAAAGGGACCGGAAATCTTCTCGAACGCCTCGGCCTGCGTGATCTGGTTGTCCATCAGCGGTTTCACGCCGGTGTTCCACGCCTGGTCGAAGGTCGGCGCCATGACATAAAAGGTCATGAACAGCGACAGCGAGATCAGGATCAGGTTGGCTGGCGTCGATTGCAGGCCGATGCCTGCGCGCAGGATCGAGAAGGCGATGACGAAGCGGGTGAAGCTCGTCACCATGATCAGAAGGCCCGGCGCCACCGAAAGCACGGTGAGCAGGCCGAACATCTGGATCAGATAACCGACGGTCGTGCCGTCGGCCTTGCCGATGCCGCCGAGATCGAGCTGCTGGGCCGCTGCGACGGAGGTGGTGACGACGATCAGCGCCGTGGCTATGAGGAACTTTCTCATTCGAGCAGCATCGTCCTGACGAGAACCTGTTTGACGTGGCCGCCGCTGCGCAGCGCCGCGCGCTCGTCGAGATCGGCCTTGAGGTGCTGGTAGCCGCTGGCGCCCTCGATCTGATGCAGCTTGAGCGTACGCACGTAGGCGAGCAGATCCTGATGGATCTGCTCGGTCACTTCCGGCGGCTGCGGGGCGTCATAGAGCAGCGATGCCTCCAGCCGGATCCAGACGTCCGACGGCGAGGCGAGATTGGTGGTGATCGGCGCCAGCTGGACCAGCGTCGGCCCGGCGGTCGCCTTGCCGGCTTCGCCGGGCTTCTCCGCCGTGCCGGCATTCTCCGGCGCAGAGGGCACCGGCGCCGGCGTTTCACCCTGCTTGAGATAGCCGCCGGAAACCCAGCCCATGCCTAGGGCAGCGCCCGTCATGATCAGCAGCATGGCGAGCTGGATGACCAGGGAAGGTCCCTTCTTGGGTTGGACCTGCTCGACATTCGCCACGGTCGCGCTCTCCCGGCCCTAGAAGGGAAGAACCTGGTCCAGGACCTGCTGGCCATAGGCCGGCTGCTGGACCTCGCTCACGCGGCCTCGACCGCCATAGGAGATACGTGCCTCGGCGATACGCTCGTATGGGATGGTGTTCTCCGCGCCGATGTCGGACGGACGCACCATGCCGGCGATGGTGAGGACCCGAAGCTCGTAGTTGACGCGGACTTCCTGCGAGCCCCTGATCATCAGATTGCCGTTGGGAAGCACCTCGGTCACGACCGCGGCGACATTGAGCGCGATGTCTTCCGAGCGCTTGATCTCGCCGTCGGCATTGGTCTCGGTGCTCGAACTCAGGCCCGCGTCGCCCTTGCCGCTGGTGCTCGCCGCTTCCCAGCCGAGATTGATGTCGTAGCCGAGCTTGCGCGCGGCGGTTCGACTGCGATCGTTCTGGTTCTTGAAATTGGCCCTGTCGTTGAGCTTGATGTTGACGGTCAGGATGTCGCCGGCGCGCAGCGCGCGCGGATCGGTGAAGAGCCGGCTCTGGCGATCATCCCACAGAGAGAATTTCTTCGGCCGCGAAGCGGGAGGCTCGGGGTAGCTGTAAGGACCGGAGCCGCCGTCACCAATGCCGGAACCGACCGGCGACAAGGCGGGCTCCCTGTTGATCTCCTTGGGATCGGTGCCGCAGCCGGCCAGGGTGGCCAAGGCGATCAGGGCAAGCAACTTCAACTTCATGACGGATCAACCCTTCGCGCCGCGCTGGCCATGATGCCGGTGAGCGTCGCCGCCGCCTTCTGGTCCATTTCGTTCAGGATGACGCCGGCTTTGCGCGAATCGAGCTTCATCAGGATCGCCGCCGCGAGCTCGGCGTTGACCATCGCCAGCCGCTCGGCGGCGGCGTCCGGTTTCATGCCGGCATAGATCTTGACGACGCCGTCCTCGGCGCGCGCCAGGAATACTTCGCGGCGCTTCAGCCATTCCTCGTATTCGGCCCGCTTTGCCTCCAGCGCCTTCATGCGCTCGTCGATGCCGGTCTGCAGCTGCTTCAGCTCCTCGGCCTGCAGAGCGTAGCGGCGGTCGCGCGCGGCGTCCGCTATGTTGGAGCAGAAGCGCTGGATCTCGCTTTCGTCAGGCGCCTTTGCGCCCGTGAGCGCGGCCGCCTGAACCGGCGTGGTTTCCCGCGTAAGCTGGGCCGGCTCAACCGCCGCCTGACCGCCGGGCAGCACCTGGCGAACTTCATCGGCGCGGGCGGCGCCGCCCGCCAGCGTGACGATCGCGCCAATGGAGAGGAGCCCGATCACGGGATGAAGTCTTGGGCCAAGATGCGGTATTGAGGAGAAAAGCGCGATCATCGGCGTCCCTATTGGAGAACCAGGTCGGCCTGCAGGGCGCCGGCCGATTTGATGCCTTGCAGGATGGCTATGATGCCGTCGGGTTTCACGCCGAGGCGATTGAGGCCGGAGACAAGCGTTTCGAGATCGGGACCGTCGAGCACGGCAACGCGCGCATTGGGCCGGGTTGCTTCAATGGCGGTGAATGGCTCGACCGCGGTCACGCCCTTGGAGAAGGGTTCCGGCTGGACCACCTTCGGCGCTTCGGTGATGCGCACGGTGAGCGTGCCGTGGCTGATCGCTACGCGCGATATCTTGACATTGCTGCCGATGACGATGGTTCCGGTGCGCTCGTCGATGACGACGCGGGCAGGGGCGTCCGACTCGACGACGAGGTTCTCGATCTCGGCATAGAACCGCGCGGCGGAGACGTTCTTCGGCCGCCTGATCTGCACCGTGCGGGCATCGCGCTCGGCGGCGACCCGCATGCCGAAGCGCTGCGAGGTGTAGTCGTTGATGGCGTCCGCGATGCGGATGGCGGTCGAGAAATCGGGATTGCGCAGTTGCAGCGTCAGCACCCCCTGGTCGTCGAACTCGGCCGGCACGGCGCGCTCGACGATGGCGCCGTTAGGTACGCGTCCGGCGGTCGGCACCCCTTGGGTCAGTTGCTCAGCCTGGCCCTGGGCGGTGAAGCCGCCGACGATCACCGAGCCCTGTCCGACGGCATAGATCTCGCCATCGGCGGCCTTCAGCGGCGTCATCACCAGCGTGCCGCCGGCGAGCGAGGTGGCGTCGCCCATCGAGGAGACGTCGATGTCGATGCGGGCGCCCGACTGGACGAAGGGCGGCATGTTGGCGGTGACGATGACGGCGGCCACGTTCTTGGCGCGCGCGCTGCCGCCCTCGGTGGCGATGCCGAGATTCTCCAGCATGGCGCGGATCGACTGTTCGGTGAACGGCGAATTGCGGAGGCTGTCGCCGGTGCCGGCAAGGCCGATGACCAGGCCGTAACCGACAAGCTGGTTGTCGCGCGCGCTCTGCAACTGGGCGATGTCCTTGATGCGCGCGGCGACCTGGCCGGGCGGTAGCGTGCTTGGCCCGGTGGAAACGCGGAACATGCGCTGGGTCGTGGCCGGATTATATTCCGGATCGTCGTAGACGCCGCCATTTTTCTGCGCCAGCTCGCGCTTGGCCTTGGGCGTCAGCCCATCCGCCAATGCCGGCTGGATACCGATGGCCGCGGCAAGCAGAAGGGCGAAGGCGCGCATCACGAAGCGCCGACCTTGATGGTGCCGTCGGCCATCACCGTGCCGGAGATGATCTTGCCGC
>RXJA01000032.1 GCA_003963455.1 Hyphomicrobiales bacterium
CACGATGCCGGTTCGACCGATCATCCAGCCGAAGGTTTCGTTGCGCTGGGTGGCGTCCATGTTCAGGGCGCGGTTGCCGGAAAGCCATTGCGCCACCGAAAAACAGATGCCGCCGACGGCCAGCGTGGAAATGAAGGACGGGACGTACATGCGGGTGGTCAGGTAGCCGGAAAGCGTCCCCAGCGTGAACCCGGCAGCAATGCAGAGCGCCGCGACCCAGATTCCCAGCGGCGCCAGATAGACCGATGCGACGACGGTGATCATGTTCGCCATCGACTGCGCCGACAGGTCGATGCCGCCGATGTAGATCGCGAAGGTCAGTCCCAGCGCCATGATGAACAGCGGCACGATATCGCCTGCAAGGCTCAGCAGATTGGCCGGCTTGAGGAAGCTCGGATCGGCAATGCCGACGATCGCGACCAGGACCAGGAGCGTGATCCAGGGCAGGTGCGGCTTGAGGCGTTGGATATCCATCGATGCCCCTCAGATCATGTAGTGCAGAAGGTCGTAGAGCGACGGCTTGGAGCCGGGCGCGCAGTCGAAACGCTTCTGGATCGCGCCGTCCTTGATGACGACGATGGTGTGGGAGAGGCCGATCGCTTCCTCCAGCGTGTCGGCGACCAGGACGACGCCGACACCGTCGTCGCACATCTCGCGGATCATGTCGTACACATCCTCCTTTGCGCCGATGTCCAGGCCGCGGGTCGGATGGTCGAGAAGCATGATGTCGGAGCCGCCCGATCGCCATTTGGCGAGCACGACCTTCTGCTGGTTGCCGCCTGAGAGGTTGCCGCAGTCGGCATATTCGGAACTTGCCTTGATCGAGAGCCTGCCGATCCATTTCCTGGCAAGATCGCGTTCGTCGCCGACATCGAGCCAGCCCATCCGCGCGTAGCGCGGCATCTGGGAGAGCGTCATGTTCTCGTAGACATTCATGCCGGCCACGATGCCTTCGATCTTGCGCTCGCGCGGCACATAGCCGACGCCGCGCTCCACCGCTCCCCGGGCGGTCAGCCTGGAGACGGTCTCACCCTTGATCTTCAGCGTGCCCTTGATGGGCGTGCGCATGCCGTAGATCGTTCGCAGGATCGCCTCGCGGCCGGAGCCTTCGGTGCCGACCAGGCACAGGACCTCGCCGGCATGCAGCGTCAGCGAGATATCGTGGACCCGTCCCGGCAGGCTCACGCCCGAGAGCTCGACCAGCGGCTTCGTCGTGTCGTACGGTTTTTGACGCTGTTCGCGGTAGTATTCCTTGTCCACGTGGCGGCCGACCATCTTGTGCTGGATCGCCTCCGGCGTCGCCGCGCCGCGCGAGACGACATCAACCACCTGGCCATCCTTCATCACGTAGATGCGGTCCGAGAGCTCCATCACCTCGTCCATGCGATGGGACACGAAGATGAAGGAGGCGCGCGTCGTCAGCTCCCGCACGAGCTTGAACAACAGCTTGACCTCTTCCTCCGCCAGCACCGAAGTCGGCTCGTCGAGCAGGACCACCAGATGGCCCTGCACCCGTTCCTCCAGCGTCAGCACCTTGGCCAGTTCCACGAGCTGGCGCTGCGCGAAGGAAAGGCTCGAGGTGGTCGTGCGCGGGTCGATATCGAGCTTCACCTTGGCGAGCTGCTTTCGCGCGGCCTTGGCCATTGCTCGCCAGTTGACCACGCCGAAGCGTGAGAACTGGTCTTCGTAGCCAAGGAAGATGTTTTCCATCACCGAGAGGTTGGTGATCAGCGATTGTTCCTGGAAAACCATGCCGATGCCTCTCTCCATGGCGTCGCGCGGGCCGCTGAACCGGACAGGCTTGCCATCGATGAGGATCTCGCCGCCGTCGGGCTGGTAGGCGCCGTAGATCACTTTCATGAGCGTGGATTTGCCGGCGCCATTCTCTCCCACCAGACCGACGATCTCGCCGCGGCTGATGGAGAAGTCGACGGACTTCAATGCCCTGACGCCCGGAAACTTCTTTTCGACAGCTCTCAATTCATACATGGCGCCCTCACTTGACGAACGCGACCGAACGCCGGTCGGTCGACAGGATGACCGCGATGATGACGAGCAGCCCGAGAACGGCGGCCTGCAGAAAGTCGGGCAGGCCGATGACCACCATGCCGTTGTTGATCACGGCGACGATGAGAACGCCGACGAGCGTGTTCCACACGCCGCCGATCCCGCCCCAGAGCGCCACGCCGCCGACCACCACAGAAGTGATCGACATGAACATGAAGTTGGATCCGGTCACGGATTCGGCCTGGCCGATCTTCGCCACCTGCAGGATCGCGGCTATGGCGTAAAAGAAACCGGCGAGCGAGAAGCCAGCCAATCGCACCTGCCGCACCCGCACGCCCGAGGCATGGGCGAGTTCCTCGCCGCCGCCGACCGCGTAGAAATGACGCCCGAGGCGGGTGTGCGCCTGGATGAACCAGGCAAGAATGAGGCACAGGCCCGCGACATAGACCATCAGGGGGAAGCCCAGGATGCGCCAGGTGAGCAGGGCGCGAAACGTCGGATCGTCGAATTTGACGATGTTGCCGCCGGTCAGCAGGATCGCGGCGCCCGTGCCGACGAAACCGAGCGCGAGGCTGGCCATGAAGGATGGTATCTTCAGCCTGACGTGAATGAGGCCGTTCACCAGGCCGATGGCGGCGCCCGCGACCAGAATGACAGGTATCGCGATCCACCCACCCGAAGCCAGCGTTCCGCCGAGCGCCAGCACCAGGAAACAGAACAGGACAGCCGTCAGGGAAATGACGCCCTCCATCGAGAGGTCGATGGACCCCATGACGATGATGAAAGTCACGCCGACAGCCACCATGAGAGCGGGCGCGGCCGCAATCGCGATGCGCGCGAAGTTGCGCTGCGACAGGAATGAAGGGTTGATCGCCGTGAACAGAATCACGAGCGCGAGAAGCACCAGGAAGGGCGCCCAGCGGATCGCGTTCTCCCGCGTGAGGATGCGTGGCAACTTCGGCCTCCCGTCCAAGCGTGCCGTTTAGGGGGGGAGCGGCCCGTTTGAGGGCCGCTCGATCGAGCTCTTCGCTTACTTGTACTTGATCTGCCCGTTGCTCGGGCCCCAGAAATCCTTCCAGTTGTAGGAAGGAACAGCGTCGAGATACTTGGCCTTGAAGTCCGCGGCGTCCTTCTTGGTGACGAGGATCGTCGGGCCGTAGAATTCACGGTGCTCCTTCGGCTCCTCCGAGGGCTTGAAGGCGCCGGTCGCGGCATAATAGGCAAGCGCCGCCGTGATCCCGCCGCCCCAGTGCGGGTTGGTGAAGACGGTCGCCAGGAGCTTGCCGTCCATGACCAGCTTCACCGCTTCGGGATTTCCGTCATAGGCGACGATCGGCATATTCTCGATGCCTTCGGCGCGCAGGGCTTCGATGACGCCGTAAGCGATATTGTCGTTGGCACAGTGAACGCCGGTGATCTTGTCGCCGAAGCGCGTCAGGAAGGACGCCATCAGTTCCGTGCCCTTGGTCGTGTCCCAGTCGGCGGGCTGGGCGTCGAGAAGCTCGATATCGGGAAAATCCTTCAACGCGTTCTTCAAGCCGTTGAGACGTTCGATGGCCGGATTGTTGGCGGCAATGCCACCCAAATGCACGACGCCACCCTTGCCACCCATGGCCTCGAAGAGGATACGCGCCGTCTGCTCGGCCGGTTTTTCGTCCGACCAGGTCATGTGCGAGACGTAATTGTCACCGATGTCCCAAGGGTGCAGGTCGTCGGTTTTATTCCAGATCGTGGAAATGTAGGCGCCGGCATCCCGCACGGCCTCAACCACGGGACGGGCGTTCGGGCTGTCGTTGGCGTCGCAGGCGATCGCGCATTTGCCATTGGTCTTGGCGAGAAACGCCTTGATGTCGGCCAGCGACTTTTCGGAAGACCCCTCGTTGATCAGCGAGACGAGGGAATCCTTCGACTTGCCGATGGACTCGACGAAAGCCTCCCCGCCCGACACGATCGAGTTCCAGTAAGCCGAGGCGCGATCACGGTAGGACCAGGCGATCGCCGGGTCGGTGATTGCCGCGCGCGCCGCGCCAGAGCCGAACGCGAAGGGGGCGGCCATGGCCCCCATGCCGGCAGCGGTGGCGAGAAGAAAATTACGCCGGCTGATGGTCTCGCGCTCGATGAAATCCTTGATGAAAGTCGACATGCTACCTCCCGTTTAGCGACGGCCCGCGAGGGCGGGCACCTATTGAGCAACCTTGAGAAGCCAGGCTGTCCGAACCGCTCCCTCGATCGCTGAATGCACCATCTAGTTACTTCCTGAATGTGCGAGAGTCAAGCGGCGCCGCAGCGCGGGGCCTGTTGACTTCTTGGACAATTGAAATGACTTTCAGCGTATGATCGATCGTAGCCTGCACGCTGGAACTGGAACCAAGGGAGCGGCCAAAGTGGACGCCACGTCCGAAAAATCAGGCACTGTCGCCAAGAAGAAGCGGCTTCGGGATGCCGAGGCGACCAAGCTTCGCATCCTGGAAGCGGCAAAGAGCGATTTCGCCAAGAATGGCCTCGGCGGCGCGCGCGTCGATGTCATCGCCGCGAAGGCCAAGGCCAACAAGCGCATGATTTATCATTATTTCGGCAGCAAGGATAATCTGTTCCAGACCGTTATAGAAAATGCCTATCTCGACATCCGGACGGCCGAACAGACGCTCAATCTGGACGATCTGAAGCCGAAGGACGCTCTTGAACGCCTTGTCCGGTTCACGTGGCAATATTATTTGAAGAATCCTGAGTTCATCACCTTGGTCAACAGTGAGAATCTTCACCGGGCCAAGCACGTGAAGAAGTCCGAGCTGATCAAGACGGCAAGCCGCAAGTTCGTCGCGATGGTCTCAGGCATACTCGAACGAGGCGTGAGCAGCGGCGATTTCCGGCCGGGGATCGACCCGGTGCAACTGAACATTACCATCGCCGCGATCGGATATTATTATCTCACGAACCGCTTCACCGGCTCGATCATATTCGAGCGCGACCTGATGGACAGGGATGCTCTGGATAGGCGCCTGGAATTCAATATCGACACAATTATGAGGCTTGTGAGCGCCCGGCATTCGAGCGCTTGACGTTGCCGACAGAAGCAACTGGCTGACGGGGCCAGCGATCCCCGCGCGGTGTCTGATCACGAGGGTACGGCGTGCAGCCGACCGGCGATGCGTGCCGCACTCGATCCCGCCGGCGTGATCCTAAACCGGCATTCCAGCGCAATGCTGCCTGATGTGATGGGGCGGCTTTTGAAACGACACCTGGAAGCGCGAGAACTGGTCGAGGTGATGCCAAACCACCGGGCGGAACCCATGCCGATGACTTTGCTCTATCCCCATCGCCGGCATCTTTCGCGCCGGTTGCAGGTCTTCGCTCATTGGCTTGAAGCGCTGCTCGAGCGGAATCTTCCGTGATGCGCGATCCAGTATCGGCCCGGCCTGTGCGATCGTGGGGGAGGATCGGCGTCTGATCCGTGCTTAACGACGGTTTATCCAGCCAATATGGCGGAGA
>RXJA01000313.1 GCA_003963455.1 Hyphomicrobiales bacterium
GACGGTGTCGAGATATTCGGGACGCCCCTGCGCTTTCAGATGCGCCACGACATGCTCGACCTCCAGGTCGGAAACGAAGGGGCCGTGCACGCGCGAGATGCGCCCGCCGCCGGCCATGTGCAGCATGTCGCCCTGGCCGAGCAGTTGCTCCGCGCCTTGCTCGCCGAGGATCGTGCGGCTGTCGATCTTGGAGGTCACCTGGAAGGAGATGCGGGTCGGGAAATTGGCCTTGATGGTGCCGGTGATGACGTCGACCGACGGGCGCTGCGTGGCCATGATCAGATGGATGCCGGCGGCGCGCGCCATCTGCGCCAGCCGCTGGATGGCGCCTTCGATCTCTTTGCCGGCGACCATCATCAGGTCGGCCATCTCGTCGACGATGATGACGATATAGGGCATCGGCGCGAGGTCGATGACGCGTTCCTCGAACAGCGGCTCGCCGGTGCCCTTCTCGAAGCCCGTCTGCACCTGCATGGTCACGACCTCACCCTTGTCACGGGCGCCGGCGGCGCGCTGGTTGTAACCGTCGATGTTGCGCACGCCGAGGCGCGCCATCTTGCGGTAGCGGTCCTCCATCTCGCGCACCGCCCATTTGAGCGCCGTGACGGCCTTCTTGGAATCGGTGACGACCGGGGTGAGCAGATGCGGGATGCCGTCATAGACGGACAGTTCCAGCATCTTGGGATCGACCATGATGAGACGGCATTCCTCCGGCTTCATCCGGTAGAGCAGCGACAGGATCATGGTGTTGATGGCGACCGACTTGCCCGAGCCGGTGGTGCCCGCCACAAGCAAGTGAGGCATCTTGGCGAGTTCGGCGATGACCGGTTCGCCGCCGATCGTCTTGCCGAGGCCAAGCGCGAGCTTGCAGGAGGTGTTGCGGAAGCCGGCCGATCCGATCAGCTCGCGGAAATAGACCGTCTCGCGCGTCTCGTTGGGCAGCTCGATGCCGATGACATTGCGGCCCGGCACGACGGCGACGCGAGCCGAGACGGCCGACATCGAGCGGGCGATGTCGTCGGCCAGACCGATGACACGGCTGGATTTCACACCCGGCGCCGGTTCGAACTCGTAGAGCGTGACGACCGGCCCCGGCCGGACATGGATGATCTCGCCCTTGACGCCGAAATCCTCCAGCACGCTTTCGAGCAGGTCGGCGTTCTGCTCCATCCGCTCCTGCGACATGTAGAAGCCCTGGCCTTCCGGCGGCATCTGCAGGAGTTCCTCGGACGGAAGCTCGTAGCCGACGGAAGCCGGCAACGGCGCGACCGCGCCGGCGATGGGCAGGGAGGGCGCCGGCCTGGCTGGTCTTGCGCTTGCCGCTTCGGCAATCGGCACGGTCGCCACCGGTTCCGGTTGGGTATCGGCCGCGACGGCCGGCGCCGGCGGCGAGGCAGGGCTTGCGGCGGCCACGCCGGAGCGCCATTCGATGACGCGGTAAAATGACGTCGCCTCTCCCAGGAAGGCGGCGCGGGGTTGGATTGGCTGCGCCGCCGGAGGACGCGCCGGGATCGGCTCGACGGGGAGCGGAGCCGCAATGGCGGGCGTCTGTCCCGTCTCATTCAGGCGTGCCCGCGCCAGGCGCTCGGCGAGGAAGGGCATGCCGAATTCGAAGAAGGCATGATCGGAAAGATAGGACCAGCGCAATCCGGTCAGGCGCGGCTGGGGCGCCGGGGCGGCGGCTCGGGGCGGGGCGGCGGAAGGCTTTGGGGCAGCGGCGGGGGCAGCCGTGGAAGGCGCCTGGGCCGGTTTGGTTCGCGCCGGCGGCACAGCGGCAGGGACTGCGGGCACTGCCCGGGCTGGATTGGCTGCCGTCGGAGCCGTGGGGGCCGGCGGCGCGGACCGGACGGGTTCGCCGGCGCTCGCCTTGTTGTGCGCAGCCGCTTCCCCCTGCGGGGCGGCGCGCTTGGCGAGATCGGTGTCCGGCGTGCGCGTGAACCGTACGTTCGGCGCAAGGAAGAAATAGTTCTGCCAGGCCGGGCGGCCGAATTCACCAGCATCGGCCGAATCGAACGACGCGACGCGAGCGGCGTTCGATTCGCTCCCGGAGCGCAACGCGACGACCTGTCCCGTTTGCGCCGGCGGCTGCGCGCCACGGCGCCCGACATCCTCCGCGCGGTGATCGTCGTCGTCGCCATAGGCGGAAGCGCCGGAAAGATTGGCACGGGGAAAACGCATGGATGTCATTCTCGAGACTCGCCGATTGAACGTCTCCCGAGACATAGGAACCGATGGTTAACAGGTCCTTCCGACGGCGTCCGCCGGACGGATGCCGATCGATATTTTGAGGAGGTCAGCGGACGATCTCGACGACGTGGTCAGCCGTCATGCCTGCGCTTGCAAGGATGCGCAGAGGCTGCCCAGGTTCGCCCTTTGCGCTGCGTATGCGCCTGCCCGGACGGTCAGGCCGATTGCAGCGCCTTTTCCTCGGCCAGGAATTTCTCCGTGCCGTAGGCCTTGAGGAAGACATCGACCCCCGACGTCACAATGTGCTCGATCTCCGCATGGCTCGGCGCCTTGGTGCGGTAGGAAAAGATGCACTGGCGAAACAGGCCGGCCAGGCACAATTCGGTGAACTGATAGGCGGCCAGGTCGACATCATCGATCTGCATCAGGCCGCGTTCAACGGCCTCGTTGAGGAAGGCCATCACCTTGTCGTGGCCGCGCTTCGGGCCGCGCTCATAAAAACGAGCGCCAAGTTCCGGTATCCGGTCGGATGCGCCGACCACCGTGCGCTGGGCCTGGATCACCTTGGCCGAGGTGATCTTGGCCGAGAGTCCCATGCCGAACTTCACGAGCGTCTTGCGCAGGTCGTCGAAGTGGTCGAGCACCTCGTACATGTTCTTGAAGATGGTGCCGCGCTCTTCCTCGATCAGAGCCTCGAACAGCTCTTCCTTGTTTTCGAAATAGACGTAGATCGTGCCCTTGGAGACGCCGGCCTCGCGCGTGATGTCATTCATCGAGGCGGCCTCGAAGCCCTTGTCTATGAAGACGCGTCGCGCGCCCTCGATGATCTGGGCCCGCTTGACCGGGTCCTGCCCGGCCGCCGGGCGACCCTTGCGTAAGTCGAGCAGATCGCTGTCGGCTGTCGTTTCGACCATGGAAGTCATTCCCTAAAATATTCGAACCAACCGGTTCGATTTCCCCTTGATATGGTCCTCTTCCCGCGCTATGTCAATCGCCAATTCGAACCGAACGGTTCAGTCTGACCGACATTCAGAGAGATACTCATGTCCTCGAACTCCACCGCCGAAGTCCGCACCTTTCCCAACGCCAAGATCCAACCCTCGACCGAAGCGCCGGAAGTTCCCGTCCAGCCCGCCCCCGTCGCGGCTGCGGCCGAAGCGCCCGCCAGGAAGAAGCGCTCCGCCCGCTCCTTCCTGCTGCCGATCATCGGCCTGGCCCTGCTCGGCGCCGGCTCCTGGTACGGATACGACTATTGGACCGACGGCCGGTTCATGATCTCCACGGACGACGCCTATGTCCAGGCCGATATGTCGTTCGTATCGCCGAAAATTTCCGGTTACATCGACAAGGTGCTGGTGAGCGAGAACCAGCGGGTCAAGGCTGGCGATCCGCTGTTCGCCATCGACAATGGCGACTACAAGATCGCGGTCGCTCAGGCCGAGGCGCAGATCGCGACGCTGGCAAAGACGCTCGACCGCATCGACGCCCAGACCAAGGCAGCCCAGGCCTCACTGTCCCAGGCTCAGGCGCAGAAGGTCGCGGACCAGGCTGCCGCCGACAATGCGGCGCGCGCCCAGGACCGCGCCGCGCAGCTGCTCAAGACCCATGTCGGCACGCAGGCGCAGCTCGACGACGCCCAGACCGCGCTCGACCAGGCCAGGGCGGCGCTTGTCGGCGCCGACGCGCAGATCGCCGCGGCACAGGCCAATATCGGCGTGCTGGAAGCCCAGCGCGCGGAATCGGCCTCGACGCTCGCCTCGTTGCAGCTCACTCGCGACAAGGCCCAGCGCGACCTGTCCTTCACCGTGCTGAAAGCGCCTTATGACGGCGTCGTCGGCAACCGCTCGGTCGAGCAGGGCGACCTCGTCAGCCCCGGCCAGAAGCTCGCCGTCGTCGTGCCGATGGACAAGCTCTACATCGTCGGCAACTTCAAGGAGACGCAGCTCGGCCGGATGGTGCCCGGCGAGAAGGTCCGCATAACCGTCGACGCGATCGACGGCCAGAGCTTCGAAGGCACGGTGTCCTCGCTGGCGCCGGCTTCCGGCGCGGTGTTCTCGCTGCTGCCGCCGGAGAACGCCACCGGCAACTTCACCAAGGTGGTGCAGCGCGTGCCCGTGCGCATCGACGTGCCGGCCGACGTCTTGAAGACCGGCAAGCTGCGCGCCGGCCTGAGCGTCGTCGTCGCGGTCGACAGCCGCACCGCGCCAGCCTCGACGACCAACTGATTTGGGGGGCGGTTCGGTGGCCATTCGAGCGCCGGGCCGCCCAGCCTGCTCTATCCGTTTCGACGCAATTCGGGACCGCCAAACGCTCGTCCTCGAGAATTGCCTAGGGAGGCCATGACATGGCAACCGCAACCATCACCGCAGGAGCAATGCCCGGACGTCCGGCAGCAGCCGCGTCGGCCCTGCCCGCGGACCATATGCCCGTGCGCCGCGTCGTCGCGTTCCTGGCGATGGTGTTCGGCATGTTCATGGCGATCCTCGACATCCAGATCGTCTCGGCCTCGCTGTCGGAGATCCAGGCCGGCTTGAGCGCCAGCTCCGACGAGATCCCGTGGGTGCAGACCGCCTATCTGATCGCCGAGGTGGTGATGATCCCGCTGTCGGGCTTCCTCAGCCGCATGCTGTCGACGCGCGTGCTGTTCACGACCGCGGCGGCCGGCTTCACCGCGGCCAGCGCGCTCGCCGCCACCGCCACCAACATCGACCAGATGATCGTCTACCGCGCCATCCAGGGCTTCATCGGCGGTGGCATGATCCCCAGCGTCTTCGCGGCCGCCTTCACCATCTTCCCGCCGTCCAAGCGCGCCATCGTCTCGCCGATGATCGGCCTGGTGGCGACGCTGGCGCCGACGATCGGCCCGACGGTGGGCGGCTATATCAGCCACGCCATGTCCTGGCACTGGCTGTTCCTGATCAATGTGGTGCCCGGCATACTGGTGGCGACGGCGGCCTGGGCGCTGATCGATTTCGACAAGCCCAACCTGAAACTGTTCTCGAAGTTCGACTGGTGGGGCCTGGCCGGCATGGCCGCCTTCCTCGGCTGCATGGAATATGTGCTGGAGGAAGGGCCGAACCATGACTGGCTGCAGGAGCCGGCGGTGTTTGCCTGCGCCGTCATCATGACCATCGGCGGCATCATCTTCTTCTGGCGCGTCTTCACCGCCGAGGAGCCGATCGTCGACCTCAGGGCCTTCAGCAACATCAACTTCGCCTTCGGCTCGCTGTTCTCCTTCGTCGTCGGCATCGGCCTTTACGGGCTCACCTATCTCTATCCGGTGTTCCTCGGCCGCATCCGCGGT
>RXJA01000407.1 GCA_003963455.1 Hyphomicrobiales bacterium
ACGTCAGAGCCTCCGTTCCCCGGTAGCTCAGTGGTAGAGCAACCGGCTGTTAACCGGTTGGTCGCTGGTTCGAATCCGGCCCGGGGAGCCAAGTTTTCCAAGACCTGCCACCCAGTTGCCGACCGGGCCTCCCGGCTTAAGGGGCAAGGGCAAAAGCGTTTCGCTTTTTACGCTTGGTCAGCGCCCGTTCCTTCGGTGGTTTCAAACAGCGGCCCGCAGTCAATGACATCGTGAAACTCGGCGTGCAGGTCGAGCACCAGCCAATAACCGGACCGAAGATGCTTCAGTCTGAACATCTTCTCCAATCTTGCTTGGCGCTCTTGGTCGCCTCTCAACCTCATCGAACTTTTGGTACACCCAAGGGGCTGCAATTTCCCACCTCGCGCGTTGCAAGCATACCAATGATGGCGTGGTAACCATAGCCGACCTGCCTGCCATCATTCATTCGGATGTTCGTGGCCCGAAGGACAACTGTATTTACGGTGACGGTGCACTTTCTCCTCCCCCGCATGGGCCAAATTCCCATGGCCATTGTGCTGGCGAATTTTGCTTTGCGGGTTGGCCGCCCTGCCATAGCCTCTCCTCGCAACACCTTGCCGACAAAGCTATAGCCGGACCTTCATGCCGTGCCCCTGAAAGCCACCGCCCATATCGAGGCCATGTCCGCTTTCGCGCTGGCGAATTTCGGCGGCTTCGACCGGCCGACGCTGGCCCAGAACGAGAGCGCCTTCCCGCCCAGCCCGAGCGCCATCGAGGCCGGCCGGGAAGCCGTGGCGCGCAGCTATCTTTATCCCGACCCGGACTGGACCTTGCTGCGCGATGCGATCGCAAAAACCTATGGGGTGGAGCGCGACCTTATCCTGTGCGGCGCCGGTTCGATGGACCTGATCGCCTGCACCATCGCGGCCTTCGCCGGTCCCGGCGCGGATGTGCTGGGCACGGACTATGCCTATAATTTTGCCGCCTCGGCCGCCGCGCGCGTCGGGGCGACCTACGTCAAGGCCGCGGAACGTGGCTTCGAGGTCTCGATCGACGCCATCCTGGCGGCTCTCACGCCGGCGACGCGCATCGTGTTCGTCTGCAATCCGGGCAACCCGACCGGCACGCGCATCAAGAACGCCGAATTGCTGCGCCTGCGCGCGGCGCTGCCCGGCGACGTTCTGCTGATGATCGACCAGGCCTATGGCGAATTCGACGACCAGGATCCGCAGGCCGTCTTCGCACTGGCCGGGCGCGGCGACACCGTCGTCCTGCGCAGTCTGTCCAAGGCTTACGGGCTCGCCGGCGCGCGCATCGGCTGGGGGTTGTTTGCGCCCCAAATAGCCGCCGAAGTGCGAAAGATGCAGAATTCCAACCAGGTCCCGACCGTGAGCCTTGCCATGGCCGTCGCGGCTCTCGAGGACCAGGCCTATATGCGCTCGACGGTTGCGCGCACCGCCGATAGCCGCGACCGCTTCGCGCAGGGCTTGAAAGCGGCCGGATACGAGATCCCCGAGAGCCGGACGAATTTCGTTCTGGTGCGCTTTGCCGACGCGGCGGCCGCGACCGCGGCCGACAGCGCCCTGCGCGGCGCCGACATCGTTGTGCGCGGCATGGCGGGTTACGGCCTGGCCGACTGCCTGCGCATCACGATCGGGCCGCCGGAGGTCATGGACCGCACGCTGCGCGCGCTCACCGCCATGCGCGGCCGGCGATGCTGGTAAGGGCTTCATCCGAGGGGATTTCAAGACGTGACGTCACACATGCCGTATCTGCCCGCCCGCGATTTCATCGGTTATGGCGAGCGGCCGCCGGCGGCTGAATGGCCCGGCGGCGCGAAGCTGGCGCTTAACATCGTCGTCAACTACGAGGAAGGCGCGGAATACTCGATCGGCGAAGGCGATGGCGTGTCCGAGGCGATCCTGTCCGACCTCGCCGTGGCGCCCGCCGTACCCGGCTTGCGCAACCGCAACATGGAATCGCTTTACGAATATGGTTCGCGCGTCGGCGTCTGGCGGCTGATCTCGCTATTCCGGGACAAGGGCGTCATCCCCACCTTCTACGTCGTCGGCCGCGCGCTGGAGCTCAACCCGGCCGCCGGCAAGGCGATCGCGGCGCTCGGCAGCGACATCGTCTGCCATGGCTGGCGCTGGATCGACTACGCCCCGCTCTGCGAGGACGAGGAACGCCAGCATATCGCCATGACGGTGGATGCGGTCCGCAAGATCACCGGCATCGATCCGGCGGGCTGGTACACCGGCCGGCCAAGCCTCAACACGCGCCGCCTGGTCGTCGAGCATGGCGGCTTCCTGTTCGACTGCGACGACTACAATGACGACCTGCCCTATTTCGTCGATGTCGACGGCAAGCGGCATCTGGTCGTGCCCCACAGCTTCGACAACAATGACAGCCGCTTTTCGCGCGGCTCTGGCCTGGAGACCGGCAGCCAGTTCTTCGAATATGTCAGCGACGGCGTCGACTGGCTCTTGCAGGAAGGACGAACGATCCCGCGCATGATGACGGTGTCGCTGCATTGCCGGCTGGCGGCGCGACCGGGCCGCATGATCGGACTCGAGCGCTTCCTCGACAAGATCACCGCCAACCCCGACATCTGGATCTGCCGGCGCTCTGACCTCGCCCGCCACTGGCTCAGCCGCTTCGGTTGAGCCAGCCAAATGGCGGTTGGTCAGGCGGCGGGCCAGCCTCAGCCGCCCGCCGCCGAACCCTACTTGTTCGGCACCTCGTAGACCTTGCCGTGCCAGGGCGCGGCATCGATCTGGTCGAGCGCCATCACGTAGAGCACCTTTTCGTCCGGTCCGAAGGCGAAGTTCGGCATGGACGGCGACGGCACCGAGAGCGTGCGCAAGAGCTTGGCGTCCTTGTCGACGACGATGATCTTGCCGGGCGCGTCGAGCGAGCGCGGGCTCTGGCCGATATACATCTCGCTTTCCTTGTCCATCTTGATCCCGTCAGGCCAGATATGCGGCTGGTTCGAGAAGAGATCGTCGAGCCGCAGGAACACGCGGCGATTCGACAGGCTGTGGTCGGACGAAACGTCGAACTCGATGATCGTGTTGTCCTCGGTCTCGACCAGATAGAGGATCTTGCCGTCATTCGACATGACGAGGCCGTTGGCATTGTGCAGGTCGCCCGCCACCTTCTTCACGCTGCCGTCCTTGCCGATGTAATAGGCCGAGGCGTCGATCAGCGGGCCGCCCTTGCCCGAGCCGGTGAAATAGACGCCGCCATCCTTGTCGGGCGCGAAATCGTTCGGTCCGCTGAACGGCTTGCCGTCCGTATCCTTGTCATAGGGCGCCAGCGTCTTGCCGTCGGCCGAGATGCGGCCGATCGTGTTGTTGTCGTAGCATGTGACGAGGAACTCGCCCGTCGTCGTCGGCAGCACGGCCGAGGGGCCGCAGCCATCCATCTTCCAGAAAATGTCGTTCTTCTTGCCGTCCCAGACAGTGACTGTGCCGCGGCCATATTCGACGTAGAAAAGCTTATCCTGATACCAGATCGGACCTTCGGCGAACCACGCGTCGTCATTGATCACCTTGACGTCGGCCGCCTGCGCGGCGGAGGCGAGCACCAGGGCAAGCATCGTGCCCAGCAAATGCCGTTTGATCATGCGATTCCCCTTTGTTTTTGGTTGTTAGAAGTCCTCTTCGAATCTGGTGCGCTCCCAGTGGCCCGGCGTTCGCGGCTTACGACCGCAGCCGCTTGCCTTCCGGGTCGAAGGGTGGGTGCGCGAGCAGCACCGCGTCATGCGGCCTGCCTAGAATGGCGACGGTCACCTTGTCGCCCGCCTTGGCGGTTCCCGCTTTCACGTACCCCATCGCCAGCGACTGCTCGACGAAATAGCCATAGGCGCCCGACGACACCTGGCCGATCGGCGTGCCGTCCGGCAGGAAAATCGGCTCGCCGCCGGTGGCGTCGGCGTCCTTGGCAGAGACGGAGAGCATGATGAGTTCATCTCGCGCGGGCTTGCCGGCAACGGCGAGATAGGCTTCGCGGTTGAGGAAGTCCTTGTCGGTCTTGATCAGCCGGTCGAGCTTGACCTCCTGCGGCCAGTATTCCGGTGAATATTCGCGGCTCCAGCTGCCGTAGCCCTTTTCGACGCGCAGCGACATCAGCGCCCGCGAGCCGACCGGCCCGGCGCCGACTTCCGCGCCGGCCTTGAGCAGCGCGCGATAGAGCTCGACCTGGTCGGTGGCCTTGCAGTGCAGTTCCCAACCGAGATCGCCGGTGAAGGAAACCCTCAACGCCACCACGTCGACACCGGCGACGGTGATCTGGCGCGAGCGCATGAACGGGAAGGCCTCGTTCGATAGGTCGTCATTGGTCAGCCGCTGCAGCAATTCGCGCGATTTCGGCCCGGCGACATTGAAGCCGCCGAGATCCTCGGTGCGCGACCGGAAGGTCGTGCCTTCGGGCAGCGGCACGGACTTGAAGAAACGCTGGTGGAAGCGCTCGGCCATGCCGGAGCCGATCACCATGAACTCGTCATCCGCCAGCCTGGTCACGGTGAAGTCGCCGGCGATGCCGCCGCGCTTGCCGATCAGCGGCGTGAGACAAGAGTTGCCGGCCTTGGTCGGCATGCGGTTGGCGAAGATCGCATTCAGCCAGGTTTCCGCGCCGGCGCCCTTCACCTCGTATTTGGCGAAATTGGAGATGTCGATGATTCCGGCATGCTCGCGCAGCATGCGCGCCTCGCGGCCGACCGGACCCCACCAGTTCTGGCGCGTGAAGCCGACCGTCTCCTCGCGCGGCTCGCCCTCGGCAGCGAACCACAGCGGATGCTCCCAGCCGAAGTTGAGGCCGAACACGGCACCCATCTCCTTCTGCATTTCGTAGACGGGCCGGGTCCGCACAGGCCGGCCGGCGGCGCGCTCCTCATTCGGGAAATGGATCTTGAAACGGTGGCTGTACTGGTCCTGCACGCGGGCCTTGGTGAAGGCCTTGCCGGCCCAGTGGCCGAACCGCGCCATGTCCCAGCCGAACATGTCGAGCGTCGGCTCGCCCTCGATCATCCATTCGGCGGCGAGCTTGCCCATGCCGCCCGACTGCGAGAAGCCCGGGATGATGCCGTTGCAGCAGAAATAGTTGCTGAGCTCCGGCGCCGGCCCGAACAGCACCGCGCTGTCGGGCGACCATATCATCGGACCGTTGATCACCTTCTTGACGCCGGCGGTAGCCGCCGCCGGAACACGCTGGACGGCCCGCATCATGTTCTCCTCGATGCGGTCGAGATCGTCGGGAAACAGCTCGTGGCCGAAATCCAGCGGCGTGCCTTCCTCGGCCCAGAACTTCATGTTGCGCTCATAGGCGCCGATCAGCAGCCCCAAGCCCTCCTGGCGCAGATAATATTCGCCGTCGCGATCGGCGACCGACGGCAGGCGCCGGCCCATGGCGGCGATTTCGGGAATGGTCTCGGTGACGAAATACTGGTGCTCGGTCGGGATCAGCGGCAGTTGCAGCCCGGCCATGGCGGCGACCTCCCTGC
>RXJA01000535.1 GCA_003963455.1 Hyphomicrobiales bacterium
TAATGGCGCCAAGCAGGCAGCGGCCGATCTCGGGCCGAAGGTCGACTACATCTTTTCCGGCTGGGACGTCGAAAAGATGGTGCAGCAGTTGCGCGAGGCGGTCGCCGTCAAGCCCCAGGGCATCGCCATGATGGGCCATCCGGGCGACGCGGCGATCATGCCGCTGGCCGAACAGGCGCATAAGGACGGCATCAAGATGATGTACCAGAACGTTCCGGTGCCGACCGTGACGGCGGCGTTCGGGGGCGGTTATGTCGGCGCGCAGCAGGAGCAGCAGGGGCGCGCGCTCGGCGCCGAGGCGTTCAAGTTGGCCGGGCTGAAGGCCGGCGACAAGGCAATCATGATCGGCCCGTTCGAGAATGAGAGCCGCGGTGCGCGCGAGCGTGGGACGGTCGCCGCGCTGAAGGAGGCTGGCGTCGATGTCGTTCAGATCAATTCGCAAACCGAGTGGGCAGCCGATCCCAATCTAGCGATCCCGCCGATCACTGCCGCGCTGCTCAACAATCCCGGCGTCAAGGCGGTCGGTTATCCCGGTGGGCAGATGCTCGGCAATGTCGCAACCTATATGCAGGCGGCGGGCAGGAAGCCTGGCGACATCTTCAATTTCGGCTTCGACACCAGCCCGCAGATCGTCGAGGCCTTCAAGGGCGGCTGGGTGCAACTGACGGCCGACCAGCAGCCGTTCATGCAAGGCTATCTGCCGATTCTGAGCCTGTGCCAACAGGTGGTGCTGGGGCTGGCACCGATGAATGTCGACACCGGCGCCGGCTTCGTGACGCCGCAGAACTACGAGATCGTCTCAGAGCTCGCCAAGCAGGCGCTGCGCTGACCTCCCAGGCAGCCGGCCGGGCTTGACCCGGCCGGCTGGACCGCCGGCGGACGAGGCCGGCCTAACAGGCAATTCAAGCGAGGATCGCATGAGCGAACGCATCATCGAACTGCGCGACATCAAGAAATCCTACGGCCAGGTCTATGCGCTGGGCGGTGTCAATCTTGCCGTCGATCGCGGCGAGGTGGTCGGCCTGATCGGCGACAACGGCGCCGGCAAGTCGACGCTGATCAAGATCCTGTCCGGCGTGGTCAAGCCGACCAGCGGCGAGATCCTGGTGCGCGGCAAGCCGGTCAGCGGATGGAGCGCCGCGCGCTCGCGCGACGCCGGCATCGAGACCGTGTTCCAGGACCGCGCACTGGCTGTGCAGCAGACCATCGTGCGCAACATCTTCATGGGCCGCGAGCTCACCGGCTTCATGGGCTGGCTGAAGGTCAACAAGGAGATCGCGGAAGCGAGCCGGCTGATGCGCGAGATCGGCTTCACCTCCAAAGTGTTCACGCCGCAGTCGATCGTCGGTCAGCTTTCGGGCGGCGAGCGGCAGGGCGTGGCGATCGCGCGCGCCATCTACAAGCAGGCGGAGTTGATCATCCTCGACGAACCGACGACGGCGCTGTCGTTAACCGAGACTGCCAAGGTCTTCCATTTCGTACGCCAGGTGCGGGCGAGCGGCCGCTCGATCCTGTTCATCGGCCACAACATCCACCATGTCTTCGACATCGCCGACCGTTTCGTCGTGCTCGACCGCGGCAAGGTGGCGCTGACGGCCGACCGCGGCGAGGTCAAGTCGGCCGACGACCTGATCAACTTCATGGAAGATGTGGCGCATCCCGGCGGCCTGCCGGGGCTGCACGAGGCCGGCGAAGCGGAGCAGAGAGCGCAATGAGCAAGGCGATGGAACCCGATCTGCAATCTCCTCTGGGAAGGGTAAGCGGCAAGGCGGCCAAGGAGTGGAGCCATCCCTCCGACAACTGGCTGCGCGGCTTCGTGCTCGACAACCGCGCTTCGCTCGGCACGCTCGCCGTCTTCATCGTCATGATGGCGGTGTTCATGATCGCCAACCCGACGGTCTTCACCACCTGGTATCTCTACAGCTCGGTGCTGACGACGCTTCCCGTCGCGCTCTTCGTGGTGGTGCCGCTGGTCTTCGTCGTCACCTGCGGCGAGATCGACCTGTCCTTCCCCGCGACGATGGGCTTTGCCTCCTGGGTGTTCGCGCTGGTGGTGCAGGCGGGCTACGATCCATTTATCGGCATTGCGGCGGCGCTCGTCACCGGCACGCTGCTTGGCTTCCTGGTCGGCTCGCTGGTGGTCTATGGCGGGCTGTCGTCGCTGATCGCCACGCTCGGCATGAACTTCCTGCTGCGCGGTCTGATCCAGATCATCAACGAGGGCAAGTCGACGGCGCTGACCAATCTGGCCGACAGCGCGGCCTACAAGATCTTCTCCAGCCAGATCTGGGGCATTCCGGTGCAGATCTTCTGGGCCATAGCCTTCGTCGTTTTCTCGGCGCTGCTCTTCAACCGGCACCGCTTCGGCGCGCAGGTCAAGGTGGTCGGCGACAACCCGGACAGCGCCAAGCAGATGGGAATCGACGTCAAACTCGTGCGGGTGAAAGTGTTCATCTTCACCGGCATAGGGGCGGCGATTGCCGGCACGTTCTCGGTGATGATAAACTTCACCTGGTGGCCAACGGCCGGCGACGGCTATCTGCTGCCTGTGCTCGCCTCGGTGTTCGTCGGCGGCACGCCGACTTGGGGCGGCATCGGCACGGTCGTCGGCGGCGCGATCGGCGCCGTCACCGTGTCGTTCATCCAGACGGGCGTGGTGGCGGCGGGCCTTAGCGGCTTTTACGTCCAGTTCTTCAACGGGCTGATCATCATCCTGTCGCTGCTCGGCCACAAGTGGAACCAGGCACGGTATAGGTGAGGAGGCCGGTCACACCGGCGCCACAAACCCGTCCAGCACGCGTTTCTGGCCGGCCTTGTCGAAGTCAATGGTGAGCTTGTTGCCGTCGATGGCGGCGATGTTACCGTTGCCGAATTTCTGGTGGAAGACACGGTCGCCGACAGCGAAGGTTGACGGCGTATCGGCGACGGATTTGGCGACCAGTTCGCCCTCGATGGTGCGGCCCTTCACGCTGGTGCGGCCCGCGCCATAGCCGCTATCGGTCTCGCCATAGCCGATGCGTTCGACCTGGTGGCCGGATCGGGTGCCCCAGTTGCGGTCGGTCGCCTCGGTGCGGTTGGCCTGCGCGCGCTGCCAGCCGGGCGTCGCATAGGTGTTGGAGAAGCTGCCCTGGTCCTTGGCGCCGATATTGTCGAAGCGCGAGGCGCCGTAGGGGTTCTGCCGGCCGCCGCCGCGGCCCGAGGCGAAGCTGCCGCCCCCATAGGGATTGCCGTAACCGCCATAGGAATTGCCACCCTCGGCGATGTCGATGTGAGTTTCCGGCAGTTCATCGACGAAGCGTGACGGGATGGTCGATTGCCACAGCCCATGAATCTGGCGGTTGGAGACGAACCAGATGTGCAGGTTCTTCTTGGCGCGCGTCAGGCCGACATAGGCGAGCCGGCGCTCTTCCTCGAGACCGGAGCGGCCGCCTTCATCCAGCGCGCGCTGGTGGGGAAAAAGGCCTTCCTCCCAGCCGGGGAGAAAGACGGTCTCGAATTCGAGACCCTTGGCCGAGTGCAGCGTCATGATCGAGACCGCATCGAGCGACTCGCCCTGCTCGGCCTCCATGACCAGCGCGACATGCTCGAGGAAGGCGCGCAGTGATTCATACTCCTCCATGGAGCGGATCAGCTCTTTCAGATTCTCCAGCCGCCCGGGCGAATCCGCTGAACGGTCGTTCTTCCACATGTCGGTGTAGCCGCTCTCCTCCAGGATGGTCTCGGCGAGCTCGGTGTGCGGCGTGGTTTCCAGCGCGTTGCGCCAACGTTCGAAATTCGCCGCCACCTCGCGCAGCGCGGCGCGTGGCTTCGGCTTCAATTCATCGCTTTCGGCAAGCGTCGCGGCCGCCTCCAGCATCGGCACGCGCATGGCGCGCGCGGTGTCGTGGATCTGGCGGATGGTGGCCTCGCCAAGGCCGCGCTTCGGCACGTTGACGATGCGCTCGAAAGCGAGGTCGTCGCCGCTGTTGGCGACGACGCGGAAGAAGGCCAGCGCGTCGCGGATTTCCAGACGCTCGTAGAAGCGTGGGCCGCCGATGACTCGGTAGTTGAGGCCCAGCGTGATGAAACGGTCTTCGAAGGCGCGCATCTGGAAGGATGCGCGCACCAGGATCGCCATGTCGTTGAGGTTGTGCTTCTGGCGCTGGTAGGCCTCGATGGCGTCGCCGATGGCCCTGGCCTCTTCTTCCGAGTCCCAGGCGGCATGGACATGCACCTTGTCGTCCTCGGGGTCGTTGCGGTCGGTGAAAAGCGTCTTGCCGAAGCGGCCTTCATTGTGGGCGATGAGGTGGGAAGCGGCACCGAGTATGTGCGCGGTGGAGCGATAGTTGCGTTCCAGCCGGATGATGGTGGCGCCCGGGAAATCCTTGTCGAAGCGCAGGATGTTGTCGACCTCGGCGCCGCGCCAGCCATAGATGGACTGGTCGTCGTCGCCGACGCAGCAGATGTTTACTTTGTTCTCGCTCACGGCCGCGCGCTCGCTCCGCTCGCTGGCCTCCGCGGGGGCGGCCTGGCCGGCCGACGCCCGGTCGGGCTTGCGGCCTTCGGCCGATGGCGCGCGCCCGGCACTAGGCCGCTGCGCCAGCAGGCGCAGCCACATGTACTGCGCGGTGTTGGTGTCCTGGTACTCGTCGACCAGTATGTATTTGAACCTGCGGTGATATTCCTTCAGCACGTCCGGATAGGCGCGGAAGATGCGGATCGGGTGGTAGAGCAGGTCGCCGAAGTCGCAGGAATTCAGCGTCTGCAGCCGTTCCTGATAGGCCTTGTAGAGCTGGCGGCCCTTGCCGTTGCCGAAGCTGCGCGCATCGCCTTCCGCAATCTCGTCGGGGCCGAGGCCCTTGTTCTTCCAGCCGTCGATCATCTGGGCGAAGGTCTTGGCCGGCCAACGCTTGTCGTCCAGCCCTTCGGCCTGGATGAGCTGCTTGATCAGCCGCACCACGTCGTCGGTGTCGAGGATGGTGAAATCCGACTTCAGCCCGGCCAGCTCGGCGTGGCGGCGCAGAAGCTTGACGCCGATCGAGTGGAAGGTGCCGAGCCACGGCATGCCTTCGACATTGCCTTCGCCGATCAGGTGGCCGATGCGCTGCTTCATCTCGCGCGCGGCCTTGTTGGTGAAGGTGACGGCGAGGATCTGCGAAGGGAAGGCCCTGCCGGTGGCAAGGATGTGGGCGATGCGGGTGGTGAGCACCCGCGTCTTGCCGGTGCCGGCGCCGGCCAGCACCAGGACAGGGCCCTCGGTCGTCTCGACGGCGAGCCGCTGCTCGGGGTTCAGGCCCTTCAGATAATCGGGCGCGCTGTTCTGGCCGCTGCGCGCCGCCATGGCGCGCGCGGCTATGCCGGATGGAGCCGCTGCCGGCCGCGCATTCGGTTCATCGAAAAAAGGCATGTCCTCGGAAAAGCCCTACATTGATCCCGAATGTAGTGATTCGGGAGCGAAAGACCAGAACTGTCTACGTTTTGTTCCAGTTTCGCGTGT
>RXJA01000576.1 GCA_003963455.1 Hyphomicrobiales bacterium
CATCCGACGGATAGGGCGAGGAGCGCGAGAAGCGCGGATTGGTGGTGAAGCCGATCTGGTTGTTGATGATGACGTGCAGCGTGCCGGCGACGCGATGGCCGCGCAGGCCGGACAGGCCGAGGATTTCGGCGATCACGCCCTGGCCGGCAAAGGCGGCGTCGCCATGCAGCAGCAGCGGCATCACCTTGGCGCGCTCCGACAGCGGCACGATCTCGCCGCGTTCGCGGCCAGAAAGCTGGTCCTGCTTGGCGCGCGCCTTGCCCATCACGACAGGGTCGACAATTTCCAGATGCGAGGGGTTGGCGGTCAGCGACAGATGCACCTTGTTGCCGTCGAACTCGCGGTCCGACGAGGCGCCGAGATGGTACTTCACGTCGCCCGAGCCTTCGACCTCGTCGGGCGCGGCCGAGCCGCCCTTGAATTCGTGGAAGATGGCGCGGTGCGGCTTGGCCATCACCTGGCTGAGCACGTTGAGGCGGCCGCGATGCGCCATGCCGAGCACGATCTCCTTGAGGCCGAGCTGTCCGCCGCGCTTGATGATCTGCTCCAGCGCCGGGATCAGCGATTCGCCGCCGTCGAGGCCGAAGCGCTTGGTGCCCTTGTACTTGACGTCGATATACTGCTCGAAGCCTTCGGCCTCGATCAGCTTGGACAGGATCGCCTTCTTGCCGGTCGCGGTGAAGGTGATCTCCTTGTCGGCGCCTTCGATGCGCTCCTGGATCCAGGCCTTCTCTTCCGGGTCGGAAATGTGCATGAACTCGACGCCGAGCGTCGAGCAATAGGTGCGGGTCAGGATGTCCAGCATCTGCCGGATGGTGCCGAATTCGAGGCCGAGCACATTGTCGAGGAAGATCGGCCGGTCGTAGTCGGCTTCGGTGAAGCCGTAATTGGCCGGCGACAGCTCGTTATAGTCCTCCAGCGGCTTGGCGATGCCCAGCGGATCGAGATTGGCGTGCAGGTGGCCGCGCATGCGATAGGCGCGGATCATCATGATGGCGCGGACCGAATCGCGCGTCGCCTGATGCACGTCGGCGTCGGAAAGCGCGGCGCCGTTGACGACCGCCTTTTCCTTGACCTTCTTCTCGATCGCCTTCTCGACCAGGCCCCAATTGCCGTCGAGCGCCGAGACCAGCTCGCCATTGGCGGTGAGAGGCCACGAAGGCTTCGCCCAAGAGGCGCCGGTGGCGTTCTTGCGGACGTCGCCCGCGTCGTCCTTCAGCGCCGCGAAGAAATCCTGCCATTCCGGATCGACGGAAGCCGGATTGTCCTCATAGGCCGCGTACAGCGCGTCGATATAGTCGGCATTGCCGCCATAGAGGAACGAGGTGAGCGAGAATTGGTCGTTGGCCTGATCTTGTCTTGCCATTTTCGTGTGCGGAGCCTTGGCTCCGTCTCCTTAGTTGGAGGGGAGTAGGGGAATAGGGGAGTAAGGGAATAGGGCCGTCCGGCGCCTGTCTTTCCCTACTCCCCTACTGCCTTACTCCCCTATTCCCTTAACCCTTGATCGCCTCGACCAGCGTCGTGCCGAGCCTGGCCGGCGACGGCGAAACCTTTATCCCGGCCGATTCCATCGCCGCGATCTTGTCTTCCGCGCCGCCCTTGCCGCCCGAGATCACCGCGCCCGCATGGCCCATGGTGCGGCCCGCCGGCGCCGTGCGCCCGGCGATGAAGCCCGCCATCGGCTTCTTGCGGCCGCGCTTGGCCTCGTCCTTGAGGAACTGCGCGGCGTCTTCCTCGGCCGACCCGCCGATCTCGCCGATCATGATGATCGACTTGGTCTCGTCGTCGGCGAGGAACATCTCCAGCACGTCGATGAACTCGGTGCCCTTGACCGGGTCACCGCCGATGCCGACCGCGGTGGTCTGGCCGAGACCGACATTGGTGGTCTGGAAGACCGCCTCATAGGTAAGTGTTCCCGAGCGGGAAACAACGCCGACCGAGCCCTTGCGGAAGATGTTGCCGGGCATGATGCCGATCTTGCATTCGTCGGGCGTCAGCACGCCCGGGCAATTCGGGCCGATCAGCCGCGAGGTGGAGCGGTCGAGCCGCGCCTTGACCTTGACCATGTCCATCACCGGGATGCCTTCTGTGATGCAGACGATCAGCGGGATCTCGGCCTCGATCGCCTCGATGATCGCTTCGCCCGCGCCCGCCGGCGGCACATAGATGACGGAGGCGTTGGCGCCCGTTTTTTCCTTGCCCTCGGCCACGGTGGCGAAGATCGGCAGGGTTTCGCCCTTGGAACCGGTCCAGGTCTCGCCGCCCTTCTTGGGATGGATGCCGCCCACCATCTTGGTGCCGTGATAGGCCAGCGCCTGCTCGGTGTGGAACGTGCCGGTCTTGCCGGTCAGACCCTGAACCAGCACCTTGGTATTCTTGTCGACGAGAATGGACATCGCGGCCCTTTTCTAAAAACCGTTGATCGAGGAATGCGAGACGCGCCGGTAGACGCCGCTCACCATGTCTTGCCATGCATCGCTGCCGGCGGGATTGAACTGAAGTTTCATGCGGTAGGATTCAGCGCCGTCAAAACCATAGGTGACACGAGCGGCGCCGCGCGGCGACGACCGTTCCAGCACGAGTTCGTTGCCGTTCCAGGCGCCGGTCGCCGGCGACATCGGCACGAACCCCATCGAGTCGAACTGATGCATGGTGACGACTTTGTTCTGCTGGTCGAAGCCGAACACATTGTGCGAACCGAACGAAACCGTGCCGTCGCGGCGCTGGCGATAGCGCTGCACCACGAACAAGCCTCCGAACTGGGCTTCCGCCAACACTTCCGAAGTCGCGGTGCCGGCATCGGTCCACTGCGTCGCCGCGACCTCTTCCTCGCCGCGCCACGCGCCGACCAGCGCCTGCAGGTGTTGGTGACCGTCCGAGAGGGAGGAGAAGGGCGACGCGTTCATGGCTCACAGCCGCTTGAGATCGGTGACGGTGAGGTCACTCCGGGCATTGCCGGTATTGAGCGTCGTCGCCGGCTCGAACATCAGCACGACAGGTTCTGTGGTCAGCGAGCGCGGCCGGTGCTCGACGCCGCGGGGCACGACGATGAAATCGCCCTCGCCGAGCTCGACCGGCCCGTCGCGGAAATCGATGGCGATCCTGCCGCGCAACACGAGGAAGGCTTCGTCCTCATTGTCATGTGCATGCCAATCGAACACCTCGCCGAACTTTGCGACCTTGGCTTGGGCATCGTTGACGTCGCCGGCGATATGCGGATCGAAGACCTTGGTGATCTTTTGATCCGCCGCTTCGACAAGGTTTATCTTGCGCGGAGGCATCCGCTCAGCCCTTTACCGCCTTGACGATCTTCTTGGCCGCGTCGTCGAGGTCGTCGGCCGACACGACGTTCAAGCCGCTGTCGTTGATGATCTTCTTGCCGAGCTCGGCATTGGTGCCTTCCAGACGAACGACCAGCGGCACCTTCAGCCCGACTTCCTTGACCGCGGCGATCACGCCTTCGGCGATGACATCGCATTTCATGATGCCGCCGAAGATGTTGATCAGGATCCCTTCGACCGCCGGATCCTTGGTGATGATCTTGAAAGCCGCCGTGACCTTTTCCTTGGACGCGCCGCCGCCGACGTCGAGGAAGTTGGCCGGCTCGGCGCCGTAGAGCTTGATGATGTCCATGGTCGCCATGGCAAGGCCGGCGCCGTTGACCATGCAGCCGATATTGCCGTCGAGCGCGACATAGGCGAGGTCGTATTTCGACGCCTCGATCTCCTTCTCGTCCTCTTCGGTGGTGTCGCGCAATTCCAACACGTCCGGATGACGGAACAGCGCGTTGTTGTCGAACGACACTTTCGCGTCGAGCACGCGCAGATGGCCGTTCTTCATGACGATCAGCGGATTGACCTCGAGCAGGCTCATGTCCTTCTCGACAAAGGCCTTGTAGAGGATCGGGAACAGCGAGGCGCCGTCCTTGGCGGCTTCGCCGTCGAGCTTCAGCGCGGCATTGAGCTTCTTCACGTCGTCGGCGCTGACGCCCTTTTCCGGATCGATGGCGACGGTGACGATCTTTTCCGGCGTGTCGTGCGCGACCGTCTCGATGTCCATGCCGCCCTCGGTCGAGACGACGAAGGCGATGCGGCCGACCGAGCGGTCGACCAGGATCGACAGGTAGAGCTCGCGGGCGATGTCGGCGCCATCCTCGATATAGAGGCGGTTGACCTGCTTGCCGGCAGGCCCGGTCTGCTTGGTCACCAGCGTGTGGCCGAGCATCTCATTGGCGTTGGCGACCACTTCGGCCACCGACTTCGCCAGCCGCACGCCGCCCTTGGCGTCGGGGCCGAGTTCCTTGAACTTGCCCTTGCCGCGGCCGCCGGCATGGATCTGGCTCTTCACGACATAGAGCGGGCCGGGCAGCGCTTGTGCCGCGGCTTCCGCCTCGCTTGCCTTGAACACCGGGACGCCGCTTGCGACCGGCGCGCCGAACGTCTTCAGCAGCGCCTTGGCCTGATACTCATGGATGTTCATGCGTTTGGTCTCCGGGGAGGGTTACTTGCCGGCGAGATGGGGGGCGATCTTGGTGCAGGCCTCGGTCAGGCCCTGCACGGCCGCGACGGAGGAATCGAACATCTTCTGCTCGGCCTTGGAGAGGTCGATCTCGATGACGCGCTCGACGCCGCCGGCGCCAATCACCACCGGAACGCCGACATAGGTCCCCTTGACGCCATACTGGCCGGAAAGGTGCGCGGCGCAAGGCAGCACGCGCTTCTTGTCCTTGAGGTAGGACTCGGCCATGGCGATCGCCGAGGCCGCCGGCGCGTAATAGGCCGAGCCGGTCTTCAACAGGCCGACGATCTCTGCGCCGCCGTCGCGGGTGCGCTGCACGATCTGGTCGAGCTTCTCCTTCGAGGTCCAGCCCATCTTGACGAGGTCGGGCAGCGGGATGCCGGCGACGGTCGAATAGCGGATCATCGGCACCATGCTATCGCCGTGGCCGCCGAGCACGAAAGCCGTGACGTCCTCGACCGAGACCTTGAACTCCTCGGCCAGGAAATAGCGGAAGCGGGCGCTGTCGAGCACGCCGGCCATGCCGACGACGTGGCTGGTCGGAAGGCCCGAGAATTTCTGCAGCGCCCAGACCATGGCGTCGAGCGGGTTGGTGATGCAGATGACGAAGGCCTTCGGCGCGTACTTCTTCAGGCCGGCGCCGACCTGTTCCATGACCTTGAGGTTGATGCCGAGCAGGTCGTCGCGGCTCATGCCCGGCTTGCGCGGCACGCCGGCGGTGACGATGCAGACATCCGCGCCCTCGATGCCGGCATAATCGTTGACGCCGGTCAGCCGGGAATCGAAGCCGTCGACCGGCGATGACTGCGCGATATCGAGGCCCTTGCCCTGCGGAATGCCCTCGGCGATATCGAACAGCACCACGTCGCCGAGATCCTTGAGGCCGACCATATGGGCGAGCGTGCCGCCGATCATGCCCGAGCCGATGAGCGCTATCTTGTTGCG
>RXJA01000564.1 GCA_003963455.1 Hyphomicrobiales bacterium
CTTGCCGGTCACCGGATTGGTGTTGGCGACGTGCTGGTCGCCGGTCAGCGCGTGGCAGACGAGGATGGCGTTGGAGCGCGCGTCGTTGAGCGTGCCGTAGGTCTGGTAAGCGATCTGGAAAGGCGCAAGGAAGGTGCCGGCATCGAGCTTCAGCGGCTTGTCGACGCCAAAGCGCAGCACCGGGCTCGACGGATTGTCGGCCTCGTTGTTGGTCCTTGCTGCACGCTCTGCGGCCATGTCCGTCCTCATCTTACCCGCATCGCTTTTGGCTGATGCGGTGTCCGGCCGGCAGCGGACAACAAAAAACCGGCATTGCCGTCGCAAAGCCGGTTACAGGTTGCAAACGGCCCTTTAGCGAGTTGTTTAACGTGGCTGCAAGCCGACCGGCCAAATCACCACGGAAGTATGGCAGCCCTTCTAGGACCAGCGCCGCCGTTCGTCAACGGTAAGCATCCTGGCGCAAGCGCTAGCACTCGACATTCCAGCCTGTGGCCTGTATTTCCGCTGCGGCCTTCGGACGAAGGTCTTCTCGACGGATTTGTGACATGAAGCAGGATCAGGCACGTCCGACGCCCCGCGCGGGCATCATGGACATCGAGGCCTATGTGCCGGGAAAAAGCACCGCGCCCGCAGGCGTGACGAAAGTCTACAAACTGTCGTCGAACGAGAATCCGCTGGGGCCCTCGCCAAAGGCGATCGAGGCCGCGCGCGAAGTGGCGGCCAAGCTCGACGTCTATCCCGATGGCACGGCGCGGCGGCTGCGCGAGGCGATCGCCGAAGTGCATGGGCTGAACCCGGCAAACATCATCTGCTCCAACGGCTCGGACGAGATCCTCGGGCTCTTGGCGCAGACCTACCTCGCGCCGGGCGACGAGGCCGTGTTCACCGAACACGCCTTCATGGTCTACAAGATTTACATCCAGGCGGCGGGCGCCAAGCCGGTGGCGGTCAAGGAAACCGACGAGCGCGCCGACATCGATGCGATCCTGGCCGCGGTCACACCGCGCACGAAGATGGTGTTCCTCGCCAATCCCAACAATCCGACCGGCACCTATGTGCCGTTCCAGGAGGTGCGCCGCCTGCATGCGTCGCTGCCGAGGCATGTGCTCCTGGTGCTGGATGCTGCCTATGCCGAATATGTGCGGCGCAACGACTACGAAGCCGGCATCGAACTGGCCGGCAGTTCGGAAAACGTCGTCATGACCCGCACATTCTCCAAGCTCGGCCTCGGCGGCGCGCGTATCGGCTGGATGTATGGACCGGCGCATATCGTGGACGCCATCAACCGCATTCGCGGTCCCTTCAACGTCAATGCGACCGCGATCGAGGCTGGTATCGCCGCGATCCGAGACCGTGCCCATATCGAGCGCAGCGTGGCGCATAACGAGAAATGGCTGACCTGGCTCAGCGAACAGGTGGTCGGGCTTGGGCTGCGCGTGACGCCCAGCGTCGGCAATTTCCTGCTGATCCATTTCCCCGACGACAAGAAGCACTCGGCGGCCGCCGCCGACGACTATCTGAGCCAGCGCGGCTATATTCTGCGCCGTGTGACCGGCTACGGCTTCCCCAACGCGCTGCGCATGAGCATCGGCACCGAGGAGGCCAATCGCGGCGTCGTTGACGCGCTCAAGACCTTCCTGAAAAGCTGAAGCACCATGGCATCACCGATGTTCGAGAAGATAGCGCTGGTCGGCATCGGCCTGATCGGCTCGTCGCTTGCCCGCGTCATCCGCCGCGAGGGCCTGGCGCGCCATGTCGCCATCGCGACGCGCAGCGCATCGACGTTGAAGCGCGCCGAAGAGCTTGGCCTTGGCGATTCCTATACGACCGATGCCAGCGAAGCGGTGCGCGATGCCGACCTCGTCATCGTCTCTGTGCCGGTCGGCTCGTCCGGCGAGGTTGCGGCCGAGATCGCGCCGGCGCTGAAGAAAGGCGCCATCCTTACCGATGTCGGCTCGACCAAGGCTTCCGTCATCGCGCAGATGCAGCCGCATGTGCCGGAAGGCGTGCATTTCATCCCCGGACATCCGCTGGCGGGCACGGAAAAATCCGGACCCGACGCCGGCTTCGCCGATCTCTTCGAGAACCGCTGGTGCATCTTCACGCCGTTGCCGGGCACCGACCCCGCGGCGCTCGAGAAGCTTTCGGAATTCTGGCGGCGCTGCGGCTCCAACATCGACACGATGGATCCGCAGCACCACGACATGACGCTCGCCATCGTCTCGCACCTGCCGCACATCATCGCCTACAACATCGTCGGCACGGCGGACGACCTGGAAGCGGTGACCAAGAGCGAGGTCATCAAATATTCCGCTTCCGGTTTCCGCGACTTCACCCGCCTCGCCGCCTCCGACCCGACCATGTGGCGCGACGTGTGCCTGCACAACAAGGACGCGATCCTGGAGATGCTGGCGCGTTTCTCGGAGGATCTGGCCTCGCTGCAGCGGGCGATCCGCTGGGGCGACGGGGAAAAGCTGTTCGACCTCTTCACCCGCACCCGCGCCATCCGCCGCTCGATCATCGAGGCCGGCCAGGACATCGACGCCCCGGATTTTGGCCGGCAGGCGGTCGAGCATCCGAAAGGGAGCTGATATTCAGGTGAGGCCGGCCTGCAAATGGCGGCCTTCTACGCCTTCGGTGCTCACGTACTGGCCTGAATCTGAGCTCCCTTTGCCTTCTCGGCTGCCGGCCAGTGCGCCGCCACCATGGCCAGCGTCTCGGCCCTGTCCGGTGCGCCGAGGCGGCCGCCGAAGCGCAGGCATTTGAGCGCGGCGGCGGCGCTGGCGAAGCGCAAGGCCTCCTCCATGGGCATGGCCTCGGCGAGGCCGACGGCAAAGGCGCCGTGGAAGACGTCGCCGGCGGCGAGCGTGTCGACAGCCTTGACCTTCGGCGCCTCGACGTGGCGCACGCGCCCGGTTGCCCGGTCGTGCCACCAGGTTCCGGCGGCGCCACCGGTCACCGCGACAAAGGCGTCGGTGCGCGAGGCAAGGTCGGCGCAGACGCTTTCGGGGTCGAGCGCGTGGCCGCAGACGATACGGGCCGCCGGTTCCGACGCGATGATATGCGAAGCCAAGGGCAGCAAGCGCTCCAGCACCTCGACCGGCGCGGTATCGGCGTCCAGGATCGCCGGGCGGCCGATCGATCGGGCCGCGCTCAAGGCGAGCGCCGCGGCGCCCGGCCAGCGGACATCAACGAGCACCGCATCGAAGGCGGAGAGGTCGGCAAGCGGCAGCGCCTCGGGATCGGCCTGCGCTTTTTTGTCGTAGAAAGGCACGATGACGCGCTCGCCATGCGCATCCACGAGGATCGCGGCCAGCGCCGACCGCGCGCCGGCAACGCGGCGGATGAGACTGCAGTCGACGCCTTCGGCCAGAATGTCGGCGATCAGCCGGTCGCCGACGAGATCGTCGCCGGCGCTCGCCCAAAGCGAGACGTCGGCCCCGAGGCGGCGCGCGGCGCAGGCGGCGCTCGTCGCCATGCCGGAAGCGATCTGGACGCCGTCGCTGGCGATGAACTTGCCTTGATGCTCGGGCAGCGCGTCGACGCGCAGGATCGTGTCGAGGGTGAAGGCGCCAACGCTGAGCAGCCGGACCGGTCGGGCCATGTTCTAATCGACCGGCTTGATCTTGCCGAGCGGGATGAAGCCCAGCGAGGCCTTGCCCTTGACGATCTTCAGCGGCAAGGACGGCTCCTTGCCAAGCATGGCAATTGCGGCAAAACCCTGCTCGATTTCGCTTTTATGCTCCGGAACCGCGCCGGCGAGGATAGAAGCCACCGCTTTCGGATCCTTGAGCCTGATCATCAGACTTGCGTCGACCAGGCCCTCCGCGTCGACCGAGACGGGCCCGGACACGGTGATGCGCGCCGTGCCGGACGAGAGGTCTAGCCTGGCGATGTCGACCGACTGGCCGCGCAGGCTCTTTGGCGGTGCGGCGATCAGCGCCAAGCCGTTCCTCAGCGTTACGTCGCCGCTGCCGTCCAGCGCGGGCAGCACGCGTCCGTCGATGGCATCCGCATTGATCTCCAGATCGCCGAAGCTGCCGACATAATTGATGTCCTGGCCGGCCGGCTGCAATTGCCCGGCCGCCTTGCCCGCGCTGAACAACTGCATCGGGTCCGTGTCGTCCTGCGGGTCGGTCTGGCCGTTCAGGCCTTCGGCCTGCAGCGAGACACTGCGCGGCAGCGGCCACCACATTTTGACATTGGCCTGCAACTGGTCCCAGTCGATCCAGAGCGGCGGCATGCCGGGCGCCATCGTCCGCAGCGGCCCGCGCAGGTCGGCGACCGGCGACAGAGGCCCGGTGATCCCGGCGACGGCGTTGAAACTCCCGGTGGACGCGGCGACTTTGCGAGCGTCGTCCTCATAGGCGATGTTGTCGCAGGAAACCGTGAAGCTCATCGGATAGCCGCTGACGGCGAGGTTGGCGCAGCCGGCGGCGATGCCCTTGCTGCCCAGCCGCGCCACCGCCTGGTCGGCCTCGGTCTTGAGCCTGTCGGCGAGATAGAACCAGCCGCCGCTGTAGATGGCGAACAGCACGACAAGGAGCGCGGCAAGCCACAACAGCCGGCGGCGGGGTTTGGGCGATCGCTCGTCACTTGACGTCATGCTGCGGCTCTCGTTACCCCTTCATACGGCGAGCGGGCGGTTCACTCACGCAAACAAGCGGGGGACAGAAAAAGCACCTTACCGGTGCGGTGTCGTTCACTCGAATGCGATCAGGCTTGGCGATATGGGCGATTTTTGGGTTTTTGGCTATGGGTCGCTGATCTGGCGGCCCGGATTTGCCCATGTCGAGACACGCCGCGCCCGGCTTTATGGCTACCGGCGCTCGCTTTGCGTCTATTCCTTCGTGCATCGTGGCACGCGCGGGCGGCCCGGTCTTGTACTCGGCCTCGACCGGGGCGGCTCCTGCATCGGCCTCGCCTACCGTGTTCCCGGCGATCTGCGCGACGAGGTGCTTTCCTATCTGCGCGAACGCGAACTGGTGACCAGCGTCTATCTCGAACGGATACTCGAGGTCCGGTTGGATGGCGGTGATTCGGTCGAGGCGGTCGCCTACATCGTCGACCGGCAGCATGAGCAATATGCCGGCGCGCTCGATACCGGTCACGCTGCAAAAATCGTTCGCGGCGCCGTCGGCCAATCCGGGCGGAACGAGGACTATGTCTTGAGCACGCTAGAGCACCTCGAGGCGCTCGGCATCCGCGATCACTGGCTGGAGGAGGTGGGACGTCAGGTCACGCCTTCCTGAAGCGCCGGTCGAATCAAAAAGGCAAACCATGCCTTTGACCTCGGCCTGGCATGACCTAGCTTAGCCGCAACCGTCCTTGGGCATCACGCCCGTTCCAGCATCACGGAGATCAGCCTTGCAGAAACGCCGTCTCGGTCGCACCGACCTTTCCATCGCGCCGCTGGTCCTGGGCGGCAACGTCTTCGGCTGGACCGCCGACGA
>RXJA01000031.1 GCA_003963455.1 Hyphomicrobiales bacterium
GTAACCGCCTCGTGCCCAGATGCAGAAAGCTTAACCAGAGATGACGTCCGTGAAAGCAGCTCTCCTGTCTTTTGTCATGCTGTCTGCAATCGTGGTCTGCGGTCTCGGCATCTATGCCGCCGACGCAGCGACCAATCACCGCGCCGTCGACGGCTACGGCGTCACCACCTCGCTGGACTGAGTCCCCGGTAAGACTGGAAGCGCGCCCGCGCAGGGATAGCGCCTAAAGCGCTTCACCCTGCACATCGATGATTCGCTTGTCGCCGCCATTGACGGCGAGCGCGCTCAGCGTGCCCGATTTCCAGGCAAGCGTGTCGACATTGACGCGATTGGCCAACACCTCGGCTTCGGGGACGGGCGTATGCCCGTGCACAATTACTTTCGCAAAGAGCCCGGAGTGGTCGTGGAAGTCGTCGCGGATCCAGATCAGGTCCTGCTGGTCCTGCCGGTCGAGCGGCACGCCCGGCCTGATCCCTGCGTGGCAGAAGAAGAAGTCGCCGAAGGCGACCGAGAATGTCAGCGACTCCAGGAAGTCGACATGGCCGCGCGGGACCGCTTTGACCAGGGCGGCGTGCCCCCGTGCGACGGCCTCCGCCTTGCCGAACCAATGCGCGTCGCGCGTCAACTCCACGCCATAGGACTGCGCGGTCTGGACGCCGCCATAGTTCATGAACAGGCCGTCCGGATCGCCATCGGCCAGGAACTCGAGCATGCCGATGTCGTGGTTGCCGGCGAGCATGATGTTGCGCGGATCGCGCTTGCGCGCCGCGATCAGGAAATCGATGACGCCTTTCGAATCCGATCCGCGGTCGACATAGTCGCCAAGATGGATGATGCGCCAGTCGGACGACGGCGCCTTGTATTCCAGTTCACTCTCGATGCGCCGGTGCATGGCGGCGAGCAGGTCATGGCGTCCATGCACGTCGCCGATGGCATAGAGCCGCAGTCCGTCTGGCCCGCGCGCATCGACATAATGGATTCCGGTTTCGGTCAAGCTGGGCGTCTTTTCGGTATGGATGCCACCGCAAGAGGCTAATGCCAACCGATGAAGAACATCCTAGCGCCGCAACTGGTCCTTGCCCATGTCGGTGACGAGGCGCTTGCCGCACAGCGCCATCGTGATGTCCATCTCCTTGCGGATGATTTCGAGCGCTCTGGTCACACCTTCCTTGCCCATGGCGCCGAGCCCGTAGAGGAACGGGCGACCGATAAAGGTGCCCTTGGCCCCGAGACAGAGCGCCTTGAGCACATCCTGGCCGGAGCGGATGCCGCCATCCATATGCACCTCGATCCGGTCGCCAACCGCATCGGCGATTTCCTCCAGCACCGAGATCGACGACGGCGCGCCGTCGAGCTGCCGCCCGCCGTGGTTGGAGACGACGATCGCATCGGCGCCGGTTTCGGCCGCCATCAGCGCGTCCTCCTTGTCGAGGACGCCTTTCAGGATCAGCTTGCCGCCCCAGCGCTCCTTGATCCAGGCGACGTCCTTCCACGACAGCTGCGGATCGAACTGCTCATTCGTCCAGGACGACAGCGAAGAGACGTCGCCGACGCCCTTGGCGTGACCGACGATGTTGCGGAAGGTGCGGCGCTTGGTGCCGGCGATCCCCAGGCACCAGCGCGGCTTCAGCGCAAGGTCGACAATGTTGGCAAGCGTCATCTTGGGCGGCGCCGAAAGCCCGTTGCGCACATCCTTGTGGCGCTGCCCGAGGATCTGCAAGTCGAGCGTCAGCACCAGCGCGGAGCATTTTGCCGCCTTGGCCCGGTCGATGAGGTTGAGCACGAAATCCTTGTCGCGCAGCACATAGAGCTGGAACCAGAATGGCTTCTTCGTCACCGAAGCGACATCCTCGATCGAGCAGATGCTCATCGTCGACAGCGTGAACGGCACGCCGAACTCCTCCGCCGCCCGCGCCGCCAGCATCTCGCCGTCGGCATGCTGCATGCCGGTAAGCCCGGTCGGCGCGAGCGCCACCGGCATCGCCACCTTCTCGCCGATCATGGTCGATTCCAGCGAGCGGTTGCTCATGTCGACCAGCACGCGCTGGCGGAACTTGATCTTGCCGAAATCCTCCTCGTTGGCGCGGTAGGTGCTCTCCGTCCAGGCGCCGGAATCGGCGTAGTCGAAGAACATCTTCGGCACCCTGCGGCGCGCCAGGTCCTTGAGATCGGCGATGGTGAGGATTTCGCTCATGGTAGGGTCCCCGCTAAATCTGTGATCAGGAGCGTTTGCGTGTGGGTTCGATGTCGTCCGAGCGTTGCCTGAGGCGCAGCCTGGACACGCGCTGCCAGTCGCCGCTGCGCTCGGCTTCCGCCATCGAGCGCTCGACATAGGTGATGTGATCCATCGCCGCCTTGCGCGCCGCGACCGGATCGCCCGCCTTGATCGCGGCGTGGATCGCGCGGTGCTGCTGCAACAGCGCCTCGCGCGCGCCGGGCACGCTGAACACCAGAAGCCGGTTCTGGAACACGCCTTCCGACAGCAGCCGGTAGCAGGAGCGCAGCGTGTGCAGGAGGATCATGTTGTGCGCGCATTCGCACACCGCGTGATGGAATTCGACGTCGATCTCCGCCTCGTCGTCGAAGTCTCCGGTCCGGTGCGCCTCTTCCATGCGCGCCATGATACGGTCGAGCAGGGCGAGATCCTCCGGCGTCGCGCGCCGCGCCGCGTATTCGGCCGCCACCGCCTCGATCTCGCGCCGGTATTCCAGATAGTCGGTCACCGCCTTGCGGTGCGTGGAGATGAGGTCCGTCACCGGCTTGGTGAAGAGCTGGCCGATGACGTCGGCGACATGCGTGCCGCCCCCGGGGCGCGTCGTCAGCAGCCCGCGCCCTTCCAGCGCCTTCAGCGCATCGCGCAGGATCGGCCGCGACACGTCGAACTGGCGCGCAAGCTCGCGCTCGCCGGGCAGCCGGTCGCCGGTGCGCAGCACGCCTTCGAGGATCAGGCTCTCGATCTGCTGCACCACCTCGTCGGCGGTGCGCGAATGATCGATCCTGGAGAAGATGTCGCTCAAGGGAGACGCCTGGAGAACGGAACGGATGTCGTCCAGATTAAAGCGTCTGTCGCCAACTGGTCAAATTATTTATCCAATTCGCCAAATCCGGTCGGATCGCTTGCCGCGCTCCGCCATCGCCGGATGCTAATATTTGCTGTTTACGCGTCTCGCCGATTGCCGCAAGACGACCGGGTTGCACGAAGGGTCGAGAACAGGGGGACCAGCCGTGTCCGACGAGATGTCCAGTCTCGAATTCCAGCCGCGCGCCCAAGGCAGCGTGATGGGCTTTCCGGCGCATGAGGGCCGGCCCGGCGCGATTGGCGAGGTCCACGCCCGTCCGCACCCGCTGATCGAAAAGCCGCGCGTGCTGATCCAGCTTTCCTTCATGACCGAGGGCGGCGCCGCGGTCGACCATGCCGTGCTCTCGGAGCTGTCGCGGCGGCTGGGCATCGCCGCGCCCGAGCGCTACGCGCGCCACCATGCCATGAAATGGAGCAAGGGCACGCTGCGCTGGGAGCGGCATACGGAATTCTCGACCTACCTCTGGGAGGGGCCGCTGGCCGAGAATGGCCGGGGCCAGGAGGATTCGCCCTTCGGCAACGGTTTCTCGCCCCCGGGCACGGTGATTTCCGGCATCCGCCTCGAAATCCGCAAATGGACGCAGGCAAGCGAGAAGCTGATCGCGGGCTTCGACCCGACCAGCCTGTGCTATTCGCTGGTCGAGCGGGGCGCCGCCGCCATCATCACCGATTTCCGCCAGGACGGCGACGGGCTGACCCGGATGCTGGTGCTCGATCGCGGCCTGACGCCGGCCAGCACCGGCGCCTTGTCGCAGCGGCTGATCGACATCGAAACCTATCGCACGCTCGCGATGCTCGGCCTGCCGCTGGCGTTGACGCTGTCCGTCCGCGCCCGTCGCATCGAGGACCGCCTGGCGCAGACCACGCTGGAAATGAAGGCGGTCGAAACCCGCGACAGCCAGACATTGCTCGCCGACCTCACCGAACTCGCCGCCGAGCTCGAGGCCGACGCCGCGTCCAGTCTCTACCGCTTCGGCGCCAGCCGCGCCTATGACGGCATCGTCACCGAAAGGCTCGAGGCGTTGGATGAGGAGCCGGTTCAGGGTTTTGACACCTGGGCGGGCTTCCTCTTGCGGCGCATGGCGCCGGCGATGCGCACCTGCCGCTCGGTCGAGGAGCGCCAGGCCAACCTGTCGCGAAAACTCACCCGCGCCACCACACTGCTGCGCACCTGGGTCGATGTCGAAGTCGAGAAGCAGAACCGCGACCTGTTGGCGTCGATGAACAACCGCGCCCGCCTCCAACTGCGCCTGCAGCAGACGGTCGAGGGCCTGTCCGTTGCCGCCGTGTCCTACTATGTCGTCGGTCTCATCGGCTATGTCGCCAAGGGCGCCTCGGTCTTCGGTCACGCTTTCGCGCCCGAAGTCGTCACCGCGTTCTCCGTGCCTGTTGCCATCCTGCTCGTCTGGTGGGGCGTTCGTCGCGTGCGGCGCATGCACTCCGAACCGGCGAAACATCCGGGCGAATAGCCAGCCAGCCGACCATGGACACGATCGGTCGCCAGCGGCAGATTGCCGCTGCGGAAGCCATGGCCATCGTTCGTCATCCCACTCCGACCAAAGCAGCGTTTGCAACAAATGGTCTTGGCTGGTAAAAGATTTTGACCAGTCGAGTGGAGGAAGCGCCGATGTCCGGCCTCGCCATGCCCAAGCCGGATGCCGGAACGCTCAGCCGGCGCGCCGAGATCGTCGCCGACATGCGCATCATCGTGCCGGGCGAGGGCGTCGTCGACGCGGCCAACGAAATGCGCGCCTTCGAGAGCGACGGCCTCACCGCCTACCGGCAATTGCCGCTGGTCGTGGTGCTGCCGGAAACGGTGGCGCAGGTCTCGCGGGTCTTGAAATATTGCAATGACCGCAACATTCGCGTCGTGCCGCGCGGCTCCGGCACTTCGCTGTCGGGCGGCGCGCTGCCGCTGGAAGATGCGGTGCTCCTGGTGATGAGCCGTTTCAACCGCATTCTCGCGATCGACTATCCCGACCGCGTCGTCGTCGCCCAGCCGGGCGTCACCAATCTCGGCATCACCACCGCCGTCGAGCAGGAGGGCTTCTACTACGCCCCCGATCCATCCTCCCAGATCGCCTGCTCGATCGGCGGCAATGTCGCGGAAAATTCCGGCGGCGTGCACTGCCTGAAATACGGCCTCACCGCCAACAATGTGCTGGGCATCGAGATGGTGCTGATGAATGGCGAGGTGGTGCGCCTGGGCGGCGATCATCTCGACCAGGAAGGCTATGACCTCCTCGGTGTCATGACCGGCTCGGAAGGCTTGCTCGGCGTCGTCACCGAGGTGACGGTGCGCATCCTGAAGAAGCCGGAGACGGCGCGCGCGCTGCTGATCGGCTTTCCGTCCAGC
>RXJA01000604.1:0-5315 GCA_003963455.1 Hyphomicrobiales bacterium
GAAGCTGCTCGTCATCCTCAATGCAAAAGCACGCGACGCGCGCAAACAGTTCGCAAATGCAACTTGACACCTCAGATAGTCGCTCATCCGTCTCGGCGTTATCGCGCCGATCCACCTTCTCCCACAAGGGGAGAAGGGAAGGCCGCGACGGCGGCTTCGAACTGAAAAGGGAAGGACAAAATGCTCGATATCGCACCATCGCAACAGGCGGCAACCTGGCTCGGCGCTTTCGGCCGCGCGCTCGAGGCCGGCGACATCGAGGCGGCGGCCGGTCTTTTCGCGGAGGATTGCTACTGGCGCGATCTGCTCACCTTCACATGGAACATAAAAACCATGGAAGGGCAGGCGGCCATCCGCGAGATGCTCAAGGCGACGCTGCGCCAGGCGAAGCCGTCGCACTGGCACCTGACCGGAGAGCCAACCGTCGACGATGGCGTCGTCGAAAGCTGGTTCAGCTTCGAGACGGCGGTTGCGCGCGGCGAGGGGATATTGCGGCTCAAGGATGGCCGCTGCCGCACGCTGTTCACCGCGATGAGCGAGCTCAAGGGGTTCGAGGAGCGGAAAGGCACGGCCCGGCCGCTCGGCATCCGCCACAAGGCCGACCCAAAGCGCGAGACGTGGGCGGAAGCCAGGGCGCGCGAGGCTCGCGATCTCGGCGTGCATGAGCAGCCCTACTGCCTGGTGATCGGCGGCGGGCAGGGCGGCATCATGCTGGGCGCCCGGCTGCGGCAGCTCGGCGTTCCCTCGCTCATCATCGAGAAGAACGCGCGCGCCGGCGATTCCTGGCGCAACCGCTATCGCTCGCTCGTGTTGCACGATCCGGTCTGGTACGATCATCTGCCCTACATTCCGTTCCCCGAGAACTGGCCGGTCTTCACGCCCAAGGACAAGATGGGCGACTGGCTCGAAATGTATGCCCGGGTCATGGAGCTGAACTATTGGGTCGCCACCAAATGCATCAGCGCCGCCTATGACGAGGCCGAAAAGGTCTGGACCGTGGTGGTCGACCGCGTCGGCCAGCGCATCACGCTGAAGCCGAAGCACATCGTCTTCGCCACCGGCGCCTATGGGCCGCCGCGGCAGATCGAATTGCCTGGCGCGGACAGTTTCAAGGGCGAGCTCTTGCATTCCAGCCAGTATTCCACCGGCGAGAAATTCCGCGGCAAGCGCGTCGCGGTGATCGGCGCGGCGAGCTCGGGCCATGATGTCAGCGTCGATCTGTGGGAAGCGGGCGCGAAGGTCACCATGGTCCAGCGCTCGCCGACGACCGTGGTGAAATCCGATACGCTGATGGAAGTCGGCTTCGAGATCTTTTCGGAGAAGGCGTTGGCGCGCGGTATCACCACCGACAAGGCCGACATGATCGTTGCCTCGACGCCTTTCGCGCTGGTGCCGAAGGGGCAGCGCGCGCTCTACGACGTGATCAGGGCGCGCGACGCTGATTTCTACAAGCGCTTGAGCGACACCGGCTTCGCCATCGACTTCGGCGAGGACGAGACCGGGTTGTTGATGAAGGCCTATCGCACCGGCTCCGGCTACTACATCGATGTCGGCGCTTGCGAGTTGATCCTGAACGGCGAGATCGCGGTGAAAAGCGGCATAAGCATCAAATCACTGAAGCCGAACGGCATCCTGTTCGAGGACGGCAGCGAGCTCGCCGTCGACGCCATCGTCTGCTGCACCGGCTACCAGTCGATGAACGAGACGGTGGCGGGGATCGTCTCTCGCGAGGTCGCCGACAAGGTCGGCCCGTGCTGGGGCCTTGGCTCCGGCGTGAAGGGCGATCCTGGACCCTGGCAGGGTGAGTTGCGCAACATGTGGAAGCCGACGGCGCAGGAGGCGTTGTGGTTCCATGGCGGCAATCTGGCGCTGTCGCGCTTCTATTCGAAATTCGTGGCGCTGCAGCTTAAGGCGCGCATGGAAGGCATCCCGACACCAGTCTACGGCAAGCCGGGGTAATAGGGCGGAGCCGCCAGGACCGGAATCCCGGCTGAGCGTATCGGCAGGACTTCTTCCGGCTGAACCCCCCGTTGTCACCGGCGAGCCAGTTCCGGCCTTTTGCTGTAGTCGGCGAAGCCGATGCGGTTGCCAAAGGGATCGGAAATCTCGCAGGTGACCCCGGTGGCCGTTTCGATGCGCGTCGATGCCGTTCCCCTGGCAAGAAGCGCCTGGCGCGTCTCGTCGGCATTTCGAACTTCGACCCATAGCCTGCCGCCGGGCGAGCCTTCGTCTGTGCGGATGACGAGCCCCGGACCCTCGGGGCCGATGTCGAACAGGGCCATCTGCTTCTCGTCGACCCGGAATTTCAGGACGAAGCCGCAGCTTTCGTAGAAAGGGATGGCGGTTTCGAGGCCTCCGACATGGAACATCACATTATCGATCCCGAGCAATTCGATCATTCCGGCTCATCTCCTTTTCAATCGGCGGCTCCGATCTTTTGAGATCCTGCCGGGAAAATCGCCTTCGACATTGATCCGCGTCACGCGGAGAGCTCGGCGAAGGACCATGAAGGCCAAGCGTCGGTCGCGGATTTCGGGCCGCGACAGCGAAGCGCGGCATTGCGGCGACAATCGCGCCGGCGCGACCTCAGTTCCGGTCGCGGCCGAAATGCCTTGCGGCGACGTCGACATGGGTGTGGTGCGCATGCGCTTCGAAGCGTTCGGTCTCATTGTGATCGGGCGCCTCGTTCGGCCACCATTTGCCGCCGATGACGATGCCGCTGGAGACCAGCCGCTGATCCGCGACCAGCGACGCGCCAATGGCGTCGACGAAGGTGAAGCGGCCCGGCTGCTGCCGTAAAACCGCGACATCGCCGATGCCCCCCACCTTCAGCGAGCCCAGTTCGGGTCTTGCGATTGCCTGCGCGGGGTTAACCGTCGCGGCGCGCAGCACCTCGACCAGCGGCATGCCCAGCGCCATGAGCTTCGACATGCAGACGAGGATGTCGAAGGCAGGGCCGTCGACGCAGTAGAGGTGCACGTCGCTCGAGATGACGTCGGGCGCGAGACCTTCCGCAAGCATGGCCTTCGCGACCGCGAAGTCGAAGGAACCCATTCCGTGGCCGATGTCGAAGATGACGCCGCGCTCGCGCGCCAGCCGCATGTCAGGCCGCACCGCACCGGAAGCGAAGACCGGCGCGTTGGGGAACGGCCGGAAGCAGTGGGTGAGGATGTCGCCGCGCCGCAGCCTCGGCAGCACTTCCGAGCGGCCGGGCGGCGGCTCGTCGATATGCGCCATCAGCGGCAGGCCGACCTGGTCGGCGGCTTCGAGCGCGAGGTCGACCGGGGCGATGCCGCTGGTGCCTCCGGCATGCTTGCCGGAGCGGACTTTCACGCCGACGACGACATCGGCGTGCTCGCGCACCGCGGCCACCGTCTCGCGAGGCTCGCAGAGCCTGAGGTCGCTGCATTCGCCAACCGATACCGTGGTGGCGAAGCCGAATATGCCGGCAAAGGAGATGTTGACGTAAGCGAGGATACGCGCCTTCGAGCGCTCGATGACATGGCGTCGGAAGCCGAGGAAGTTGCCCGCGCCGGCGCTTCCGGCGTCGATGAAGGTGGTCGTGCCGCTCTTGGCCGCAAGCCTGTCGGCATCGACGCCGAGCGAGGTGCCGCCCCAATAGACGTGGCTGTGCAGGTCGACGAGGCCGGGCGTGACGATGCAGTCCCTGGCATCGACAACCTGCCTGGCATGTTCGGCATCGAGGGCGGCTTCGATCACGGCCACGCGGCCATCGGCAATGGCGACGTCGCGTTGCGCATCCAGGCCCGATGCGGGATCGATGACGCGCCCGCCCTTGATCAGGAGATCGAACTGCATCGTTGCCCTCCCATATGTGAATGTGATCGCGATCAGACCGGCCGGTAGGCGACGGCCTCGACCTCGATCTTGATGTCGATCATCAGGCGCGACTCGACGGTGGTGCGCGCAGGCGGATCCTTCGAGAAATGTTTTGCATAGACGGTGTTGAAGGTGCCGAAGTCGCGTGCGTCCTCCAACCAGACGGTGGTCTTCACCACATCGTCCATGGTGCAGCCGGCGAGCGCCAGCGCCGCCTTGACGTTCTGCAGCACCTGCTCGGTCTGTTCGGCAATCCCGCCCTTCACCACAAGCCCGTCGCTGCCGACCGGCACCTGGCCCGAGACATAGACGAAATCGCCGGCGCGCACGGCGGGCGAGAGCGGAACATGCGATTTTCCAAAGCACTGCTTGGGCAAGTGAGCCTCCTTTTTCGGCCGATGGGAACAGGGTCGCATAGCCGTCTACGCTTGTCGGCATGATCCTCATAGAGGCAATGTCGGAAAGCAACATTTTTTCGAAATCCGTGTTGCTTTATTACAGAAGCCTGAGCATCTTGCGCTCGACGCCGCTTTCGCGGCTGCGCACTATGAGGGGAGATTCGGCATGACCTTTGACAAGAATCCGTTTCCCGAGGGCGACGCCGACCGCCATGCGCTCTGGGAAATGCTGGTGCGGCGCGATATCGATGCGTTCCTGGGACAGGACTGGTCGATGGTCGAGGACGACTTCATCGCGGACAGCTTCTTCGGCATGCACGCCCATTTCCTCAGCAACGCCGACGCCTGGCGGCTGCAGTTCCCGAGGCTCGAAGTCTATCGCGACGAATGGCTGCGCCAGGCCAAGGAAACCGCGGCGACGAAATTCGCCGAGCGGCTGCGCGAGGCGCTCTTCCGCGTCACCAACATGCGAGATATCGATCTCGATGGCGACCGCGCTGTGCTGCACAAGAAATTCGACGGTTCGGTCGCCAAGGCCGACGGCGGCGTCGACCGGCTCAAATGGCAGACGCTCTATTTCTGCCGCAAGGTCGGCGGCCGCTGGAAGATCGCCGGCTTCGTCGGTTACATGCCGCATCCGCTGGGAAGCTGAGGCCTATCGGACGGCGCCCGCGTCGACAAAATCGCCCTTGTGGATACCCAAGCGCCATCGATTCCATCAAACGCTGAACTGCTCTATCTCTTTGTTTTTACGCAATTCCGGACGGAAAACCGCCCACACTTTTCCTGGAATTGCTTTAGGACAGGCGCGCCAACCGTTCATCGGGGGAGCGATGGTCGAACACGACACCCATGGTCCTACCAACGGCGGCCATCACAATCAGCTCGACCAGATGGTCGTCGCTGTCCCCGCAGGACGGTTCGGCACGGCGTATGGCATCGAGCATGGCGCGTGTGGACACGGTGTCGCCGGCGCGAAATTTCGAAAGAGCAGCCGAAACAAGGTCTTGCACCGTCGGGTCCGTGACGGGCACTTCCGCAGCGACGTTCATTGGCCTCCTCCTGCCATGAACCCTC
>RXJA01000604.1:5365-5455 GCA_003963455.1 Hyphomicrobiales bacterium
CCTTGTCGCCCATATTGCCCATCATCAGCTTGGCCTGTCCCGCTTTCGGCATGATGTCAGCCTTGACGGCGGCATCCGGATTCTTCTGCG
>RXJA01000127.1 GCA_003963455.1 Hyphomicrobiales bacterium
TCGATGGCGAGTTCTTGACCCGTTGAGCGGCGGCAACGCCGCCGCCCGACGGGCGGCGAACCTCAGACGACAGGCGGGTTCAGCCGGGCAAAACCTTCCTGGCGGCGATAGGGGAAATACGGATAGGGCGCCGTCACGGCGCTCGCTTCATCGAGCGCCTTGATCTGCCCGGACGTCAGCGACCAGCCGACGGCACCGAGGTTCTGGCGGAGCTGCTCCTCGTTGCGCGCGCCGATGATCACCGACGACACGGTCGGCCGCTGCAGGAGCCAGTTGATGGCGATTTGCGGCACGGTCTTGCCGGTCTCGGCGGCCACGGCTTCCAGCGCGTCGACCACCTTGAAAAGAAGCTCGTCCTCGACGGGCGGCCCGAAATCAGCGGTGCCGTGCAGCCGGCTCTTTTCCGGCAAGGGCTGTCCGCGGCGGATCCTGCCGGTCAGCCGGCCCCAGCCGAGCGGGCTCCACACCAGCGCGCCGACACCCTGGTCGAGGCCGAGCGGCATCAGCTCCCATTCATAGTCGCGGCCGACCAGCGAATAGTAGACCTGATGCGCGACATAGCGCGGATAGCCGTTCTTCTCGGCCAGGCCGAGCGACTTCATCACCTGCCAGCCGGAGAAATTGGAGACGCCGACATAACGCAGCTTGCCGGAGCGCACGAGGGCGTCCAACGCCGACAGCACCTCTTCGATCGGCGTCGAGGCATCGAAGGCGTGAAGCTGAAGCAAGTCTATATAGTCGGTGCCGAGGCGCTTCAGCGCCGCGTCGACGGAGCGGATCAGACGCGAGCGCGACGAACCCCAGTCGGCCGGGCCATCGCCCATCGGCAGCGACGTCTTGGTCGAGATCAGCACCGCGTCGCGGCGGCCCTTGATCGCTTCGCCCAGCACCTCCTCCGAGGCGCCGGCCGAATAGACATCCGCCGTGTCGAATAGATTGACGCCGGCCTCCAGGCAGATGTCGATGAGACGGCGCGCCTCCTTGGCGTCGCTGTTACCCCAATGGCCGAAGAGCGGGCCGGAGCCGCCGAAGGTTCCGGCGCCGAAGGAAAGGGCCGGCACTTTCAGGCCGGAGGCGCCGAGAGGTCGATAGTCCATCTTTTTCTCCTTGGGATGTCGAAGGCGGAATTCACTTGGTCAGCATTGGGCCGCGACCGGCTTGCCGATGGCGCGGCCGCGTTCGAGACGCAGCGCGACAAGCACCACGCCGAGCGCGGCGAGCGGCACCAGGCCGGCGACGAGAGGGACGGCGCCGAGGCCGGGGCCATGGTCGATGACGAAACCGCCTAGCCAGGCACCGATGGCGTTGCCGAGATTGAAGGCGGCGATGTTGAAGGAGGAGGCCAGGCCCTGGCCGGCGCCCTCGGCCTTCTCCAGCACCCACATCTGCAGCGGCGCGACGGTGGCGAAGGCAGCGGCACCCAGCAGGCCCACGGCAATGATCGCCGTGATCGGCTGATGGATCGCCGCGGTCATGACGAACATCACCGCCGACAGCGCGACCAGCGTGCCGACGACCGTCGGCACAAGATGCCGGTCGGCCAGACGTCCGCCGAGCAGGTTGCCGGCGACCAGCCCGCCGCCGAAGACGAGCAGGATCGGCGACACAGACGCTTCGGAGAAGCCGGTGACGCGTGTGAGGATCGGCGCCAGATAGGTGAAGGCGGCAAAGACGCCGACCCAGCTCAGCACCGTGGTCAACAGGCCGAGCAGCACCGGCCGGCGGCCGAGCACGGCGAGCGTGCCTTCGGAGTTCTCCTCCTCGCCCGCCGCGGCCGGTTCGTCGCGTGGCACCAACAACGCGATCACCGCAAAGGCGATGACGCCGACCAGCGTGACGGCGAGGAAGGTGGAGCGCCAGCCATAGGCCTGGCCGAGCCAGGTGCCGAAGGGCACGCCGAGGATATTCGCGACGGTGAGGCCGGTGAACATCAGCGCGATGGCCGAGGCCTTCCGGTTGGGTGCGACAAGGCTGGTGGCGACGACCGAGCCGACGCCGAAGAAGGAGGCGTGGGCGAAGGCGGTGAGCACGCGCGCCGCCATCAGCGTCCAGTAGTCGGGCGCCAGCGCGCAGGCGAGGTTGCCGACGGTGAACACCACCATCAGCGCAAGCAGCAACGTCTTGCGCGGCAGGCGGCCGGTCAAGGCGCCGAGCAGCGGCGCGCCGACGACGACGCCCAGCGCGTAGCCGGAAATGAGCAGGCCCGCGGCCGAGATCGAGACGCCGAGATCGGCGCTGACGTCGAGCAGCAGGCCCATGATGACGAATTCAGTGACGCCGATGCCGAAGGCGCCGGCGGTGAGGGCGTAGAGAGCAAGAGGCATGGCGGTGGTCCGGTTGATTTGAATGGACGCAGTCCCCGCGCCCCTTTTTGTTGGAGCATGATCTTTTCCGAAAACCGGTTTCCACTTTTCGGGATCATGCATCGACCGGAAGATCGTGATCCGCCAAGCTGTGAACCAGCCTTGCATCAGGCATATTTTCTGTGAAATAGATTCACGAATGGCGAGACCCGACATCAACCGCTCCGGCGAGATCGAAGTGTTCGTTCGCGTCGTCGAGGCAGGCAGTTTCTCGGCCGCGGCGCGGGCGTTGCGCATGACGCCGTCGGCGGTGAGCAAGCTGATCGCGCGGCTGGAGGCGCGGCTCGGCGCACGGCTCATCAGCCGCTCGACACGCCGGCTGCAGTTGACGCCGGAAGGCGTGGCCTTCCACGACAGCGGCATGCGCATCCTCGCCGATCTCGATGCGGCCGAGCGGGAAGCCGCGGCGGGCGCGGCGCCGCGCGGGCGGCTGAGGGTCAACTCCTATGTGCCGTTCGGCCAGCACCGGCTGATGCCGCTGTTGCCGCGCTTCCTCGAACGCTATCCGGAAATCTCCGTCGAGGCGGTGCTGACCGACAGCGTCATCGACCTGATGGAGGAACGCGCCGACGTCGCCATCCGCGCCGGCCCGCTCAGCGAGTCACGGCTGGTGGCGCGCAAGCTCGGCCAGAGCCCGATGGCGGTCGTCGCCGCGCCCGCCTATCTCGAAACGCGCGGCATGCCGTGCATTCCCGCCGACCTCAGCAATCATAATCTGCTTGCCTTCGGCTTTGTGCGGCATATCGACGGCCTGCCATTCGTCGATTCGAAAGGAGCGTCGATCATGATCCCCATCGCCGGAAACGCGGCAGTGAGCGACGGCGAGGCAATGCGGCTGACGGCGCTTGCCGGCGCGGGCATCGCAAGGCTGGCGCGCTGGCATGTGGAGCCCGACATCGCCGCCGGGCGGCTCGTGCCGTTGCTGGAGGAATTCAATCCCGGCGACGAGGAGCCCACGCATGCCGTTTATGTCGGCCAGGGCAAGCATCTGCCGGCGCGGGTGCGCGCATTCCTAGACTTTCTCGCGGAAACCGTTCGTCTCTGAAAAGGGAGAGCCGCGCGTCCAGGGGACAGGCGGCTCCCGAAAAGTCAGCCCATTTGAAGACGAATCACGCCTTCGGCACGAACGGCGCCGGACGCCGGCCGGCACTCTGCCGCTCCAGCATCCAGCCGGGATATTCGGCGGGCAGCGCGCTCACCTCATCGAGCCTGGCAAGGTCGTCGGCGTCGAGCTTCAGCCCGGTCGCGGCTAGGTTCTGTGCGAGCTGGTCCATGCGGCTGGCGCCGATGATGACGCTCATGACGAAAGGCCTGGCCAGCACATAGCCCAGCGCCACCGTGGCGACGCCGACGTCGTGCTTCCTGGCGACCTCGCGCATGACGGCGACCGCCGCCCAGGCGCGGTCCTCGTTGACCGGCGGGAAGTTGAAGGAGGCGCGGCGGCCCTCGCCATTGCCCGGCGCGCCGGGACCGTATTTGCCGGAGAGCAGCCCGCCGGCCATCGGCGACCAGACCATGAGGCCGAGCTTCTCTTCGTTGATCAGCGGCACGATCTCGCGTTCGAGATCGCGTCCGGCAATCGAGTAATAGGACTGGATGGTCTCGAAGCGGGCAAAGCCCTTGCGCTCCGCTATGCCCAGCGCCTTGGCGATGCGCCAGGCCTGCCAGTTGGAGACGCCGACATAGCGGACCTTGCCGCTGGCGACGAGATCGTCGAGCGCGCGCAGCGTCTCGTCGATCGGCGTCACCGTGTCGGTGCCATGCAGCTGGTAGAGGTCGATATGGTCGGTCTGCAGCCGCTCCAGGCTGCCGTCGATCGAATCCATGATGTGACCGCGCGAGGAGCCGCGCTCGTTCGGCCCGTTGCCCATGGCGCCATGCACCTTGGTGGCGATGATCACGTCTGAGCGCTTGATGCCGAGGTCCTTGAGCGACTGGCCAAGCAATTGTTCGGATTGGCCGAAGGAATAGACATCGGCCGTATCGAAGAAATTGACGCCGGCGGCGATCGAGCGGCCGACGATCTCGTTCACGCCTTTCTGGTCGAGGCTGGCGATGAGGCCCCACTGGGCATTCTGGCCGGGGGCGCCGAAGGTCATGGTGCCGAGGCAGAGTTCGGAAACGAACAGGCCGGTGTTGCCAAGCTGGTTGTAGCGCATGGTGGAATTTCCCCGAGAAGGATTGAATGACAGAATCGAATGACAAACGGGAAATAGGAACGGTCCGTTTCGTTTCAAGCTCTGGCGCAAGCCCGGTGGTCAAATTGGCGTGAAGTTGCCAGCCGGCAGATCTTCGTCAGACTTCCCAGGGATTGAGGACTGTCACGCCCAGGCCTTCGAAGTCAGCCACGTTTCGTGTGACCAGGATCAGATCGTGCACAAGGGCGGTCGCCGCGATGAGGGTGTCGGCGCTCCCTCGCGTGCGTCCTGCCGTGATGCGGCCCCATGCGAGGGCGACCTCTTCCGTTATCGCGAGGATGCGGTCCGTATTGTCGCGGCGCAGTTCGCGTAGCCAGACATCGAGCCGCGCTGCCCTGTCGGGATCGGTGTTGCGCTGCTTGACGATTCCACGTTCGATCTCACCAATGGTGATCACGCTGAGACTAACCGAGGTCGGATCAACCGAACCCAGCCAGGCGGTTGGTTTCGGCAGCCGCCTTTGCACGTCCGAGACCACGTTCGTGTCGAGCAGGTACATCAGAGATCGACATCCCGGATCATCGTATCCGGACGACGGGTGATTTCCTTGTCGAATTCATCATCCCAGCCAGGGCCCGTAAGAAGATACTCCACGAGGGATTTCTTTTTCCCGGCAAGGCGATCGTAATCCTCCACGGACAGCACGACGGCTGCTCGTTCACCGCGAAGCGTCACGGTCTGGGGCCCTTCGGTCCGCGCTCGCTGGACCACCTTCGAAAAGTTATTCTTCGCGTCCTGCAGATGCCAGTTCACGCGCCACTCCTAGCTAGCTTGGCTAGATATAAGGCGGATGCCTCTCGTTATCAATCAAGCCGAACGAGCACGCCGCCCAGAGGCT
>RXJA01000333.1 GCA_003963455.1 Hyphomicrobiales bacterium
GCGCTGCAGCAGCACCACGCCGACAAGGGCGAGCACGACCATGAGGTGGATGACGATCAGTACGGTTTCCATAATTTATCCTGGCGAGGCCTTGCGCGGCCGCGCATACGACCGGTGTTTTGGAGGCGGCTCCTTACAATGCTTTGGCGGCATTTCCAAGCCCGTGGCCGGGAATATGGGGAGCAATGCGACCATTGCAACGATTTATGCCGCATGTGCCTAGGAGATGTTCATATAGGCTTCCGCGATGGCTAGGAAGTCTGCCGCCTTGAGGCTGGCGCCGCCGACCAGCGCGCCGTCGACATTCTCGACGCCAAGCAGTTCCACCGCGTTGGACGGCTTGACCGAGCCGCCATAAAGAATGCGCATCCTGGCCGCGGCGTCGCCGAGCAGGCCGGTCAGCTTGCGGCGGATATGCGCATGCGCCTCGGCGACGTCATCTGCTGTCGGGGTCAGGCCGGTGCCGATGGCCCAGACCGGCTCATAGGCGACAATTGTGTTCGCTGCGGTAGCGCTTGTCGGAACCGAGCCCTCGAGCTGGCGCGACAATATATCGAGCGTGGCGCCCGACTCGCGTTCGGCACGCGTCTCGCCGATGCAGATGATGGCCACCAGCCCCGCGCGCCAGGCGGCCGATGCCTTGGCGTGGACCGTCGCGTCGTCCTCGCCGAACAGTTCGCGGCGCTCGGAATGGCCGACAATGACGTGGCTCGCGCCGGCATCCTTCAGCATTTCGGCGGAAATCTCGCCGGTGAAGGCGCCGCTCTCCCTGGGATGGCAATCCTCTCCGCCGGCCCGCACCGGCGTACGCGACAGGATTTCGGCGGCGCGCTGGAGCAACGTCGCCGGCACGCACACCAGCGCTTCGGTTTCCGCATCGAGCCCGCTCATGAAGCCGTTGCCGATCGACCGCAGTTCGTTGAGCGAGGCGCTGGTGCCGTTCATCTTCCAGTTGCCGGCGACAAGCGGGCGGATTCCAGGGGTCATGGGGGGCGTTCTCCGAGCGACATTAAGCAGCGCCCTCACTACCAAAATGAGGCCACAAAGCAATCGACAGTGGAGCGGAAGGGCGCTATTGCGCTTGTTTCAGACTCGGCGCATGCGAAAATGCGCGTAAATCGGAAGTGTGCATGCTTGGTATATTGAGAAGCGCGGCGGGTACCTGGGTCGCGAAGGCGTTGCTGCTGTTGCTGGTCCTGAGCTTTGCCGCTTGGGGCATCACCACGCGGATGGTGGGCGGCGTTCTGGGCGGACATCACGCGGTGATCACCGCCGGCGGCACCGAGGTTTCGATCAACGAATACCGCCTCGCCTACGATCGTCAGCTCTCGATGTTGTCGCAGCAATATGGCCAGCGCGTCACCCAGGAACAGGCCAAGCTGCTCGGCGTCGACAACCAGGTGCTTGCGCAGCTCGTTTCGGGCGCCGTCCTCGACGAACAGGCGCGCAAGCTCGGACTCGGCCTTTCCAAGGATCGGCTGGCCGAGCTGACGCGCGAGGATCCGGCCTTCAAGGGCCCTGGCGGCCAGTTCGATCGCCGGACCTTCGAGTATCTTCTGCGCCAGCTCGGCATGCGGCCGGAGGACTATCTGAAGAATCGCGCACAGGTGGCTGTGCGCCAGCAGATCGTCGAGGCGATCTCCGACGGCCTCAAGGTCCCGCAGACCTTCCTGAAGGCGGTCTCGCTCTATCGCGGCGAGGATCGCACGATCGACTATCTCGTGCTGCCCAAGACGCTCGTGCAGCCGATTGAGGCACCCTCGGATAGCGCCCTCAACACCTATTTCGATGCCAACAAGAAGAACTATGCCGCGCCGGAATACCGCAAGTTTTCCTATGTGCGCCTTGAGCCGCAGGACATTGCGGATCCGTCCGCGGTCACCGACAGCCAGGTCAAGGACGACTACAATAAGAATATCGCGCGCTACACGACGCCCGAGATGCGCACCATCGAGCAGCTTGTGTTCAAGACGCCGGACGCAGCCAAGGCGGCCTTGGATTCGCTGAAGGCCGGCGCCACTTTCGACAAGCTCGTTACCGCCGAGGGCAAGACCCAGGCCGACACGCTGCTCGGCACCTTGGCCAGGGACAAGATCGCGGACAAGGCGGTTGCCGACGCGGCCTTCTCGCTCAATGCCAACGAGGTAAGCCAGGTCGTCCAGGGCGCCTTCGGCCCGGTGCTCCTGCGTGTCACCGAGATCAAGCCGCAGGTCGTGAAACCGCTTTCGGAAGTATCCGACCAGATCCGCAAGGACCTGGCGCTCGGCGAAGCAAGCCGCATCCTGCTCGACGTGCATGACAGCTATGAGGATACGCGCGCCTCGGGCGCCTCGCTTGCCCAGGCAGCCGACAAGCTGAAGCTCAAGGTCGTCACCATCGACGCCATCGACCGGACCGGCCAGCGGCCGGATGGCACGATCGTCAATGACCTGCCGGTTTCGGCCGATCTCATCAAGTCGGTGTTCGCGGCCGAGCCCAATACCGAGAATGAAGGCCTGACGACCGCTGACAACGGTTTCGTCTTCTACGAGGTGCAGTCGATCACGCCGGCGCGCGACCGCACGCTGGACGAGGTCCGCAAGAAGGTCGTGGCCGACTGGACGGAGGCCGAGACCGACAAACGGCTCGACGCGAAGGCGCAGGAACTGGAGAAGCGCCTCAAGGCCGGCACCACGCTCGACGTCATCGCGGGCGAGCTCAAGCTCGACAAGCAGACCAAGCGCGGCTTGAAGCGCGAAGCCGACGATGCCGATTTCGGCAAGGAAGGCGCCGCGGCCATGTTCGGCGTCGGCGAAGGCGGCACCGGTCTGATCCCCTCGCCCACCGGCGACGGTCAGATCCTGTTCAAGGTCGCAGAGGTCTTCGAGCCGGCCGGCGCCGACGGCAGCACGGTGCCGGAGGACGCGCAGAAATCCTTCGGCGCCGGCATGTCCGACGACCTGCTCGACCAACTGGTGGCGCAACTGCAAACGCAATATGACGTCCGCATCGATCCGAACGCCGTTTCGCAAGCACAGACACGATGAGCGCGCTGAAGACACACATAGCCAAGGTCGCCGGCGGCACCGCGCTTTCCTTCGAGGAAGCGCGCGATGCGTTCGACATCATCATGTCGGGCGACGCCACGCCCGGCCAGATCGGTGGCTTCCTGATGGCGCTGCGCGTGCGCGGCGAGACGGTGGGCGAGATCGCCGGCGCGGTCGCCACCATGCGCGCCAAGATGCTGCGCGTGGAGGCGCCGGAGGGCGCGATCGACATCGTCGGGACCGGCGGGGACAACTCGCACTCGGTCAACATCTCGACCGCCTCCGCCCTCGTCATCGCCGCCGCCGGCGTGCCTGTGGCCAAGCACGGCAATCGTGGCCTCTCCTCGCTGACCGGCTCCGCCGATGTGCTGATGGCGCTGGGCGTCAAGATCGACATCTCGCCGGAAATGATCGGCCGCTGCATCCGTGAGGCCGGCGTCGGCTTCATGTTCGCCCCGGCGCATCATCCGGCGATGAAGCATGTCGGGCCGACCCGCCTCGAGCTCGGCACGCGCACCATCTTCAACCTGCTCGGACCGCTGTCGAACCCCGCCGGCGTCAGCCGCCAGATGGTCGGCGTCTTCCTGCCGGAGTGGATCATGCCGGTGGCCGAGACGTTGAAGGCGCTTGGCGCCGAGCACGCCTGGGTCGTCCATGGCGATGGCTATGACGAGATCACCACCACGGGCGAGACCCAGGTTGCCGAGCTCGCCGGCGGCGAGATCCGCACCTTCACCCTGACGCCGGAAGCGGTCGGGCTGAAGCGGCACACCAAGGAAGAGCTGCGCGGCGGCGACGCGGCCTACAACGCCAGGCAACTGCGCGATATGCTGGGCGGCGCCGCCGGCGCCTATCGTGACACGGTGCTAATGAACGCCGGCGCGGGACTTGTCGTGGCCGGCAAGGCCACGACGTTGGCCGACGGCATCGCGGCGGCGGCGCAAGCGATTGACAGCGGCCGCGCGCTTGGCGTGCTGGACAAGCTCATCGAGATTTCGAACGGATAAGGCCTTGTCGGATATCCTGCGCAAGATCGAAGCCTATAAGCGCGACGAGATCGCGGCGGCGAAGGCAAAAGTACCGCTGGCCGAGATCAAGGCGCGGGCAAAGGATGCCGATGCGACGCGCGGTTTTTTGGCGGCGCTTGAGGCCAAGCACAGGGCGGGGAGCTTCGGCCTGATCGCCGAAATCAAGAAGGCCAGCCCTTCCAAGGGCCTGATCCGCGCCGATTTCGACCCGCCGTCATTGGCGCAGGCCTATCAGAAGGGTGGCGCCGCCTGCCTTTCGGTGCTGACAGACGCCCCGTCTTTCCAGGGCGCTCCGGAATTTCTCACCAATGCGCGCAAGGCGGTGTCCCTGCCCGCGTTGCGCAAGGATTTCCTGTTCGACCCTTACCAGGTCTACGAAGCACGAGCCTGGGGCGCGGACGCCATCCTGATCATCATGGCAAGCGTGGACGATGCTCTGGCCCGCGAATTGGAAGCTATCGCCTTCGAACTCGGGATGGACGCGCTGATCGAGGTGCATGACGAGGCCGAAACGGAGCGCGCGCTGAAATTGTCGTCGCGACTGATCGGTATCAACAACCGCAATTTGCGGACCTTCGAGACCAGCCTTGCGACCTCCGAGCGGCTGGCGCCGATGGTGCCGGGCGGCTACCTGCTCGTCAGCGAGAGCGGCATCTTCACCCACGATGACTGCCTCAGGATGCAGAAGACCGGCATCGGCGCTTTCCTTGTCGGCGAGAGCCTGATGCGGCAGGCGGACGTGGCCGCCGCGACCAGGCTTCTGCTCATGGGCAAGGCAGCGGCTGAGGCCGTCTGAGCATGGCGCTTACCCATCTTGGCGCCAAGGGCGAAGCCAACATGGTCGATGTCGGCGACAAGGCCGAGACGACGCGCACGGCCATCGCCGAAGGCTTTGTCTCGATGCAGCCGGAAACGCTGGAGATGATCCTGGCTGGCGATGCCAAGAAGGGCGATGTGCTGGGCACAGCCCGTATCGCCGGCATCATGGCGGCAAAGAAGACGCATGAGCTGATCCCGCTCTGCCATCCGCTGCTTCTGACCAAGGTCGCCGTCGAAATCGAGCCGGACCACACGCTGCCTGGTCTCAAGGTCACGGCGCTCGCCCGCGTCACCGGCAAAACGGGTGTGGAGATGGAGGCGCTCACAGCCGCCTCGGTCGCCTGCCTCACCATCTACGACATGGCCAAGGCGGCGGACCGTGGCATGGTGATTTCCGGCATCCGGCTGGTCGAGAAGACCGGCGGCAAATCCGGCAACTACAAGGTGGATCCCTGATGGCGCTGGTTCCGGTCGCCGAGGCGCTCGACCGCCTGCTC
>RXJA01000235.1 GCA_003963455.1 Hyphomicrobiales bacterium
CCTTGGTGAGCGAGGCAAAGCTCTTCAGCCCGGTGTCGGCAAACTCCTTGCCGTATTTCGTGAAGTCCTCATAGGTCTGGGTCATTTCATACTTCCCTTTGGTTGAAACGCCCTTTGTTGCCCCGGGCGCCCTTGTGCAATGCATTGAAGATATTGTGCGCTGCACAAAAAGTCAAGATTCCCTTGAACCGCAAGGGGGCCAGGGAGCGGCGGCGGCTAAAATTCGAATAAACAGAGGCTCAAATCGCCGAAAAATGGTGAACGCGGCGGTTACCATAAACGGATTGGTAACGCTGAGCGCGATAGCTTGGCCGGAAGCGAGGCAGGCACTCCCGTAGCCGCCTCCGGGGCAACGAAAATTCAGGGTAAGTAACGGTGCGTCAGGCGTTGTCGGGCTTGGTCTCAAAATCTTCATTTTCCTTCAAGGCAATCGCGATTGCCGCGCTTGCGGTGACGATTGTCGCCGCCGATGTCGCGTCGGCTCTTGCCGCGAAGTCTGCGGCCATCGTCGTCGACGCCAAGACCGGCAAGGTGCTCTATTCGGCCGATGCCAACGGCCGGCGCTATCCGGCCTCGCTCACCAAGATGATGACGCTCTACCTCACCTTCGAGGCGCTGGCGAAGGGCCGGATCAGCAAGAACACGCCGGTTCCGTTTTCCGCGCATGCTTCTGCCGAGGCGCCCACCAAGCTCGGCGTGCGCCCCGGCGGCACAGTTCCGGTCGAGACCGCCATTCTCTCGATCGTAACGAAGTCGGCCAACGACTCGGCAACCGCGCTCGGTGAGATGCTCGGCGGCAGCGAAGACAATTTCGCGCGCATGATGACCGCCAAGGCGCGCCAGCTCGGCATGAACGGCACCGTCTTCCGCAACGCCAACGGCCTGCCCGACCCCGGCCAGTTCACAACGGCGCACGACATGGCGATGCTGGGCATCGCGCTTCGCGAGCACTACCCGCAATATTACGGCTATTTCTCGCAGCGCTCGTTCCTGTATGGTCGCCAGCGCATCAACGGCCACAACCGTCTGCTTGGCCGCATCAAGGGCGTCGACGGCATCAAGACCGGCTACACCCGTGCCTCGGGTTACAATCTCGTCTCCTCCGTCGCCGATGGCGATCGCCGCCTCGTCGCCGTGGTGATGGGCGGTGCATCCGGCCGCAGCCGCGACAATCAGATGGCCGCGCTGATCAACACCTATCTGCCGCGCGCCTCGACGCGCGGCGGCGGCGATCTCATCGCCAAGGGCAACGACAACCCGATCAAGACGCTGGCCAAGGTCTTCCTGCCAAAGCATGACGCACCGACCCCGGACGAAAAGCCGGCGACGGACGACACCGTCGTGGCCTCGGCCGACGACAGCCAGGACGACACCCAGCAGGTCGCCGAAGAGACAAAGCCTGTGATCCAGGTCAAGAAGGTGAAGACGGTTGCCGTGGCCGCCATGGCGCCGGCTCCTAAGCCCCAGGAGACCACGTCCCAGGTGGTTACGGCCTACGCCGAACCGGCGGCCGCCGCGCAGGCGATCGATCCGGTCAAGACGTCGTCGGTGCCGTCTGGCTGGGTGGTTCAGGTCGCTTCATCGCCTACGAAGTCGGGAGCTCAGACCCTTCTCGACCAGACGAGCAGACAGGCGCCGAAAATCCTGGCCGATGCTTCCGGCTTCACCGTCGCCTTCGACAAGGACGGCGTCACCTACTACCGCGCCCGCTTTGGCGGCTTCGGCTCGAAGAATGCCGCCTGGAAGGCCTGCGATGCCCTGAAGCGCAAGAAAATCTCGTGCTACGCCGTCGAGCAATAGGCGGCTGTTGAAATCTCCCGCAAGGTACCCGCGTCGAAGGAGACTAATCGTGATTGGAGAGCAAGACGTCCTTGGCTTCATTGATCCGCGCCGCCAGGACAGACGTGCCGCCGACATCGGCGTTCAGGCGCTGCATCAGGCGGCGATGCGCCTTGCGGATATCCGCCGCGGCAGCCCCCGCTTCAAGACCAAGGACCTTGTAGGCCTCCTCCTTAGTCATGGCGCCCGGACCTGGCGCAACACCCAGCCCTTCGCCACCGTGCGGCTGCGCGTCCTTGCGCCAGACGGGAAAACGGCCGTCAAGATACGTCTCTAGGAGCTGGCGGCTCTCCGGATCCGGGCTGAGCTCGCCATGAAGCTGGCGCAGGTCCGTCATACCCATGGCGCCCAGCATCTTGCCTTCATAACGGCCGGCCAGGACAAGACCCTCGAGCTTGCCGCTGTCATGGTCGAGGTCCATTTCGAGCGCGGCGGTGCGCACCGTCGAATGTTTGGATGCGGCGGCCCGCGCCGGCGGCCGCCTCGTGCGTATCCAGCCGACCCAGGCCAGCGCCGCGAGCAAGAGCAGGCCGCCGATAAGACTGCGGCCGAAGATCAGCATGGGCGCGCCGACCATGCCCAGAAAAGCCGGTCCAAGCGACCTCAGGCTATCCGCCATTCTTGCCGCATCCGCGCGCACGAAGAGCATCGCGGCGCCGAAAAGCACCACGAGGATTGCCGCCAATGCGAGGATCACGCCCATCGGTTTGCGCCGCCACATGGATGACTGAGCATAAGAAATAGGATGGGACCGACGTCCGGCGCTTGCAAGCCCCACATCGGCCAAGCCGAAGGGCCAGCGCCTCGGCCAAGCGGAAAGCCGCGCTACAACAGGCCGAGTTCGGCGAGTTCCAGCCTCAGCTTCGGCGGCATCTCTGCGAGTGCCGCCCTGCCCTTGCCGAGATCTGCGGGAGCGTCGGCGGGCTTGAGGTAACGCCAGCCCTGGAAAGCGCGGCGCGGCTGCCAGTCGGTGCGCACCACCTCCGGATCGAGCACCAGATGACAGCGGCCGATGCCCTCGCCATCGGTGAAGGGCCGTATCTCGGTGATCAGCTGCCGGCACTGGACGCTGCCCTTGATCACCCAATAGAGCGAGCCGCCATCGGTGATCTCGGCGCCGCGCGTCGGCACCATGCGGGTGGTATGCCAGTGCTCGGCGGGTTCGCCGGCGCGGCGCCGCTCATCGAGGCGGAAAGCGATCCACTCTTCAAGATCCTCGACGCTGTCGCAGCCAACGCAGAGTTTTAGGAGATTGAGAGACATGCCCCAAGGTTTAGCCGCAAGGGTCGACGCGTCAACGCCCTGAGCGACTTCTCCACAGGGCCAGTCCGAAGTCCCGGTGAGGGCTCAGCACTCCACCACGTTCACCGCCAGGCCGCCGAGGCTGGTTTCCTTGTACTTCTCGTTCATGTCGAGGCCGGTCTGGCGCATGGTCTCGATCGCGGCGTCGAGCGGCACGAAATGCGTGCCGTCGCCCTTGATGGCGAGCGAGGCGGCGGTTACCGCCTTGACCGCCCCCAGCGCATTGCGCTCGATGCAGGGCACCTGCACCAGGCCGCCGACAGGATCGCAGGTCATGCCGAGATGATGCTCGAGCGCGATCTCCGCGGCGTTCTCGACCTGCTCCGGCGTGCCGCCCATGACCGCGCATAAGCCGGCGGCGGCCATTGCCGAAGCCGAACCCACCTCGCCTTGGCAGCCGACCTCCGCGCCCGAGATCGAGGCATTGGACTTGATGATGCCGCCGACGGCGGCCGCGGTCAGCAGGAAATCGCGGATGCTCGGCTGGTCGGCTTCGGGATGGAAATGCAGCCAATAGCGCAGCACCGCCGGCAGCGTGCCGGCCGCGCCATTGGTCGGCGCGGTCACCACGCGCCCGCCGGCCGCGTTCTCCTCGTTGACCGCCATGGCGTAGATCGACAGCCAGTCATTGGCGAGCAAGGGGTTGGGCCGGTTCTGCTGCCACTGTTCCTGCAGCTTGTCGTGCAGCTGCCGCGCCCGGCGGCGCACCTTCAGCCCGCCCGGCATGATGCCGTCCTGCGACAGGCCGCGATCGATGCAGCCTTTCATCGCGCCCCAGATCGCGTCGAGGCCTTCGTCGAGCTCCTCGCGCGACATGTGCTTCTCTTCGTTGGCGCGCTTCATCTCGGCGATCGAAAGCCCGCTCTTGGCCGCCATCGCCAGCATCTCGACCGCATTCTTGAACGGGTACGGCACCTTCTTGCCCTCGGTCGTCACCGAGCCCTTGGACTTCATGCGCTGCAGCTCTTCCTCGGAGACGACGAAACCGCCGCCGATCGAATAATAGATGCGCTTGAGCAGCAGCCGGTCGGATGCGTCATAGGCGTAGAAGGCCATGCCGTTGGCGTGACCGGTCAGCGGCGTCTTGCGGTCGAGCACGAGGTCCTTGGCGGGATCGAAGCGATAGGTCGGATGCCCGGGGGGGGAAATACGCTTGTCGGCACCAATCCGGGCAACGATGCCGTCGGCCTCGTCCGGATCCACCGTCTGCGGCGTCTGGCCGGCCAAGCCAAGAATCACGGCGCGATCGGAGCCATGGCCGATGCCGGTATAGGCAAGCGAACCGTGCAGGCTGGCGCCGATGCGGTCGACATTGACGCCGGCGGGCCGCGGCCAGTCGCCGGCCAGGATCTCGTCAAGGAACCGGCGCGCGGCCGTCATTGGCCCCATCGTGTGCGAGCTCGACGGCCCGATGCCGATCTTGAACAGGTCGAAAACCGAAAGGAACACGGGGCCGTTGTCTCCTGGGGGCCGATCAAGGCTTACATATAGGAATTCCCGCGATGTTTCCGCTGTTTTGCATGTCGCGGCGCGGCGGCTGCCGACCTTGTTTGCTCCGCCAGCGACATCGCGGCGCCGACAGCGTGGGCGCCCCGTCGAAGCGCCGGCCCGGCCCGTGTTACAAGAAGGGATGGGCGACTCACTTCACCTCTCGACGGCGGATCTCGCGGCTTTGACCTTCTTCCTGGTCGTCTGGGTGCTGCACACGCTGGCGTCAGACGGCAAGCTGGTCAGCCGCGTTTCGCTGACGACCGCGATGAATGCCCAGCGCGAGGCCTGGATGCGCACCATGGCCGAACGCGAGATACGCATTGTCGACACCGCCATCATGAACGGCCTGCAGCAGGGCACCGCCTTCTTTGCCTCGAGCTCGCTGATCGCGCTCGGCGGCTGTTTCGCCTTGCTCGGCGCCTCCGACCGCGTGCTGCAGGTTCTGGCAGACCTGCCCTTCGGCGCGGCCGCGTCCCGCGAAGCCTTCCAGACCAAGGTGTTCGGCCTGGTGCTGATCCTGGCCTTCGCCTTCTTCAAATTCGGCTGGGCCTACCGGCTGTTCAACTATTGCTCGATCCTGATCGGCGCGGTGCCGATCCCGCATGGCCCGGCTTCGCGCAACCCGGCCAGCGAAACGGCGGTGTGGCGGGCGACGCGAATGAACGTGCTCGCCGGCAAGCACTTCAACGCCGGCCTGCGCGCCGTCTTCTTCTCGATCGGCTATCTCGGCTGGTTCGTCGATCCCCTGGTGTTCGTGGTGTCGACGCTGGTGCTTTTCTCGGTGCTGGTGCGCCGCCAGTTCTTCTCAGCGGCGCGGCAGGCCGTGCTCGGTCAGCCGCCCGGTCCGGGAAAGAATTGATCGATCCTGCCGGAAAGCCTGTAGGCGAATAGCCCGATCCACTCGCGGACAGCGATGGTGGTCGCCTGTATGGAGTCCACTGGATTGTCGCGGTAGAAGCCGACGCCCTCCCTGCCCGAGGTGCGATAATCGACCGGCCACGGAATGGTTGGAAAACCCGCCTTGTCGAACAGCGCCTTGGCGCGCGGCATGTGGAAAGCCGACGTGACCAGCAGCCAGGTCTCGCCCGGTTTCGGCTCGACGAGTCGTCGCGAGAACACAGCATTCTCGTAGGTGTTGCGGGATTTGTCCTCGAGGATCAGCCGATCGGCCGAAACGCCTAGCGCGCCAAGCAGGCGCGGCGCCGTGTCGGCATCGCCCTCGCCGTCGAGGAAAAGCGAGCCGTTGCCGCCGGACACGACTATTCTCGCTTGCGGGAAGCGCCTGGCCAGGATCGCCGTCTCCACCATGCGGTCGCCGCCGCTGTTCAACTCATAGCCCCCGCGAGCCAGGTTGATGGCGCCCTCGAAGCCGCCGCCAAGCACGACGATGCCGTCGACCTTTTCAGGCAGAGGCGGCTTGGGAAAGCGGGCCTCCAGCGGGTTGAGCATCATCGCGCCGACCGATGTCCAGGCCGAAAGAACCAGGATCAAGAAGCCGAGCACGCTGCCCGTCGCTGCCAGGCGCCGGCGACGGAAGATCGCCGCCAGCAGTCCTGCGAGCAGCAGGAAGATCGCCAGGTTGACCGGCTGGATGAAGAACCAGAATATCTTCGAAAGGTAGTAGAACATCCCTCACCCTCGCTCGATGAGGGACGACGCTACCACCACTTTTCAGGCTGAAATTTGCCCGCGGCCTGTTCGATGACATGCGCCGTCTGGAAAAGTGTTTCCTCGTCGAACGGGCGGCCGATCAGCTGCAGGCCGAGCGGCAGGCCCTTGCCGTCGAGGCCGGCCGGCACGGAAATGCCGGGAAGGCCGGCCATGTTCACCGTCACCGTGAAGATGTCGTTGAGATACATCTTGACCGGATCGGAGGCCATGTCCTCGTCGGCGATGCCGAAGGCGGCCGACGGAGTCGCAGGCGTCAGGATGACGTCCACGCCGGCGGCAAAGGCGTTCTCGAAGTCGCGCTTGATCAGCGTGCGCACCTTCTGCGCCTGCAGATAGTATGCGTCGTAGTAGCCGGCCGACAGCACATAGGTGCCGATCATGATGCGACGCTTGACCTCGCGGCCGAAACCGGCGGCGCGCGTCTTCTCATACATGTCGATGATGTCCTTGCCGGGCACCCGCAACCCGTAGCGCACGCCGTCATAGCGGGCGAGGTTGGACGAAGCTTCGGCTGGCGCCACGATGTAATAGGCCGGCAAGGCATATTTGGTGTGCGGCAGCGAGATGTCGACGATCTCGGCGCCGGCCTCCTTCAACCAGGCGATGCCCTTCTGCCAGAGCGCCTCGATGTCCTCCGGCATGCCGTCGACGCGGTACTCCTTCGGAATGCCGACCTTCATGCCCTTGATCGGCTTGCCGATCGCCGCCTCGTAGTCCGGCACCGGGCGATCGACCGAGGTCGTGTCCTTCGGATCGACCGAAGCCATCGACTTCAACAGGATCGCGGCGTCGCGCACGTCGCGCGCGATCGGCCCGGCCTGGT
>RXJA01000328.1 GCA_003963455.1 Hyphomicrobiales bacterium
GGTCGTCAAGAACTACACCGGCGACCGGCTCAATTTCGGACTGGCCGCCGAGAAGGCGCGCGCCGAAGGTCTCGCGGTCGAGATGGTGATCGTCGCCGACGACATCGCCCTACCGGACATCGCGCAGCCGCGCGGCGTCGCCGGCACGCTTTTCGTGCACAAGATCGCCGGGCATCTGGCGGAAGCCGGGCATGACTTGGCATCGGTTGCCGCGGCGGCCCGCGCGGCGGCCAAGGATATCGTTTCGCTCGGCATATCGCTTTCCTCCTGCTCGATCCCCGGCCAGGCGCATGAGGACCGCTTCGGCGCCGACGACGGCGAACTCGGCCTCGGCATCCATGGCGAACCGGGCGTCGAGCGCATCGCCCTGGAGGCCGCCAACAAGCTTGTCGCCATCATGGCGGAGCGCCTCGCGGCGCGGCTCGATCCGCACAGCCGCTACGCCCTGCTGATCAACAATCTCGGATCGGTGCCGCCGCTCGAAATGTCGCTCATCGCCAACGCGGTGCTTATCTCACCGCTGGCGAAGGCGGTGGCGCTGACGATCGGGCCCGGACATCTGATGACCGCACTCAACATGAACGGCTTCTCGCTGTCGCTGATCAAGCTGGATGCGGAGCGCGAGGCAGCGCTGCTGGCGCCCGTCGGCCCGCATGCCTGGCCGCCGGCAAGGCCGGTTCGCGGCCCGGCCGTCATGGCGATGGCCAAGCCTGCCGTCGGCGCGGCCACAAAGGCCGCCAGCCGCGATGCGGCCGCGGAGCGGCTGATCCGAGCGGTTTGCCAAAAACTGATCTCGCTCGAAGAGCCCCTCAACCTGCTCGATGCCAAGGCCGGAGACGGCGACACCGGCTCCACCGTGGCAACCGGGGCGCGCAGCATCCTCGAGCGCATCGATACGCTGCCGCTTGCCGACAAGGCGGCAACCGCCGCCGCGATCGGCGATACGCTGGGGACCTCGATGGGCGGGTCGAGCGGCGTGCTGCTGTCGATCTTCTTCACCGCCGCGTCGCAACCGCTCGGCGCCGGCGCATCGCTCGGCAAGGCCCTGCTCGCCGGGCTCGACCGGATGACCTTCTATGGCGGCGCCAAGGTCGGCGACCGCACCATGGTCGATGCGCTGGAGCCTGCGCTGAAGGCCCTTGATGCGACCGGACTGGAAGCAGCGGCGAAAGCAGCGCGGCAAGGCGCCGAGGCAACCGCGGCCATGCGCAAGGCCAAGGCCGGCCGTTCCGCCTATATCGGCAGGCAGCTTGACACGGCGGATCCCGGCGCCTTCGCGGTCGCCGAAGTCTTCGCTGCCGCGGCGTCGCTGTTCGCCCCGGCATGAAGGCAAAGAAATGGCCGCATCCGATTTCTCCCGATTGATCGCGGCGGCGGCCGATACGATCGCGACGCATGCCGAGGAGTTGACCGCGCTCGACCAGGCGATCGGCGACGGCGACCATGGGCTGAACATGAAGCGCGGCTTCGAGGCTGTGCGCGCCGAAGCCGACGCCTTCGCGACGAAGCCGCTGCCCGAGGCGCTGAAGGCGGTCGGCACCAAGCTGGTGATGACCGTCGGCGGCGCCTCCGGGCCTCTGTTCGGCACGCTGTTCATGGCGCTCGGCAAGGAATTGCCCGCCACGCCCGACCGCGACGGGTTGACGACGGCGCTGGGCAAGGCGATCGAGGCCGTTGCCGCGCGCGGCAAATCGCAGCCCGGACAAAAGACCATGCTCGACGTGCTGCAGCCGGTGTATGAGGCGCTGGCTCAGGGCAAGACAGGTCCGGAGATTGCCAACGCGGCCGACAAGGCGGCTGATGCGACCGTGCCGATGAAGGCCCTGCGCGGACGCGCCTCATTCCTTGGCGACCGCTCGATCGGGCATATGGACGCCGGAGCGCGATCGACCGCGCTGCTGGTGCGCGCGGTCGCGGAAGCGATAGAGGGCAATTGATGAGCAATGTCGGCATCGTCATCGTGTCGCATTCCCCCCTTGTTGCCGAGGGCACGGCCGACATGGTGCGCCAGATGGTGGGCGACGAAGTGCCGCTTGCATGGTGCGGTGGAAACGGCCATGGCGGGCTCGGCACCAGCGTCGAGGCGATCATGGGCGCGATCGACAAGGCCTGGTCGGAAGCGGGCGTCGCCATCCTGGTCGATCTTGGCGGCGCCGAGACCAACTCGGAGATGGCGGTCGAGATGATCGGCGAGCCGCGCTCGCAGAAGATCGTCGTCTGCAACGCGCCGATCGTCGAAGGCGCGGTGATGGCGGCAACCGAATCCTCCGGCGGCGCCTCGCTCAGGGAAGTGGTGGCGACGGCGCATGAACTTTCGCCGCCGTGAACGAACGGGAACCGACTGAATGTCCGCATCCGCAGAAGCAACCGTTCTGATCACCCACGCCGTGGGCCTGCACGCGCGCCCTTCGGTGAAGTTCACCAAGCTTGCCAAGTCGTTCGCGGCCGAGGTGGAGGTGGCGGTAGCGGCAAACGGCCCTTGGTTCGACGCCAAGAGCATCGTCAAGGTGATGGCGGCGAAGGCGCCGAAGGGGACGATGCTGCACATCCGCGCCAAGGGCGACGGCGCGGCCCAGGCAGTGAATGCGCTGGTCGACCTGGTGCAGCGCAACTTCGACGAGGACGCGGATCATGCCCGGTCCGCTTGAGACGGGCGGAGCCGATCGGCGGTTCGCAGGGAATGCGGGCCATGCGGATTGAAGGCATTCCCGCCTCGCCAGGCTATGCCGAAGGGCCGCTGTTCGACCTCAACCGGCCTCCCGCCAGCTACAAAGCCAAGGCAAGCATGACGGAAGAAAAAGCGGCGCTGGAAGGGGCGATCGGCAAGGCCGTCGGCCGGTTGGCGTCGCTCGTCGAAACCGCCGATGGCGATGCCGCGGGCATCCTCGAATTCCACATCGCCATGCTGGAGGACGATGCGTTGAGCGGTCCGGCCTTCGCCTCGATCAGTTCCGGACAGGCAGCCGATGCCGCCTGGCGGGCGGCGCTGGACGGAGAAATCGCCGGCTACGAAGCGTCGGACCAGGACTATTTCCGCGCCCGTGCCGCCGACCTTAGCGACATTCGCGACCAGGTGCTGCGGGCGCTGAGCGAGGACGGCGAGGTCGCGGCGCCTCCGGGCGCGATCCTTTTTGGCGAGGATATCGCGCCGACGCGCTTCCTCGAAACCGATTGGAGCGGAGGCGGCGGCATCGCGCTCAAACACGGCAGCACGGCCAGCCATGTCGCGATGCTGGCGCGCTCGCGCGGCGTGCCGATGGTCGTCGGCCTCGGCGCCTCGGCCGGGCCGCTCGCAGGCGCCGCGCTGCTCGATGCCGAACACGGCGGGATCATTTTCTCGCCGTCTCCGTCCGAGGTGGAAGCCTTCCGACAATCCGCTTCCTCCTTCGCCGAGCGCCAGGGCGCGGCGCGAACATTCCTGACGGAGCCGGCGGCGACCAGGGCCGGCACCGCCGTGCGCGTCCAGGTCAACATTGCTGACCCTTCCGACGTCGACGGCATCGATATCGCAACCTGTGACGGCGTCGGCCTGATGCGCACGGAATTCCTGTTCGGCAAGACGCTGCCGGACGAGGAGACGCAGTACCGCGCCTACCGCAAGGTGCTGGAATGGGCCGGCGGCAAGCCGGTGACCATCCGCACCGTCGATGCCGGCGGCGACAAGCCGGTGCCGGGTTTCACGGTCGAGGAGACCAACCCGTTCCTCGGCCTGCGCGGCATAAGGCTTTCGCTCAAGCGGCGCGACATCTTCCGTGTGCAGATACGGGCATTGCTGCGGGCAGCCATCCACGGCAATCTGAAGGTGATGTTCCCGATGATCGCCACGCCTGACGAGTACAGCCAAGCCGCCGCGCTGTTCGCGCAGGAACAGGCAGCACTTGCCGCTCGGGGTGTGGCACACAAGCTTCCCCCGCTCGGCATCATGGTCGAGGTGCCTTCCGTGGCGCTCGCGCCGGAAGCCTTCGCCGATGTTGCCTTCTTCTCGATCGGCTCCAACGACCTGACGCAATATGTGATGGCGGCCGCGCGCGACAATGCAGCCGTGGCGCATCTCAACTCCGTTCGCCAGCCGGCGGTGCTGCGGCTGATCGCGGCAGTCACCGCCTTCGGGCGGGAAAGAGATATCCCGGTCAGCCTCTGCGGCGATGCCGGCGGCGACCCTGCAACCATCCCGGCGCTGCTCGAGACCGGCCTGCGCGACCTGTCGGTCGCCCCTGCTCAACTGGCGATGGCCAAGGCGGCCATCGCGGACGTTCAGGTGTAGGCGCGGCATGGCCGGGGCCGAAAAGATGCCGGAAGCGGGCTCGGAAGAAGCGATCCGCGCCTATAAGACGATCCTGTCGCAGGTCATCGACCAGCGCCCGTCCGGCATGCGCCAGCGACTGGCCGACGCGCTCGGCAAGCACCGCAGCTTCGTCACGCAGATTTCCAGCCCGGCCTATTCGATCCCGATCCCGTCAAAGCATCTGCCGTCCATCTTTTCCGTCTGCCATTTCAGCCAGGCCGAGCGCGACCAGTTCATGGCCGCCTATCACCAGGCGCATCCCGGGAAGGTGCCCGCGGCCTCCGGGCCGCGCAAGACACGCCATGTCTCGCTCATCGTGCCGGATTTCGGCGACGACAAGCAGAACGCCGCGCTCGACCGGGCGATCAACGAATTCATCCAGAAGATAACCAGCATCGCCGGTAAGAGCGGCGGCTGATCGCATCGCGTAAGGCTGTGTCGGGAGGACACATGAAGAAATTCCTGAATTCGGTCGATACGGTGCTGACCGAAAGCCTTGATGGTTTCGCGGCCGCCCATGCCGATATCCTCGTCCTCGGAGAGGGGCACAAATTCATCCGCCGCAGGGAGCTCAAGCCCGGCAAGGTGGCGTTGATCTCAGGCGGCGGCTCCGGCCACGAGCCGCTGCATGGCGGCTTTGTGGGCCACGGCATGCTGGACGCCGCCTGCCCCGGCCAGGTCTTCACCTCGCCGACGCCCGACCAGATGCTGGCCGCCGTCCAGGCCGTCGACACCGGCGCCGGTTGCCTGTTCATCGTCAAGAACTACGAAGGCGATGTGATGAACTTCGACATGGCGGCCGAGATGGCGGACGGCGTGCTGCAAGTGCTGACCAATGACGACGTCGCTGTCGAGAACTCGTCCTACACGACCGGGCGGCGCGGCGTCGCCGGCACGCTGGTGGTGGAAAAGATCGTCGGCGCCGCCGCCGAGCAAGGCATGGCGCTGCCAGCGCTCAAGGCGCTGGGCGAGCGTGTCAACGCCGCGACGCGCTCGATGGGCGTGGCGCTGACCAGTTGCACGGTGCCGGCTGCCGGCAAGCCGACCTTCGAGATCGGCGATGGCGAGATGGAATTCGGCGTCGGCATCCATGGCGAGCCCGGCCGGCGCCGCGACGCGCTGAAGAGCGCCGACGCCATCGCCGAGGAGGTTTGCGCGGCGATCACCGGCGACCTCGGCGATCGCGCCAAGGGGCCGGCGCTGCTGTTCGTCAACGGCTTCGGCGGCACGCCGTCGATGGAGCTTTATCTGATGTACAACAGCGCCCGCAGGATATTCGAAGAACAGGGCGTGATCGTGATCCGCTCGCTGGTCGGTTCGTATGTGACCTCGCTCGACATGGCTGGATGCTCGATCACGCTGACCATGCTCGACGATGACTTGACGGCGCTGTGGGATGCTCCGGTGCACACGGCGGCGCTGCGCTGGGGGATGTAGGAGGCCCCAGACAAGCCCGACGCCGCAAATGCGTTAAGGCGTCTTTGACGTCACGGCCACCAGGTTGGACAGCTTTCCGGCCTTGCTCAGCACGGGCGCCTCATACTTCTTCTTGGTCATCTCAACCCACTCCGTATCGAATCCAGAGAATGGACGATCTGCGCGGAAAGTCAAATTCACAAGCCGGGTCTGCCGCCGCATGCTGGTTTCCGCCATGCTTTTCTGTAAGCATGACCGTGTTCTTGTCATCTGAATATCGTCCGGGTTGATGCTGCCACCTCTTTCACCTGCAGATGAAAAACTGCTGCTGACCTTCGCCGATCCCGAGGCCCCGGCTGCTATCGGCGGCAATCTTGCAGCCGAGACCTTGCTGGCGCTGCTTGCCAACGCCGAGTTTCACGGCGTGCTACCGATCATGCTGCGCAAACTCCGGGAAATCGGGGACGCCAAACTGCCGCAAGACCCAACCTTGCGGCAGAAGCTGTCGGAGTTGCGCGACCAGGCTACGATGGCGACCGGCCAGTCAATGCTGTTGCAATATCACGGCGACCGAATCTTGAAGGCGTTGGCGACAAAAGGCGTGCCTGCCCGGATCGTCAAGGGACCGGTGTTCGCACGCAGGCTTTACAATCAGGTTGCCGACCGCCCGTTCACCGACATCGACCTCCTTGTCGATCCCGCGAGCATCGCCGAGGCTAACAGGACGATAGGCGAATGCGGCTTCGAGCTTGGCAGCGACGAGGCCGAATCGCACGAGCTGCAGGAATTCAAATGGCTGGAGAAAGATAACTCCAGCCTGCTGGTGGAGTTGCATGGCGACCTTGTACATGACAGCGGCATGCGCCGGCGCTTGTCGCTCGGTTTTCGCGATCTGCAAGTGATCGACGACGGCGAGATCGACACGCCCGCGGCGCTGCTGACCATCGCCATCGTTCATGCCGCCGGCGGCCACAAGTTCCATCGGTTGCAGCTCTGTGTCGACGTGCTGCAAGGCGTGCGGGCGCTGAAATCGCCGGAGGAAGAAGCGCGGCTGTTGGAGGCCGCCCGCATGACCGGCATCGAGCTCGAGCTGGCCACGGTCCTCAACGTGACCGGACGCCTGTTCGGCGCGCCACGCGCGATCGAGCTTGCCAACCGCATCAAGCCGGACCTCTCGATACGATTGGCGAAATGGCTCATCACCGGCAACATGCTGCTTCGGGTCAACTCCCGTGAAAAGCTGCGCTCGCGCCTCAGCCGCGATGCCTTCCGCTGGGTGCAGAGGCTTGCCCGGCCGAGATCATACCCGGCCTGACCTTGGCATGGAGGCGCCGCTCTCAGCCGTATTCGTGACCGAAGTTTCTTCCGTCACCGCGCCGATGCTTGCGAGTTGGGTAAACAGCGGTCACCGCATCGCTGCCGTCGTCGTGCCGGGCCCGCGTGCCGGCAAACGTCTCAGTTTCGGTGTCCTGCGCCGTCGTCTCCGGCGACGGTTTGTGTTGAAAGTTCATCTCGGCCGCACCATGCCCCGACTGATTGAATTCGGCTCGCCCTATGACTGGAACGCGATCGACCCGCAAATCGGCGCGATCGGCGCCGATCTTTTGATCTGTTTCGGATACGGCAAACTGATCCCCCAAACCGCGCTGGAGCTGTTTCCCAATGGCGGTCTCAACCTGCATCCCGCGCTTCTGCCGCATTATCGCGGCCCTCACCCGATACATCGGCTGGTTATCGACCAGATGCATGAAGCCCATGGCGGTGTGACCTTGCACAGGATGACGTCGGGCTTCGATGAAGGCGATATTCTCGCGCAAGTGCGATTTGCCGCGGAGGATTGGCATTCGGCAGCGACGGTGAACTGGGCGCTGGCCCATGCAATGGCCGTGCTCGTGGCCGATATGGCGCCCGACTTCTGTCGTGGCTCGCTTGCCGGCCTGCCTCAGCCCGACGAAACATATGGGTGGGCGCGTGTCGGACGCGATCCGTTGATCGTCGATCGGCAGTCGTCAAGCGAGTATGTCGCGCGCCTTTGCCGTATCGTTGCGTCAAGCGTTTCGATCAGCGTCCTGATAGATGGCAAGCCGATCCGCCTGGCTCAGCCCGTACGCCGCCTCGGACCACCGACCGGCAAAGAGGCGAGACGGCGCTGGGGACTGGTGGAGTTCGACTGTGCCGACGCGCGCGTCATCTATCTGGCTTACAACAAGCTTTCCCGACTGCTGACACGATGGCGGTGGAGACGTCTTTGGAGCCGACAGGAACCGCGATCTTTCGAGATCAGGCGTTTTGGCGCGAAGGATTGAGAGCGCATCAACCTGACAGCGTTGCCCGGATCAATGAAGCTGCGTCGGCGGGGGTTTCGCCCACCTCCAGCCTGAAGGTCGGCACCGTCTTGACCAAGGCCGCGATGGTCGCCATTCGCCTTTTCTGCAGCGGCAACAGGCCGGTCATGCCGGTTCTCACATTGTCGGCGGCCAAAGCCACCATGGCATCGGTCCTGGCCATGGGGATGAGCCTTGTCTCGCCATCGGCCGAGCGGGCAAGATGAAGAAGAGCGGCGATCGGCCGGGCGCGAACATCCTCGACACGGACGATCTCGCCAAGGCGGTCAAGCGACACGGCCTGCTCGCCCTCCGCATCCCATGTCTCGCCAAGGCAGGGCGACACGAAAGGCAGCATCATTGCGGTGTTGCGATGGATCTTCACTTTGCGCGGCATGCCCCAGGCCGTGACGCCGTCCTGTGTGGCCCTGAGGATCATGACGTCGTCGGAACAGAGGCCGAAGCCTCGCGAGGCGAGCGCCAGCGACGTCGTCGACTTGCCGGTGCCGCTCGGCGCGTGGATCAGGACAAGCGCCTCGCTGCCCGGCAGCGTCAGGCCGGCCGTGTGCAGCATGTGCTGCGCTCCGGCATCCAGCGCGGCGTCCAGCACCATCATCAGCAGCGTCCATTTGATCTTGCTGTCCGGATGAACGCGGATTTCGGCCCGACCTTCCTCGCCGCGGATCGACGCCGTCTGCTGACCCGGAAAGACGAGGTGGAAGACGTCTCCGGCGTCGATCATCCGGCAATGGCCATCGAAGGGCACTTCGCCATCGAAAGACAGCTTTCCCTCGGGATTCTCCGACAATTGCGGGGTTTCGACAATGTTGACGCGAAAGCCGGGCTGGACGGGCTCGCTCACGCGCAAGGCGCCGAGCATCAGGTCGAAACTCGGCCAGAGGTCGGCGCGGGCGGCGGTGACGCTTATGACCTGCCCCTCGAGATCGTAGCAGAAACTGGTTGTCCGGTCGTTCAAGCGGCGGACGCTTTCACGCTGGGCGGGTGGCGGTAGATCTCCACCATACCGGGCTGGCTGTCGCTGACCACCGGCTTGCCGTCGAGGCAGACCCAGCAATGCGCCGACAGGCGGGGCTCGTGCATCGATTTGGCGTCGACGCCGAAACGCAGCTCCGGATCAAGACCGGCCATCCGCAGAAAGCGGAAGCCGAGCAGACCCTCGCGAAGGCATCTGCGGTCGCGCATGAACCAGGGCCGCCGCACCGTTCGGTTGACGCGGTGAACGATGTAGGTCCAGGGCAAGTCGCGATAGGGCGCGGGCGACTGCAGCGGCGCCAGTTTCAACACACTTTCGAAATCGCGCCGGCCGACCAGCACCGGCAGCAGCCGCGCGCTGAGCCACAAATGGGCACGGAACAGGACGCGAAGGACCGGTCCGTCCGCCATCACGCGCCCGGGTCGGCGAGGATGCCTTCGGCCACCAGCTCGGCGGCCAATTCGGCCATGTCCTGGTCGAGCGTTGCCTTGTCGACGTCGAACTCGTCCGACAGCAGGTCGACGATCTGGTCGAAGTTGCGCGCCCCGTTCACCTTGTCGAGGAAAGCCTCGGTCGTGTCGTTGCAGGTGTAAAGCTGACCGCTGCGCGCCAAAAGCACGACGGCGCCGTCGCCGACATGCTGCACGGACGCATCATCCGCCATGCGCAGCACCGTTTCAGAGCCGATTTCCACCATCCGCCCGCTCCCTTCGCTGAAGAGCAATTAGCGCGGCGGCGCGATACTGTCCATTGTCTGTGGATGTGGCGCCCTCGGCCAGACCGGCCTTCCCGCGCCAGGGTTGCCATCCTTCCCTTAAGTAAGCTATGAGTCCGCCGGGCTTTGGGGGAGTAATCAGTATGCGTTACAATTGGGAACGGGCTCCGACGGCGTTCGAACGCCATCGGAAGGCGCTTGCAGCGGCTATCCTGATCGCCGGCGGCGTCGGGCTGATGCTGGTGGCGCTGCCGCTTTAAGCCGGCTCATATCGCGGACAGCGATATCGGCGGCGGCGATGGAGGCGCCGAGCGGGGGCGTTTGCCGGCGATCTCGACGAAAGCTCAAGAAGACATGGCCTATAAAATCGACTTAGGCTATTCCCAGACGGCAAAATGTCCTGGGAGGAATGTCGATGGCCTCACGTTACCGTGAAGTCTATGAGGGCTGGAAGCGCGACCCCATAGGGTTCTGGGCCGAAGCGGCGAAGGCGATCGACTGGTATACGCCGGCCCAAAAGGTCTTCGACCCGGCGGAAGGCGTTTATGGCCGCTGGTTCACCGGCGCCACCTGCAACACCTGCCATAACGCCATCGATCGCCATGTCGCGGGCGGCCGCGCCGACCAGCTGGCGCTGATCCATGACAGCGCGATCACGGGAACGATCCGGAAATTCACCTATGGCGAACTGAAGCGCGAGGTCGTCGCGCTGGCCTCGGTGATCAGGCATCGCGGCGTCGGCAAGGGCGACCGCGTCATCATCTACATGCCGATGGTGGCGGAAGCGGCGATTGCGATGCTGGCTTGCGCCCGCATCGGCGCCGTGCATTCGGTGGTGTTCGGGGGTTTCGCCTCGCATGAGCTCGCCACCCGCATCGACGACGCCAAGCCGAAGCTGATCATCAGCGCTTCCTGCGGCCTGGAGCCTGGACGCATCGTCGCCTACAAGCCGCTGCTCGACAAGGCGATCGAGATGTCGAAGCACAAGCCCGACGCCTGCCTCGTCCTGCAGCGCGAGCAATTGCGCTGCGAGATGAAGGACAATTACGACATCGACTATGCGGATGCGGTTGCCCGAGAGCGGGCGGCAGGCGCCAATGTCGACTGCGTGCCAGTGCTGGCCACCGACCCGCTCTACGTCATCTACACTTCCGGCACGACGGGACAGCCCAAGGGTATCGTGCGCGACAATGGCGGGCATATGGTCGCGCTGAAATGGACCATGGACAACGAGTTCGGCGTCAAGCCGGGCGAGGTGTTCTGGGCGGCTTCCGACGTCGGCTGGGTGGTCGGCCATTCCTACATCGTCTACGGGCCGCTTTTGCATGGCTGCACCACCGTGCTGTTCGAAGGCAAGCCGATCGGCACGCCGGACGCCGGCACCTATTGGCGGGTGATCTCCGAGCATGGCGTGGTGGCGCTGTTCACCGCGCCGACCGCGTTCCGCGCCATCAAGGGCCAGGACCCCAGTGGCGAATTCGTGCCGAAATACGACCTGTCCAAGTTCCGCATCCTGTTCCTGGCCGGCGAGCGCGCCGACCCCGAAACCATCAAATGGGCGGAGCAGAAGCTCAACCGGCCGGTGGTCGATCATTGGTGGCAGACCGAGACCGGCTCGCCGATGACGATCAATCCGGCCGGGCTCGGGCTGTTGCCGGTGAAATACGGCTCGCCCGGCGTGCCGATGCCGGGCTACGATATCCGCATCCTCGACGATGCCGGCCACGAGGTGCCGCGCGGCACGCTCGGCAATGTCGTGGTCAAGCTGCCGCTGCCTGCCGGCTGCCTGCCGACGCTGTGGAATGCCGATGGTCGCTTCCAACAGGCCTACCTCGAGGAATTCCCCGGCTACTACAAGACGGCCGACGCCGGTATGATGGACGAGGACGGCTACCTCTATGTCATGGCCCGCACCGACGACATCATCAATGTCGCCGGCCATCGCCTGTCGACCGGCGCCATGGAAGAGGTGCTGGCCGCCCACCCCGATGTCGCCGAATGCGCCGTCATCGGCATCGCCGATGCCATGAAGGGCCAGGTGCCGCTCGGCTTCGTGGTGCTCAATGCCGGCGTGTCGCGCGACAGCGGCGCGATCGAAAGCGAGGTCGTGAGGCTGGTGCGCGAGCGTATCGGCCCGGTTGCCGCCTTCAAGACCGTGGTGACGATCAAGCGGCTGCCCAAGACCCGTTCCGGAAAGATCCTGCGTGGCACGATGCAGAAGATTGCCGACAAGGAGAAATGGGCGATGCCGGCGACCATCGACGACCCCTTGATCCTCGACGAGATCACGGCGGCGCTGAACGGCCGCGGCATCGGGGTATAGGTTGCGGCGATCGCGCGCGGGAAAACGAAATCCTCCCGCGGCGCAATCGCATGTTGTGCAATGCAGCAATAGCGCCTAGAGTCTGCGCGGGGGGCCATACCGAAGGCACGGCATGGCTCAGCACAAGACGACATTCGGCGGTGTCGACATCCTGCGTTTCCTGGCTGCCGTCATGGTGATGTTCTATCACTATGGCTTCTGGGTCTGGGCTTTCCCCGACGGCGTTTCGGCGCGCGCCACCGGTGGCATCCCGCCCCATCCCGAAATGGCCTTTGCCGGTTCCGGCTGGGTCGGCGTGCAGGTGTTCTTCGTCATCAGCGGCTTCGTCATCGCCTTCAGCGCCGAGAACTCGACGCCGCTGAGGTTCTTCGAGGCACGCTTCCGACGGCTGGTACCGGCGGTCTGGGTCTGCGCGCCGATCTCCGCGATCGTGCTGCTGATGGCGGGCCTCTCCTGGCCGACCGACGCCGTGATCCGCCTTGTCCGCACCGGGCTGTTCGTGCCCTTCGAGCCATGGGTGGACAGCGTCTACTGGACGCTCGGCATCGAGATCGCGTTCTACGCCATCGTCTGGGTCTTGCTGCGGCTCGGCCGCTTCGACCTGATGGAGACCGTCGCCATCGTCATCGGCCTCGCCAGCACGCTGTTCTGGTGCCTCTATTTCGCTTTCGGCTGGACCGATCTGGCCGAGACCCGCTGGCTGCAGTTGGCCCTTGTGCATCACGGCGCGTTCTTCGCCGTCGGCGTGCTGATCTGGCTGATGCGCTTCAAGGCGGCAACCCCGCCGCGCCTTGCCTTCACGGCCCTGTTCCTGTTCGGCGGCGCACTGCAGATCGCAAGCTCGGTCGAGGTGCACAGCATCAAGGTCGAAGCCGCCATGTCTTATGCGGCGCCGATCGTCATCTTCCTGGCGGCGATGGCGCTGATGGCGTGGTCGCTGCGCATCGACCTTTCCTGGCGCGGCTGGCGGCGGATCGGGCTGATGACCTATCCGCTCTATCTCATCCATGATGTCGTCGGCGCGGCGATGCTCGGCGTCCTGACGCGCGCCGGCGTGCCCTATCTGGCCGCCATTCCCGTTGTCGGCGCCGCCATGATCGCGGTGAGCTGGCTGATCGCGACGGAGGCCGAGCCGCGCATCCGGCTGCTCTTGGACCACACGCTGTTCCGTTACCGGTTGAAGGCCGCCTGACACGACTGCCCGCGGATCGCGTTTCACCCGGGCGGAGCAATTCCGGGAAGCGCGAAGACGCGCCGGTGTGGAATTGTTTGCATCCGGCATGGTATCGAGGCGCAAAGCAGTGCGAGTATCCGAGCCTCAATCCGTGAGCCTGTTCCAACGTTCGAGACGCCCTCGACCCGCGCCACGCGAGCGCCTCGTCATGGATATGCGCGACACGGTCGTCTACGCGATCGGCGATGTGCATGGCTGCCTTGACGAGCTGCGCGCGCTGGAAGCAAAGATCCAGCGCGACGCGCAGCGGTTCAGCGGCCGCAAGATCATCATCATGCTGGGCGACTATATCGACCGCGGGCCGCAGTCGCGGCGCGTAGTCGACCATCTGATGGCGCCGCCGCCGAAAGGTTTTCTGCGCGTCTGCCTAGTGGGGAACCACGAGGTCGCGCTGCTCCTCTATCTGGATGGCTATCTCTCGCGCGAGACCTGGCTCGGCTATGGCGGGCGCGAGACATTGTTCTCCTACGGCGTCGATCCGGACCGGCTGATAAGCCTCTACGGCTCGAGCGAGCAGGCGGATGCTCGCATCCGCGAGGCCATTCCCGCCAGCCATGTCGACTTCCTGCGCACGCTGCCGGCGATGGTCTGCTCGGACCAATGGGTTTTCGTGCATGCCGGTATCCGGCCCGGCATCGCGCTGGAGGCGCAGGACGAGAACGACCTCCTCAACATCCGCGAGGAGTTCTTCGAGGCGGCGCACCGCCTCGACCGCTGGGTGGTGCACGGACACACCATCGTCGACGTTCCGACGCTTGACGGGCGCCGGCTCGACATCGATACCGGCGCCTTTCAAACGGGACGGCTGACCGCGCTCAGGATCATCGGCAGATACGGCCGGCTGCTGTCCTCACGAGATTAGACTAGCGGCAACGCGTCAAGCGGCCTGCTTGGCGCGCGCTTCCGACTTCTCCAGATAGTAGCTCGAGTAGCGGTCGAAGAACCTTTCCGAACCGCCGAGCGAGCCGTATTTCGCGAGCTTCTTAAGATCGACCTTGTTGAGCACGGCGCCGATGACCTTGTTGGCGATGTAGGGTTCCGATTCCAGCATCGAGCGCACCATGTTGCGCGGCGTGCGGCCCCATTCGGTCACCAGCACGAAACCGTCGACCATCGGCGCGAAGGCCTTGGCGTCGACGACGGGCCCGAGCGGCGGCAGGTCGACGATGATGTATTCGAACGTCTCCTTGGCGTTCTCGATGAAGCGCCGCATGCCGGCCGAGCCCAGAAGCTCGCTGGTGTGCGAGAACTGGCCGCGCAGCACGGCCGGAATGATCGCGAGCTTGGTCTGGCGGTCGACCTTGCCGACCGATTGCCAGGTCTGGCCATTGACAACCGCCTCCATCAGGCCCTGTTCCGCCTCCATGCCGAGGCTGCGGCTCAGGCCCGGATTGCGCAGGTCGCCGTCGATCAGCAAGGTCCTGGCGCCGTTGGCGGCGAGCAAGCCGGCGAGGTTCGCTGCCACCGTCGATTTGCCTTCGCCGGGCAGCACCGAAATGACGCCGATGACCCGGCTGCCACGGTCCTCCATCACGACGTCGAACGCGATCTTGGCGTTGCGCAGCGTCTCGGCGAACATCGACGCCGGCGCGTCGATGCTGACGCGCATGCGCGCCCGCCTCTCGGCCGCGGAGAGGCTGGCCACCTTGCCGTCGGCCGGCAGGTCGTCGGCCCTGGCTTCCTTGGCCTTGCCGCCGCCGATCGTCGGCAGATAGCCGAGGAACTTCAGGCCGACGCGGTCGCGGACGTCATCGCCCGTCCTGAAGAAGCGCTCGTTGAACTCGTTGAGCCCCCCGAAGCCTGCGCCAAGCATCAGGCCAAGCACCAGCGACAGCGCCAGCACGCGCATCGTACGCGGACTGGAGGCCGCGAGCGGCGTCGACGCGTCGGAAATGATGCGGACCTTGCCGACCGGGAAGGACTGCTGCTGCGAGGCCTCCTCGTAGCGGCTGAGGAAGGTCTGGTAGAGCGTGGTCAGCGCCTGCGCCTGCTGGTCGAGCTCCTTCAGTTTCACCTGCGACTGGTTGTCGATCGAGCTCTTGCCGGCGGCGGTGGAGATCTTGTCTCGCAGCGCCGTCTCGCGCGCCTGCGCCACTTCGAAATCGTTGCGGTAGCTTTCGGTGAGCTGCTTCAACTGGCCGAAGATCTGCGCCGAGACATCGGCCTTTTCCTTGGCTAGCGCTACCGCCTGCGGATGATCCTTGCCGAAATTGGTCTCGACGTCCTGCAGGCGCTTGGCGACGGCCAGATAGCGGGTCTTGAGCGCGATGATGACCGAGCTGCTCGGCTGGTCGGCGCCGACGGCCGAATCGTTGAACGCGCTTTCGGAGCCGCTGTCGACGATCGCCTTGTACTGCTGGTAACGCGCGCTGGCACGCGCCGTATCGGCCTGCGCCACGATCAGCTGGGCGTTGAGGTCGGAAAGCTGCTTGTCGCTCATCAGCTGGCCGTCGCTGTTGGCGGACAATCCATGTTCGGCCCTGAACTTCTCGACCGCCATCGCTGCCTGCTGAGAGCTTTCGCGCAATTCCGTGAGCCTGCCCTGCAGCCACAGGGCCGCGCGCTCGGTGGCGTCGAAGCTGGCGTTGAGCTGGTCGGCCAGATAGGCGTCGGCATAGGCCTTGGTGATGGCAGTGGCCAGACCAGGATCGGGCGCCTGGTAGCCGATGGATATCACGTAGCTGCGGCCGTTGCGCTGCGCCAGCACTTCGCTCTGCAGTTTCAGCACGGCGTAGTCATGCGTCGCCGTCTTGATCATGGCCTGGCGCGTCGCCTCGTCGACATTCTCCATGCCGGGGATCTGGTCGGCCGAGCTGCTGCGGAAATAGCCGACCACGCCGCGCAGGAAGCCGATGCCCTTGGCCAAGGCCGATTGCGGCGGGTTCATGAAGGCCTCATTCTGGTCGAGCTTCAGCTTGTCGACCACCACCGACGCCAGGCGCGCGGAGGAGAGTATCTCGATCTGGCTGAGGAGCGAGGCGTCGGTCTGCATGGTCTGCGACGCCGCCGAGATGTCGTCGACGACCTTGTTCAGGCCCTCGTCGATCAGGACGCTGGCGATCGACGTGTATTGCTTGGGCGTGGTCTGCAGATAGATCACGCCCAGGAACAGGCCGATGACGGCGCAGACCGCCACCACCTTGGCCTGCCGGGCGGCCATGCCAAGCAGACGCTCGACATCGATGAAGTCTTCACCCTTTTCCGGATCGGCGCTAGGCAACGGTATCCTCTTGTCGAGAGGGAAGTTGGCATAGTTCATCTTCGGTCCAATTCCAGGTTGCAGGCGCTATCGGCCTTGGTAGATCGGCGTCGTGACCAGAAAAGACCGCGCAACGTCGTTGCCAGGATGCGCCGGGCCGGAAGGCCCGGGCGCTTGTGTGGCTGTCGCGCCATCGCGAGTTCGCATATGCACCCGAAAGATGGGCATTATGCGGCTACTTCCCGGCGCTCATGCGACCGGAGGAATTGCTGCAGCATCTCGAAGACAGGGCCTTTCATGTCGTCGCGCGCCAGGGCAAAGGCGATGGTGGCCTCGATGAAGCCTTCCTTGGAGCCGCAGTCGAACATGCGGCCGCCGAAAGGCTGGGCGTAGAAGGGCTGGCTCTGAGCCAGGCGCACCATGGCGTCGGTGAGCTGGATTTCGTTGCCGGCGCCGCGCTGCTGGTTGCCGAGCAGGGCGAAGATCTCCGGCTGCAGCACATAGCGGCCGTTGATGTAGAAATTCGACGGCGCGTTGGCGGGCGCGGGCTTTTCGACCATCCCCGTGACCTTGAAGCCGGAGCCGACCTCGTCGCCGCGGCCGACAATGCCGTATTTGCTGGTTTCGGCCGGATCGCAGCGCTCGACGGCGATGACGTTGCCGCCGGTCCGCTGATAAAGATCGACCGTCTCGGCAAGGCAGCCTCGCGCGCCGAAGGACACCATGTCGGGAAGCAGCAGCGCGAAGGGCTCGTTGCCGATCACGTCGCGCGCGCACCATACGGCGTGGCCGAGGCCCTGCGGCGACTGCTGGCGGATGAAGGAGGTGGCGCCGGCGACGGGCAGCAGGTTTTCCAGCGATTCGAGCTGCGCCTTCTTGCCGGTCTGCTCCAGTGTGCCGATCAGTTCGGGATGCAGGTCGAAATAGTCCTCGATGACCGCCTTGTTGCGGCCGGTGACGAACACGATGTGCTCGATGCCGGCCTCGAACGCCTCGTCGACGGCATATTGCACGACGGGCTTGTCGACGACGGGCAGCATTTCCTTCGGCATCGACTTGGTCGCCGGCAGGAACCGCGTTCCGAGTCCCGCCACCGGGATGACTGCCTTCCTGACTTTCTGCATCTGATATTCCTTCTGAGAGAAACGACTTCTACCTATCGCTGGCTATGCAAATTGCCCGCATGCTTCATCTCCCCGTCCCCACGGCAAACTGCGCCGCAACCCTTCTCAACCGGACCGCGATCGGCATCGACATATGCCGGACCGCGGCCGGATCCCTGAGCGCCGTGCCTATCGCCTTGAGCGGCGCACGCGCCTTGATGTGCTGAACCAGGGACAGGAACGAAGCCGCCTTGCGCAGGCTGCGGCCGCGCCTCGCGAAAGCCGCCTGGGCTCCGCTGTCCATGGGATATGCCGCCGCGAACGCGGCGTCGGCCCTGGCCATCGCCTCGACGTGATGCAATTCGAGCACGCGCGAGATCGAGCCGGAGCGGATGTGGTAGACATAGCCGACGGTCGGCTCGACCGCGCAGCGGCCGCCGCTGGCGAGCGCGCTGGCCAGGAGGATGTAGTCCTCGCCGATGCGCAACTTCTCGTCATAGCGCAGCCGGTTCTCATCGAGGAACCGCCGCAGGAAGATCGGCTTGAGATAGCCGAGATTGAAACGCGATTCGAAGACCAGATTGCCGGCGATGTAGTCGGCAAGCGAGATCTCGCGCAGAGCTTCGAGATATCCGGCCGGGAACATGGTGTCGTCGGGCGTGCCGTCCTCGCGCACGACCTGGACATTGTCGACGGCGATCTCGGCGCCGGCCGCTTCCGCCCGCGCGATCATCGCCGCCATACGGCCCGGATGCACGGCGTCGTCGGAATCCAGCACCGCCACCCAACGGCCGCGCGCGAGGTCGAGCCCGGCGTTCCTGGCGCCACCGGGGCCGCGGTTCGCGGGCAGCGCCACCACCCTGACGATATCTTCCGGATAGGCGCGCGCCACATCCAGGGTGCCGTCGCGCGACCGGTCGTCGACGACGATGATTTCGACGGTCACGCCGCGTTGCGCGATCGCGCCGGCGATCGCGCGGTCGAGAGTGGCCTGCGCGTTGTAGGCGGCGATGACGAAGCTGACGTCAGGCTGCACGCTTGTTCCCTTGCTCTGGCGAAGTGAGGCCGTACTGGCGGATTTCGCGGACGCCGACCAAGCCGCTGACGACACCGACATGCATAATGCCGCGCAGCACGCTGCGGTTCCGCCGCACCGGGCTGATCGCGGTCAGAACCGCCATGCCGAAGCAATAGGCGGCCTTGGCCGAAGCCAGCCCAACCTGGCCGGCGCGGCGCATGCCGCCGGTGCCGCGCCCGATCAGGTGACCATGCGTCTGGCCGAAGCGGAAGCGACGGCGGCGCAGCCAGTCGAACGCGGCCCTGGCGCGCGGCACGACCTCGTCGACAAAGGCTTTTGGCGCAAAGGCGATGCGGCCACCGGCCTTGACCATGGCGTCGAAGAACTCGGTGTCCTCGCCGCCGGTCTGGCCGCGCGCCAGGCTGAAGCGACGGCCGCGCAGGCTCGCATCTGTCATCCTCAGCAGCACGTTGCAGGTGTAGCCTGTGCGGATCTCGCCGCGCACCCAGACCGGCAAGGTCGAATGGAAGTCGCCCTTTTGCATCCAGGCCGGCGCGTCCTGACGATAATGCGCCCGCACCGGTCCGAGCACCGCCGCGGCGCCCGTGGCGTCGGCCGTCGCCATCAGTTCGACCAACCAGCCCGGTGACGCCGTCTCGTCATCGTCGATGAAAACGACGAAATCCGCCACGCTGGCGTCCAGGCAGGCATTGCGGGCGATCGAAATGTTGCGCGCCGGCGCGTGGCGGTAGCGGACCGGCAGCTTCAATTCCCCGGCAAGCGCCTTCACGAGCTTCTGGGCGCTTGGCTCATCGTCATTGTCGGCGATGACGATGCCGATCTCCAATCCCGCCGGCTTCTCCAGCGCGGCGACGGAGCGCAGCGTGTCGGCCAGTTCCGGCCGGCGGAATGTGCAGATGCAGATGTCGATCGAGCGGCCGGCCATCACGCCACCTCGCGCCGCGAGCGGGGCGTCAAGAGCTGCTGCCAGAAGCCGGCGGACCAGCCGAAATGCATGACCATCGCCGAGACGCCGGCCAGCGCTATGCTGGCATTGCGCTGGCGTATCGCCGTCACAAGGCCGTAACCGAGGCAAACCGCGGCCCAAAGCAGGAAGGGCACGGCAGCCAGCCAGTGGACGAAGGAGAGCAGGGCCAGCAGCACCACGGGCGCCACCAAGAGCGGGATCATCTGCCGCAGCTTCGGCACCATGCGGTGCTTCAGCACGTTCCTGGCGCGGCCGCGGCCATAACCGACATACTGGAAATAGAGCCCCTTCAGCGTCGAGCGCGGATAGTAGATCATGTGCGTCCTGCCGCTCATCCAGATGCGGTGGCCAGCCTCGCGCAGCCTGTAGTCGAGTTCGGCATCCTCGTTGTGGCTGAAGCTCTCGTCGTAGCCGCCAACATGCTTGAAGGCGGCGACGCGCATCAGCGCGTGGTGGCCGTGGTCGACCCATTCGCCCGCGGACATGTGCCGGTGCTTCGAGCCGCCGGTGCCGAGTTTGGAATTCTGCGCCGCAGCGACCGCCTTCTGCACGGCGCCTGTGCCGGCGGTCAGCATCGAAACCACGACCGAATCGGCGCCAGTGGCAAGCGCTTCCTCGACCAGCTGGTCGCAGAAATCGTCCGGATAGCCGCCATGCGCGTCGATGCGGATAAGGTAGTCGGCGCCATCGCCAAGGGCCGCCACCGCGAGATTGATCGCGGCGCTCTGCAGACGCTTCGGATTGGCGAGCAGGATGACCCGAGGATCCTTCGCCACGATCTTTTCGACGATGGCTTGCGTGCCGTCGGTGCTGCCGCCGTCGGCGACGACGATGCGGCCGCCGAGCCGTGCCGCCGCTGGCCGCAACTGGTCGAGCAGGCCGCCGATATGGGCCGCCTCGTTGAGGCAGGGAATGACGATGAGGATCGATGCGTTGGTCCGCTTCATCGTTTCTTGCTCGTCCTGCCGCGCCATCACGCCGCCGCCTCCATGGCGAAAGTTGAAGACCCTGCGGCGAGGCCGCGCAGCTTGTCGACGAAGGCCGCGCAATCGCTGCGGTCGTAGCTCCAGGTCCGGGGGTTGCGCGCCAACACCCGCGACTTCAGGCCGCGATATCTGTCCTGGTCCATCCCGCTCAGCATCGCCTCGATCCCTTCGGGCGAGGCTTCGGACAGGCGCACGCCGATGTCCTGCTGTTTCAGGAACCTGCCCGTTTCGGTGTCCGCCATCGAGATCGGCACTGCGCCGAAGCGGCAGCCTTCGTAGAGACGGTTGGGAAGCAGCCATTCGGAATTCTGGCCGGCTTCGAAGAAATCGATCGCCCAGGAAAAATGCACCTCGCGGTAGATCGCCGCCATGTCCTCCGGATTGCGGTAAGGCCCACGGAACGAAAGCCAGGGCTCGGCCTCGACGAAGCCATGAAAGTCCGCAAATTCGGACAGCGCCGGACGACCTCTGAGGACGACTTCGAAGCGCCCTGCCTGCCGGCGGGTGAAATCGGCCAGCAGCTCGAGCGAGCGGCGGCAGCGCAGCGCGCCGAACCAGCCGATTCGCCAGGGCGGCGGCGCTGGACCATCCTCGAAATGCGCGGCGACAACCGGCGCGGTCTCGAAATATTTGTTCTCGATCAGCTCGACAGGCGCGCCGATCTGCCCGAACGGCTCGAAATAATTGGCGATGAAGGCGGGAGAACTCGTCACCAGAAGCTTCACGTCGCGGGCGAGATGACGCTCGGCGCCGCGCAGCGTCCTGCCGACAAAATCGTCGCGCAGCACGAGGCGATGGATATCGAGGCATTCATAGACGATCGGCACGCTCGCGCCGAACGCGACATTGGCTCGTCGGGCCAGCGCCAGCATTTCAAGGTTGCGCGCGATGATGAGCTCGGGCCTGGGCATGGCGCCCAGCTTCGCGCCGATCGACACGGCTGCCCTGGCGACCGCGCCGAGGCGCTGCGCGAATCGGCCGTCGCGCGTCGCGCCAAGATCGACAGGCTCGATACCCTCGATCTCGGCGACCGGACTGGTGGTGCGGCGGAAGCCCGCCAAGGTGACCTTGGCACCGCCCGCCTTGAGCATCTGAACCCTCCGGCGAACCGCCGGGTCGGATACGTCATGCACAAGGTACAAGACATGCAGCATGAAACTCGCCCGCTGTTGGGCCCACCCATCGGGGATGCTAGTACAGCTTTTGCTGCATCGCAACAATTTTGGTGCGGCGTAGCAAACATCCCCACATTTCTTGTTGCACTGCAAAAACATCTTGCGGTAGCTTACGCATGGCGGCGGGCGCCGGTCGCGACGATGTCGGACCGGTCGCAAGATCAGGGATCCTGAATTTGGAAACCAGTGCATTCGATCCGCCTGAGGGCTCCCTGCGCAAATCGGTCGGACGCGGCGCGGTCGTCACCGCGATCGCGCAAGGCGTGCGGGTGGCGACGCAGATCATCTCCGTCATCGTGCTGTCGCGGCTTTTGTCGCCGCAGGATTTCGGCGTCGTCGCAATGTCCGCGCCGGTTCTAGCCTTCATCGCCCTGTTCCAGGATTTCGGCCTGACCCAGGCAACGATCCAGAAGACCGGCATCCGCAACGAGGAGATCAACTACCTGTTCTGGGTCAATGTGGCCGTGAGCGCGGTACTGGCCTGCCTGCTTGCGGGCTCGGCGCCACTGGTCGCCGCCTTCTATGGCGAGCCGCGCGTGACCGGCCTTGTCGCTGCCTTCGGCCTGCAGATCCTAGCCTATGGCCTGGGGGCGCAGCACGTGGCCCTGCTGACGCGTCGCATGGAGTTCACGCGACTAGCCATGATCGACATCGCCAGCGCCGTGGTGGGCGTCGCGGTCTCTATTGCCTGGACTCTCGTCGATCGCTCCTACTGGGCGCTTTTCGCCGGAACGCTGGCAAGCGCCGTGCTGCCGACGCTGTGCTACTGGTATTTTTCGCGCTGGCGCCCCAGCCTGCCGCGCAAAGTAGACGGCATCGGCGCGCTGATCAATTTCGGCGCCGGCATCACCGGCTTCAACTTCGCCAATTTCTTCGCCCGCAACCTCGACAATGTGCTGATCGGTAAATACTGGGGCGAGACCCAGCTCGGCCTCTATGATCGCGCCTACAAGCTGCTGCTCTTCCCGCTCAGCCAGATCACCAACCCGCTGGCGAAGGTGATGGTGCCGGCGCTGTCGCGGCTGAAGGACGAGCCGGACCGCTACCGCAGCGCCTATCTGCGCGTCATGCCGCTGATCCTCCTCGTCGCGCTTCCCGGTGTCGCCTTCGCCACCGCCATGTCGGACATGCTCATTCCCTTCGTGCTTGGCGAGCAATGGCGCGGAAGCGCGCCGATCTTCCTGGCGCTGGGTTTCGCCGGACTGCTGCAGCCGCTCAACAACCCCGCAGGATGGTTGTTCGTAAGCCAGGGCCGTTCCGGCGACTTCATGCGCTGGGGCATCGTCACCGCCGTCACCTCGGTCCTGGCCTTCGCCATCGGCCTTCCCTACGGCGCGCTCGGCGTCGCGGTCGCCTACGCAATCAGTGAGTATATGCGCACGCCTTTCCTGTGGCTCTATGTCGGCAAGAGCGGACCGCTCAGGGCCAGCCATGTGCTTCACGCTGCAATGCCCTTCGTGCTCGGCGCGCATCTGGCGTTCGGCGTGGTCTGGCTCGTCAAACCGATGCTGCAGGCGCCGCCCGTCGTGGCGCTGGCCGCGGGCGCGGCGCTCTCCTATGCCGCCACCATTCTTGCCGCGCTTGCCTTCGGCACCGGCCGCGAAGCGCTTCGCGAGGCATTGCGGCTTATCCCGGCACGAGGGTTCCTCGCGGCGCCCAGCGAGGCGAAATGAGCCCGCGCCACACGCTGACTTCAGGACAGGAATAAGCGCATGAACTACCGATCGATTTCAGACATGAACGACGCGATCGTGCGCAACCTGCACCGATTGCCGCGCGACATCGACCTGGTTGTCGGCGTGCCGAGAAGCGGCATCCTCGCCGGCACCATGGTCAGCCTGATCGCGAACATCCCGATGACCGACCTCGACAGTTTTCTGGCCGGCAGGATCTATACGTCCGGGATCACGAAGCGCTGGGCGGGCCTCGACCGGCAGGCCTGCGAGATGCGCAAGATCCTGGTGATCGACGACAGCATCATCGGCGGCACCGCGATGCGCGACGCGCGCGAGAAAATCGTCGCCAGCGGCATCGAAGGGGATTTCATCTTCGCCGCCGTCTTCGGGCTGTCGCTGCAGCATGAGGAAACCGACATGGTCTTCGAGGCCGTGCCGCATCCTAGAATGTTCCAGTGGAATTTCATGCACCACATGTTCCTCGAGCAGTGCTGCGTCGACATTGACGGCGTGCTTTGCCTCGACCCGACCGAGGAGGAAAACGACGACGGACCGGCCTATGAGAAATTCCTCGCCGGGGCGCGGCCGCTGCTCGCGCCGACCCGCAAGATCGGCTGGCTGGTGACGAGCCGCCTGGAAAAATACCGCAAGCTGACCGAGGCATGGCTCGCCGGCCAAAACATCAGATACGACCATCTCATCATGCTGGACCTGCCGAACAAGGCCGAACGGCAGCGGCTCGGCGCCCATGGCAGCTTCAAGGCCGAGTTCTACCGCAAGTCGGACGCCATCCTGTTCATCGAAAGCGAACACGAGCAGGCGCAGAAGATCGCCAAGCTCTCCGGCAAGCCGGTGCTGTGCGTCGAAACCAACATTGTGAGCCTGCCCGACCCGCTGTCGCTGCCGGCGCTGCAGCAGGCGGCGCGCAACCTTCCGGCGCGGCTACGGCAGACCAATTTGCTCGATGGGCGAAAGCAGGCCGTCAAGGCGACGGCACGGGCGCTGCTTGGCGAACGCGGCTACGAAGCGCTGAAGAACCGGGTGAAGCGCCCGGCATAGAGCGCTTGGTCAAGGAAAATCACGCGGCGCGCCGGACGCCCTGCCGGGCTGCCCTTTCGAGAAGGTCGAGAAACACAACCAGCTGCCGCGAGGGATCGAGCTCCGGGCGTTTGGAGAAGGTCAGAGCCGCCGCCGACAGCCGTTCGTATTCCTGGCGGTCGCTCCACAGGCGCTTGACAGCCGAAGCCCAGTCGGCGAGCGGAGCGTCGTAGTCAAGCACCACGCCGCCGGGGCCGATGGCCTCGGGCAGACCGCCGCGCCGCGAGCCGACGACAGGAATACCGCTGCAATGCGCCTCTGACGCGACGCGGCCCCAGGCTTCCTCCCACTTGCTCGGGGCAAGCAGGATTTTGGTGCGGCCATAGACCGTCTTCATGTCGTTGGTGCGGTTCTCCAGCGTGACGTTCGAGAGCGGCGCGATGGTCTTCTCGACACGGGCGCGATGGTCGTCGTCCAGCTTCCAGCTTTCGACGAACAGGAACGGGATCTCCGGGCAGGCGGCCGCAATCCTCACCGCCAGATCGAAACCCTTTTCCTCGTAAGGATTGATCATGGTGACGAATTCGCCGGTGGTGCGCGTGCAATAGAGGGCATCGTTGATGGTCGGCGGAAGCACGATGGAATCGATGCCGAATTTTTCCTTGTAGGTGCGCGCGGTGAATTCCGAATTGGCGATGTACAAAGCCGAACCGAGCTCGCGCGGATCGCCGGCGAGCTCATGGAATTCCACGTTGTGAAGATAGACGACCAGCGGCACGCCCTCGGCCAGAAGCGCCTTTCCGAGCAGGACGGACTTGTGGCACTGCACGACGGCGACGTCGGGTCTCGTTTTCCCGACGGCGAAACCGGCCGCCTCCCAGGGGAACCAGGCGCGCATCACCGGATAGCCGGGAAAATTGTCGACGACCGCAGGCTGCCGCAGCAGCTTCATCTTGGCGCGCGCCTTGAAACCGAACATGCCGTCACCGAACAGCGAGGCAAGGACAGAAGCCTGATGGCCGTGCTCGATCAGTTGTTCGACCAGATGGTGGGTGTTGGATTGCACGCCGCCGGTGAACTCGGGAATATATCCGTTGCCGCTGGCAAAAAGCACTTTCATCGGTCGGCTCCTAATTCTGTCCAGCGTTGTCCGGCAATCCGGCGCTCAATTGCAGGCCGTCAGCTTGCGCCGCGCGGCAATGGAAGCTTCGACGTCATTGCCCGGCAGAGACGACTGACCGAGCCGGAAAGAGACAGCGTCGAGTATTCCCGCAAGAGCTTCGATGCCGGGACGAGCTTTCCCGCCTTCAAATCGCGGGCGAGGAAATGCGGGAAGGAGTGCATGTATTCCCTGACGATATCGGTCTTCAGGGCTCCCGACTTCCATCCCTTCACCGCCGTCACGAATTCGTCGGCCGGGGCGGAGGCCAGGCCCGTGTCATAGGCTTCGAAGGTGCGCCGCACGATGGCGCGTTCCTTGTCGCTGAGCGACGTCTTTCCGGCTCGCTCGGCGAGCAGGGCGTAGCGGCGGATGTCTTCGGCCGCGTGGTGCCACAGGCCTTTCCTCGCCATGATGCTCGAACGCTGCAGCAGCGCCTGCATCTCGAGATCGGCCGTCTTCGGCAAGGCCTGCTCGGAGCGGTCGAGATATTCATGCAGATCGACCGACTTGTAGACCTCTTCCATGATCACCCGGTCGTAGGAGCCCCAGGCCTTAATCCGGTCTGTGTAGGAAATCACCACCTTGGTGCTGCCGCGAACCATGTCGTGCTGGCGCTGGAAGAACATGAGGCCGTCAACCCTCACGGCCTTGAACCGGCGCGCGAGCCTCAGCATCATCTCGTAGTCCTGCGAGCGGACCAGGGTTTCGTTGAAGCCGCCTACCTCGTCGTAGCATTTGCGGCGTACCAGGAGACCCGGCTGGTGGACGTGGCAATATTCGAGATGCGACGGGAAGAAATTATCCTGGCTGACATGGCCGAAGGCGACGATCTGGTAATCGCGCTCCCCGATCTGGGAGGAGCGCTGGAACCGCGCATATTCGCCGAAAGCGAAGTCGGCGGCCGGCTCCCGCTCGAACGCGGCCAAGAACCGCTCGAGCGCGGTCGGATGAGCAACATCATCGTCGTCGAATATCCAGACGAAATCCCCCGTGCATTGCTTCAGGGCGAAATTCAGCGCCGTGGACTTGCCGCCATTCTCCTTGCGGTAATATTCGACCGGCGCGGGGAAAGAGGCCGCCACCGCGCCGGTGTTGTCCGTCGAGCCGTCGTCCACGATGAGTATCTGATCCGGCGCCACAGTCTGCCGCAGCAGGCTGTCGATGGCTTCGGGCAGGAACTTCTCGCGGTTGAAGGTGGGAACGATGACGGTGACCGTCGGTTTGCGCGGTGCAGCCATTGATGACCTCATGCCAGAGCAATTCCAGGAAGAATGTGAGACGGTCGGGTTCGGCGACTTCGCCATAGCCTTCCGTCCGGAGTTCCGTGAAAACAAAGAGCTTCTGTTCCGCCTGCCTTACGCATTCTGCTGCTCCAGATTGGCGAACGGATTCGTGCATGGATGCCAGCCGGTGAAGCGGATCGGATCGTCGGGCGAACTGCGCCATGCATAATCGGTCAGCATGTGGAACTCGGCGATAACCCAGCGGTCGAAATGGCGGAGGTCGCGCCGTTTGTCCTGAGGCAGCAGCGCGCGCGCCTTGCCGAGCTTCACCGTTTCCGCCAGCGTCACAACGTCCGCCACCTTGTCGCTCGGGAACTTCCAGGGATTGCGGTTCTGGAATTCGAGCACGAATTGCTGCAGGTGCTCGATGCGCATGTTGAGCGGGCCGAAATATTTTTCCAGCGTGACGCGAACCAGGTCCTCGTCCGAGAAGGACGAGACGGCCGCGGCCGCGATGCCGGTGGAGGCAATGCCGCCGGCGACGATGGCCAGTGCGGTGCGGCGCGTAATCTTCATCGACCCCTCCCTCATGCCGCCAGCTTGCCCGCCGCCCGCAAGGACAAGGCAGCCGCGGTCAGGCTTGGATTGGCGCAGGAACAGCTCGGATAGGTGCTGGTTCCGACGACCACGAGGTTCCTGAGCTGGTGGTGGATCATGTCGCGGTCGACCACGGAGTCGGCCGGGCCGGTGCCCATGCGCAGCGTGCCCTGCACATGCGATTCGGTCGGCCTTATGCCGCGATCGAAAATCTGCTCGACCGGCAGCGGCTTGAGCAGTTCCGGCAGTCTTTCCAGCGCTTTCTCCATGCCCTTGATCGCGTAGTCGGAGGCGCCCTTGAAGGTCACGAAGGCATTGTCGTCCGCATCGAGCACGACGCGATTTTCCGGGTCGAGCAGGTTCTCGGTGACGATGACCAGCGGCAGCACCTGCCGCAGCTTGCCCTTCTCGGCGCGCATGCCGTGCTGCCAGCGATTCTCGAAATAGACGAGCGCCGCCGCATGCTCGGCCCGGTGCGGCCCGTCATAAAGGCCGAAATTCAGGCCGGTGGTGATGGTCGAGCCGTCGAAATTGTCGACGCCGCCGAGATAGGCCTCGTAGTTCCAGCCGTAGGATTCGTGCAGGCCCAGTCCGACGAACTCGCCGCCAAGTCCCGAACGCAGCATGATCGCCGGGCTCTGTATGGCATTGGCGCCGAGCACGAAGAGATCGCCGCTGACCGAATATTCCTTGCCCGCCTGCATGAAAGTGACGGAGCGGACGGCGCCGCCGGCATGGTCGAACCGGCGCACCTCGGCACCGAGGCAGACCGAGATGTCCGGATGCTGGTAGACATGCATCAGACCGTTATTGACGGTGAACTTGGCGTCGGCCGGACACAGCCAGCATCTGAGATTGGCGCAGCACGAGGCGCGTTGCGACGTCGCCACACGCGCCCGGGCGGTCGGCATGACGAAATGCTGATCCGGCTGCGCCGCCTTCATCATGCGGTCGGGCGTCGACATGCGATGCGGCGGCTGCGGGAACGGCCGCGAGCGCGGCAGCATCCGCGCCATGTCCGGATCGCCGGAGATCGACATGACCTCCTCGGCATCGCCATAGAACGGCTCAAGCTCGTCGTAGCCGATCGGCCAGTCATTGCCGACGCCGTAGGTGCTCTTCAGCCTGAAGTCGTTGGGGTGGAAACGCGGCGTCTGCGCGAACCAGCAATTGGTGCCGCCGCCAAGACCAATCGTGTAATTCCACGGCTTATCGGCATTGTCGGTCTTGTAGGTGCTTTCGTCGTCAATGTCGGTGTTGGCGTTCTGGCTGAGCTGCCACTCATGCGTGTTGTGGCGGCCCCATTCGAGCACCAGGACGCGGGCTTTGCGCCGCTTCAGGTATTCGTGCAGGAAGAAGGACGACCCGAAGCCGGATCCGATGACGACGAGATCGAAATGTTCGTTGGCGATTTGTTCGGGCCGAACGTCGAGCACCATCAGATCGACCCTTTTACTGATACATACATCCCCGGAACGCGCATCGTCATTGTCGGCCTCGTTGTCGTTCGCCGAGGCGATTCGGGTTTTCCCGGTCCGAGATTCCCCTCATGCCGCCATCCTGCCGATCGAGAAGTATTCGATGCCGTAGCGCGCGATGACCTTGGGATCGTAGAGATTGCGGCCATCGAAGATGACGGGCGTGGTCAGCGCATCCTTCAGCGCATCGAAGGAGGGCGCGCGAAAACTCTTCCATTCGGTGCAGATCAACAGCGCGTCGGCGCCGCGCAGCGCCGCTTCCTTGGTGCCGCAGAGCAAGAGATCGTCGCGCAGGCCGTAGATCGCCTGGCACTCCTGCATCGCCTCGGGATCGTAGGCCTGCACCTTGGCGCCGGCCGCCCACAGCGCCTCCATCAGCGTGCGCGACGGCGCCTCGCGCATGTCGTCGGTGTTGGGCTTGAAGGCCAGCCCCCAGACGGCGAAGGTCTTGCCCTTCAGCGCGCCCTTGAAATAGTGGTTGACCTTGTCGAACAGGATCGACTTCTGCGCATTGTTGCGCTCCTCGACGGCGCGCAGCAGCTTGGCGTCGAACTTGACCCCCTCGGCGGTCTTGATCAGCGCGCGCACGTCCTTGGGGAAGCACGAGCCGCCATAGCCGAGGCCGGGATAGATGAAGTGGTAGCCGATGCGCGGATCCGAGCCGATGCCCTTGCGCACCTCCTCGATGTCGGCGCCCAGCTGCTCGGCGAGATTGGCCATCTCGTTCATGAAGCTGATCTTGGTCGCCAGCATGCAATTGGCGGCGTATTTTGTGAATTCGGCGCTGCGCACGTCCATCACGATCATCTTCTCGTGGTTGCGGTTGAACGGCGCGTAGAGCTCGCGCATCACCATCTCGGTGTCCTCGCTGGAGGTGCCGACGATGATGCGGTCCGGCTTCATGCAGTCGGCGACCGCCGAGCCC
>RXJA01000414.1 GCA_003963455.1 Hyphomicrobiales bacterium
TCACGGCCGGCATTTTTCAGCTCGCGCGCTTTCTGCGTCACCGCGATGGTCGCGGAAGGCTTAACGCGGGAAAGGGCGTCGGCGAGAAAGGCCATGACAAGATGTCTCCTAGGAAAGCGGCCAGGAGCGGCCGCGGCGCCTCTCATGTCGCATCACGGCGGCAAGCGCAAGCATTGTGCGATGAGCCAGGGGTCAAGGAGGCGTGACCAAAGTCAGCCTGCGTGAGAGCGGCAACGCTAAATTCATCAACGGCCGGTAAACCCTTGGCTGGCAGGATCGCGGATCGAATTGCGCCAGTCGCGCGGAACGAGGAAGCTTTGTCGCGCAGTATCGGGCTCGCCCACATCATCCGTCATGACGACGGCACCTCGACCGGTGTCTGGGGCATCTATACGCTGCAGAGCGCGTTCCAGCCGATTTTCGCCTTCAAGGAGGGCAAGCTTTCGGTCGTCGCCTTCGAGGGGCTGATCCGGCCGTTCCGCGACGGCGAGCCACAGTCGCCGGTAAGCTTCTTCGGCACCTGCCCGGCAGCCGACCGCCTGCATATCGAGGCGCTGACGCGCACGCTGCATCTTCTGAATGCCGGCGCCTGCCTGCCGGAAGAGGCGTCCATCTTCATCAATTTCGACCCGTCGGTGTTCACCGATCGCGGCATCGCCGACAAGGCGCTGCGCGACATGCGGCTGGTGCTGCATGAAGCCGGCATCGATCCGCGCCGCATCGTCTGCGAGGTCACCGAGCAGAAATCGGCATCGCAGGAAACGCTCTACGAGTTTGTCGAGGCGCTGAGGGCCAACGGCTTCCGCATCGCGGTGGACGACTATGGCGCCGATGAATCCGACATCCACCGGATCAAGGAACTGAAGCCCGACATCGTCAAGTTCGATGCGCATTGGATCACCCACCTGATGGAGACCGGCGCCGGCTTCGCGTTGCTGACGACAATGGTTCAGGGCTTCGAGGCCCAAGGCATCCATACCGTCTTCGAAGGCATCGAGGAAAGCTGGCAGTTGGAGCTCGCCGAGAGGTCCGGCGCCTCGATGGTGCAGGGCTATGTGCTTGCCCGGCCCGAACTTGCCCCCACCAGCTTTCGCGTCTTCGGCAAGGGCGCGCAACAGCCCGCGGACGAGGAAAGCAAGGCATCGGCCGCCGCAAGCCCGGCGGCTCCGGCATCGCGGGCGCGGCCGGCAAGGGCATTCGGGCGCAAGGTCGCGCCATGAACGAAAAGCGTGAGAGGCGGCGCGATGTCGCCAAGGCGATCTTCGCCGACGAGATCGGCCTTCAGTTCGGCATCTACGGCGAATTCCGGCTGTGGAGCGCCTATCAGCCGATCTTCGCGCCGGAGGGCAGGGCGCTCAGGGCGGTCGCCGTCGAGGGGCTGATCGAGCCGCGCCGCGTCGCCGAGCCGGTGGCGCCGTCGATCTTCTTCGGCGGCATTCCGGCATCCGACCGGCTGTTTGTCGAAACGATGTGCCGGATGCTGCATCTCGGCAATTACCGCAACATCGGCCTCGAGGGGCTGACGCTGTTCTTCAACTACAATCCGATGATCAACGACCATCTCGGGCGGGCGCTGGCAGAGATCCGGCTGATGACCAGGCATCTGGGCGATTTCGAGCTGGAACCGGGCCTGCTGGTCTGCGAGATCACCGAACAGGCGGCCGACGATCGCGTCCTTGCCAGCCTGGTGCGCGAGATGCGGCGCGATGGCATCCGTATCGCCATCGACGATTTCGGCACGGGACATTCGACCGAGGCTCGCATCAACCTGCTTGCGCCCGATATCGTCAAGATCGACGGCGCCTGGTTTGCCGAGCTCTGCCGCCACGTCGCCGCCGAGCGCTTCTTCCGGCCGTTGGTGGGGATGCTGCATGAGCGCGGCGCCAAGGTGCTGGTCGAAGGCATAGAACACGCTCAGCATCTGCGCGTCGCGCTCGAGGGCGGCGTCGACCTGCTGCAGGGTTTTTACCTGGCCCGCCCGGCGCTTGCCGGCACCGTCTTCAAGGAAGAGCCGCTTTCCGTGGATGCCCTGCTCGACGCCGGCAACAAGGTCGTGCCCCTGCATCAGCATCGCTGATGCTTGATCCGAAAAGACGCATCAGCATCGTTGATGCTTGATCCGAAAAGACGCATCAGCGCCGCTGAGATGCTTGATCCGAAAAGACGCATCAGCGCCGCTGAGATGCTTGGTCCGGAAGACGCATCAGCGCCGCTGATGGTTTTTCTCAAAAACAAATCACTGGATGAGACACGACCCGCGCGTTAGAGCCTTCTGGCGAGACGAGGAGAGGGCAAGAGGCATGATCCTTTACGACATGGCCGACAGCGGCAATTGCTACAAGCCGCGGCTGTTGATGGCCAAGCTCGGCATTCCCTTCGCCCGGGTCGAAGTGAGCTCGCATACCGGCGAGACGCGCAGGCCCGACTACGTTGCCAAGAATCCGAACGCGATGGTGCCGATGCTCGAGCTCGACGACGGCAGGCGCATCGCCGAGAGCAACGCCATCCTGCTCTATCTTGCCGAAGGCACGCGCTTCCTTCCGGCCGACAGATACGAACGCGCGCTGGCTTACCAATGGCTGTTCTTCGAACAATACAGCCACGAGCCCTATATCGCGGTGCGCAAGGCGCTGCTGACCTTTCCGGAGCGGGCGAAAGACGCGACGCCGGAACGATTGGCGCAGACGCTGGAGCGCGGCAACAAGGCGCTGGGCGTGATGAACAAGTATCTGGAGCGGAATGAATTCTTCGCCGGCAACGCCTATAGCGTCGCCGACATTGCTTTATACGCCTATACCCATACCGCCGGGATGGGCGGCTTTCAGCTCGACGCCTATCCGGCCGTCGTGGAGTGGTTAAAGCGCGTGGAAGCCGACGAGGGACATGTGCCGATCGAGTGGGTGGGGTAGTCTGTTCCTAAGCCGCGAGTATTTTGCAGCCGCTGAATGTTGGCTATTTGATAAGACGATCGTATTCGGCATGGCTGCCGATCCAAATCCAGTCAAGGCCATCAGCGCTTTCGAGGGCCAAGGCCCGATGATTGTCGTCTATCCTCGCCGACCAAAGCTCTCCCACCTTTTGAAATGGAGGGACGGATGCCGCGGATTGGTCTTCATCAAAGTGAAGCTCTTGTCGGCCGTATGGCGGACGGCCTTTGGCAAAGAACTGTATTTTGCCCAACAGCTTCACAGATCACGCAGTTTGCCGGCAGCTATTTCGGCGCGTGCTTCCGCAACCAGCTTGTCCAGCCGACCCGCCTTCGCGTCGGCCTCGATTTGCTTATCCCATAAATCAGCCTGAAGAGCCTCGAACCAAGCGGCAAATGCCTTCAATTCCTCAGGGCTGAGTTCGGCGACGGATTTTTCGATCTGTTCGAGTTTGGTCATAGGCCAACGGGAGCACACGCTGGGCCAAAAGTACCACCGGTGGGACCATTAGACTCAGACAGTAGCTCGCCAAAACCCAGACAACAAAAAAGGCGGGCAATGCCCGCCTTCCTATGCCGGTAGCCTGATCGGGAGCGTCTGGTCCGGGCTGGCAGCTATCCGCTGTTCCAGCTTTTCGGGTCTTTTCGCTCCGGCGCGCTTCTCGCGCGACCGTCAGTACATCCGTGACTTGCCGCGCGCCCCGAACCTTCGTCCGGCGCGCGCTATCGCCAAATCAGGCTGCCTTGCTCAGAGACCCAGCGGCGGACTTGCCGGTGCGGCGGTCCTGCTCGATCTCGAAGTTGATTTTCTGGCCTTCAGCCAGGCTGGTCATGCCAGCGCGCTCGACAGCGGAGATGTGGACGAAAACGTCCGCGCCGCCATTGTCAGGCTGGATGAAGCCGTAGCCCTTAGTGGCGTTGAACCACTTGACCGTACCAGTTGCCATATAGAATGCCCTTCACATTTGCTTTTGTTTGACCGGACCAACGCCCAGCCGGCGGTATCGAAACTTTGGAGATAGACGTCAGCAAACGCGAAGATCGCGGCCCGATCGATCGGCCAAATTCAATGCTGCGGATATAGGATAGTTTGAGCAGGAAAACAAGATGGTTCGCTTGCCCGGCTGGTCCGCATCAAGGGAATGGAAGCGGCGCATGGAAGTTTTGACAGCGGCCCCGCGTTGTGGAGGGATGAGATGCTCGCTGTTTCGCCAGCGGTTCGCCGTTTGACGGAAACCTCGAACCGCTCCAAGCGTTTGCTTGGCGCAATTCCGGACGCAAGGTTACGGCGAGGGCGCCGGACTTAACTGCTACGCACTTTTCCCGGATTGCTTAGGAGAGGAACCATGAAGACCATTCTGCTTGCGGCCTGCCTGCTGCTGGTGGCCGCCCAGGCGCAGGCGGTGTCGCGCTACGATCCGACGCGCATGAGCTGCGAGCGGGTGCAGGCGACGATCGCCAGACAGGGCGCCGTCATCCTGCGCTACCAGTCGACGCGTGTGCCGGGGCTGCCGCTCTACGACCGCTATGTGCGCGATGAGCGCTTCTGCAACGCGGGCGAGGTGAGGTCGCGCGCCTATGTGCCGAGCGCCGACACCAAATCCTGCGCGGTCTATGTCTGCAAGCGTCCGGATTTCGACCATTTCCGGCGGCGGTTTTTCCCCCGCCGGCACTAGCGTGTGCTGATATTCAGGTGATGCCGGCCTGCGAGCTGCGGTATCCTGCGCTTCCGGTGCTCACGTACCCAAAAGTACGCTCCGCTCCGGTTCTCGTACACCACTGCTCTCGACTCGGCCTGACCTGAATCTCAACACACGCTGGAGCGTTTTACACTCCTGTTGGGTCTCTTCAGAACCCGAACGAGGCCTGCGCGGCTGGCGGCGGGCCGACGCGCACGCCTTCCATGGCCAGCATCTTTTCCTTGGTGGCCGAGCCGCCCGGCGCCGAGAAGCCGCCGATCTTGCCGCCGGCCGCCAGGATGCGGTGGCATGGAATGACCAGCGGCACCGGATTGGCGCCGAGCGCCGCGCCTGTCTCGCGGGCAAGCCCGGCATGGCCGGCGCGCCTGGCCAGCTCGCCATAGGTGGTGGTCTCGCCGAAGCCGAGCTTGCGCGCCGCGTCGTAGATGGCGAGGCGGAAGTCGTCGACGCCGTCGAGGTCGACCGGCACATCGGAGAAATCGACATCCTCGCCGGCCGCGTACGCCTTGATCGAGGCGATCAGCTCGACCACCCATTGCGGCTGTCCGGTCGCGTTCGAAACGCCTTGGTGGCGGGACAGCCGGCGCTCGATCGCCTCGCGGCTGCGTTCGGGCAGGCAGAGCCGGATCAGGCCCTTCTCGTTCCAGGCGATGCCCATGAAGCCGATCACTGTTTCTAACACTGCGTGGCCGGCCGTGAT
>RXJA01000562.1 GCA_003963455.1 Hyphomicrobiales bacterium
CAGTGAGGGGCCGATGAGCGAAATCGAACGCGAGAGCATGGAATTCGACGTGGTGATCGTCGGCGCCGGTCCCGCCGGCCTTGCCGCCGCGATCCGTCTGAAGCAGCTCAACCCGGACCTCTCCGTCGTTGTGCTGGAAAAGGGCGGAGAGGTGGGTGCCCATATCCTGTCCGGCGCTGTCGTCGATCCGATCGGCGTCGACCGGCTGCTGCCCGGCTGGCGCGAGGAAAGCGATCATCCGTTCAAGACGCCGGTGACGGCGGACCATTTCCTGGTGCTCGGCCCCGCCGGTTCGTTCCGCCTGCCGAACTTCCTGATGCCGCCGCTGATGAACAATCACGGCAACTATATCGTCTCGCTCGGCAATGTCTGCCGCTGGCTGGCCACCAAGGCCGAGGCGCTCGGCGTCGAAATCTATCCGGGCTTCGCCGCCGCGAGCCTCGTCTACAACGACGCCGGCGCCGTCACCGGCGTCATCACCGGCGACATGGGCGTCGAGAAGGACGGCACGCATGGCCCGGGTTACGCGCCGGGCATGGCGCTGATGGGCAAATATGTGCTGATCGGCGAAGGCGCGCGCGGCTCTTTGGCCAAGCAGCTCATCGCGAAATACCGGCTTGCCGATGGCCGCGAGCCGGGCAAGTTCGGCATCGGCCTCAAGGAACTGTGGCAGGTCAAGCCCGAGAACCACAAGCCCGGTCTGGTGCAGCACTCCTTCGGCTGGCCGCTCGACATGAAGACTGGCGGCGGCTCCTTCCTCTACCATCTGGAGGACAACCAGGTGGCGGTCGGCTTCGTCGTCCACCTGAACTACAAGAACCCCTATCTGTCGCCTTTCGAGGAGTTCCAGCGCTTCAAGACGCATCCGGCGATCGCCGGCACCTTCGAGGGCGCCAAGCGTATCGGCTATGGCGCGCGCGCCATCACCGAGGGCGGCTGGCAGTCCGTGCCGAAGCTGTCCTTCCCGGGCGGCGTGCTGATGGGCTGCGCTGCCGGCTTCGTCAATGTGCCGCGCATCAAGGGTTCGCACAATGCGGTGCTTTCCGGCATGCTCGCGGCCGAGCATGTGGCCGAGGCGATCGCCGGTGGCCGAGCCAATGACGAGCTTGCGTCCTATGAAGAGGCCTGGCGTGGCAGCGACATTGGCAAGGACCTCAAGAAGGTGCGCAACGTCAAGCCGCTCTGGTCGCGCTTCGGCACCATCGTCGGCGTCGGCATCGGCGGGCTGGACATGTGGCTGAACACGCTGTTCGGCTTCTCGCCCTTCGGCACGCTGAAGCACGGCAAGGCCGACTATGCCACGCTCGAGCCGGCGGCCAGGCATCACAAGATCGCCTATCCGAAGCCGGACGGCGTGCTGACATTCGACCGGCTCTCCTCGGTGTTCCTGTCCAACACCAACCATGAGGAAAACGAGCCGGTGCATCTGATCGTCGGCGACATGGCGCTGCAGCAGCGTTCCGAGCACGACGTCTTCGCCGGCCCCTCGACCCGCTACTGCCCGGCGGGCGTCTATGAATGGGTGGACAAGGACGGCAACGCCGCGGCCGATCCGTCGGCAAAGGATGTGCGCTTCGTCATCAACGCGCAGAACTGCGTCCACTGCAAGACCTGCGACATCAAGGACCCCAACCAGAACATCAACTGGGTGCCCCCGCAGGGTGGTGAAGGCCCGGTCTACCAGGGCATGTGAGGCGCTTCGAACGGCCAAGGCCGTTGAAGCCGCGCGCCGAGTATGGTCTGCTCCGCCTCCGAACAAGGAGGCGGAGATGCGGCGGACCGGCCTGGCGATACTAGCTGCGGCCTGTGTGCTCTCTTGCGGGGCCGCTGCTGCCGGCACGAAGCTGACAGTGCATGTGCGCAGCTATGATGTCGCCGGCAGGACCGGCGCGGAACTGGTCGAGGCGATGGACGGCCTGGGGCCGAGGCACGGCCATGCCACGCGCGCCATCGCCGAGACCGGCTACACCGTGCATTGGAAACTCGATGTGACGCGGGACGACGGCATCTGCCGGCTGCGCCAGGCCAATGGTACGATCGACCTGACCTACACCTTTCCCCGTCGCATTTCCCCGTCCGGCCCAGCCCTGAGCAAGCGCTGGGAGCGCTTCATGGCCGGCGTGCGCCAGCATGAGCACACCCATGGCCGCATCGCCAAACAGATGATGCGGGCGACCGACACGGCGCTTGCCGGGCTCGAGCGGCCGGATAATTGGTTCTGCACCGGCCTTCGCTGGGATGCCAGGCGCCGCATCGACGCCATCTATGCCGATTATGAGGCCAGGCAGAACGCTTTCGACGCGCGCGAGCACCGCGACGGTGGCCATGTCGACCGGCTGGTCCATGCGCTGATCAAGAAATAGGCGCAGGAGCGCCTTCCAAGCTGCGGGCTATTTCGAGGGTGCGCAATTGCCGACGTCCGCTCGCGCTTCCAGGCCTTCAGGTCTGGTCGGCACCCGAAGCGTCCTCCAAGGTCGCAATGTAGTGTATTCGGCTGCCGCTCGCGTACATGGTGAAGCTCTTGTTGCCCAGTCTATCGTTTCTCACAGTGAGGGAGGTAGTGTGGCGCGGAGCGTTTCGTGGCAACGTCGCGGCTGGTGGTAGATGGCTCGAAGCTAGCTGCGAGAGAAGCACAACTAGTTGACCTTCAGGCAGCGACTTCTCTGGGATGGAATTCTCCCATTGGTCGGGTGCCCCGTGGCGTACAATCTTCCAAACTCGCGCCATATCACCGGCCCATGATTTTGCGGCAAGCATATACGCGGCGGGAAGGCGGTCGACGCGGGCTGATCTAGCTACGTGGCCGGCTGGGCCAGGCATTCGCCGCCAGCGCCGACTTGTGTTCGTCTTTGGGCTGCTTGTCATCGGGCGGCAGCGTGAATTCGACCAGCACCGGCAGATGGTCGGAGCCTGTATCCTCCAGTCGGGTCGACGACAGGATCGTCACCCCGCCCTTGCTGAACACCTGGTCGATCGGCAGGCCTGCATAGCGGCGCAGGAAATCGGGCAGCGTGCGGTGGATCCAGGTCGGGCCGGCCGAGGGCATCGGCGCCATGCCGCTGAGCCGCGCCACCCGTCGCACCGCCGCGCTCCATGGCACGGCGTTGCAGTCGCCGGCCATGATGGCGGTTTCGCCGATCGCGGCCAGCGGCTCCGCCAGTTCGCCGATCTGCCAGTACTGCTCCTTCGGCCACGGCCAGCTCAGATGGATCGCGACGACGTCGACCGGAACGCCGTTGAAGTCGATCGTGGCGGTCGCCATCGCCCCGCGCGGCTCGCAACGCGGCGCGGTGCCGGCCGCGAAAGGACGGCGCGACAAGAGCGCCACGCCGAATATGCCGTTGGGATAGTCGCAAAGGATGCGATAGGGGTAGGCGCTCGCAAGATAGCCGAGCTCTTTCGTCCACATGCCGGACACTTCGTCGAGCGTGATCACGTCCGGATTGGTCCGGCCGATCAGCGACAGCACCTTCTTCGGCGTCGGGTTGTTGAAGCGCAGGTTCATCTGCAGCAGGCTGTAGACGATCCGGTCGGTTGGCTTTGCGATCGCCTGCTGTGGCGACAATCTGGGCAGTGCGCTCGTCGTCGTGGCGAAGCAGGCGATGGCGAAGACCAGCGCCGCGACCGCCTGCAGCCGGTAGGAACCGGCAAGCAGCGGCAGCGCGAGCAAGGCCGTCAGCACGCTCAGATGCATGCGGAAATGCGAGAAGGAATCGAAGGCCGGATGCAGCGCGCCGAAGAACCCGGCCAGCAGCGCGGCCGAGAATGCCGTCATCGCCAGGAATGTCAGTTGAGCCATCATGCTCAAGCGCGCGCCGCCCGTTGTCATCTGCTCCGACCGCCCAGGATATTCATCATCTCGCGCTAACGGCGAAATGTCCTGTCTCCTTGTTTCGAGGCAATTTCGGACGGAAAGCCGCTTCGCACTTTTCCTGAAATTGCTCCGGCCTATCCGTTCGGACCGCTTATCGGCCAAATTGCGGCCAGGCAAGACGACCGATTGCCTCGCCGATCGCCGGCCGGCACGCGGCTACTGGAACGCCGTTTCCGAAAAACTTCTGAGCTTGCGCGAATGCAGCCGCTCCATCGGCATTTCTGCGAGCTTCTCCATCGCCCTGATGCCGATGGTGAGATGCTGCGCCACCTGCCGTTTGTAGAACTCGGTCGCCATGCCCGGCAGTTTCAGTTCGCCATGCAGCGGCTTGTCGGAAACGCACAGCAGCGTCCCGTAGGGCACGCGGAAGCGGAAGCCGTTGGCGGCGATGGTGGCCGATTCCATGTCGAGCGCGATGGCGCGCGACTGCGACAGGCGCTGCACCGGCCCGCGCTGGTCGCGCAGTTCCCAGTTGCGATTGTCGATGGTGGCGACGGTGCCCGTGCGCATGATGCGCTTGAGGTCGTAGCCGGACAGACCGGTGACCTCGGCGACCGCCTCTTGCAGCGCCACCTGGATTTCGGCCAGCGGCGGGATCGGCACCCAGACCGGCAGGTCGTCGTCCAGCACATGGTCCTCGCGCACATAGGCATGCGCCAGCACATAGTCGCCAAGCGCCTGCGTGTTGCGCAGGCCGGCGCAATGGCCGAGCATCACCCAGGCATGCGGCCGAAGCACCGCGATATGGTCGGTGATCGTCTTGGCGTTGGAAGGGCCGACACCGATATTGACCATGGTGATGCCGCCATGGCCGGGCTTCTTCAGGTGATAGGCAGGCATCTGCGGCAGGCGCGGAGGCGGCGTTCCTTCGCTCGGCGCGTCTGCCCCGGCTTTGGTGACGACATTGCCGGGCTCGACGAATTCGCTGTAGCCGCCACCGCCCTTCGTCATCAGGTCGCGGGCCCGCGCCACGAACTCGTCGATGTAGAACTGGTAGTTGGTGAACAGCACGAAATTCTGGAAATGCTGCGGGCTGGTCGCCGTGTAATGCGTCATGCGGTGCAGCGAATAGTCGATGCGCTGCGCGGTGAACGGCGCCAGCGGCCTCGGCTCGCCGAGCGTCACCTCGAAAGTGCCGTTGGCGATCTGGTCGTCGGTGCCGTCGAGGTCCGGCACGTCGAACAGGTCGCGGATCGGCCGCCTGATGCGCTCCGCTGCCGCCCCGTCGACATAGATGCCTTCCAGGAAGGCGAAATGCAGCGGGATCGGCGTCGTCGATTCCGATACCGTCACCGTCACGCCGTGGTTGCGCATGATGAGGCGAAGCTGCTCGATCAGATAGCTCTCGAACAGTTGCGGCTGGGTGATGGTGGTGGCGAAATGCCCGGGCGTCGGCATATGGCCATAGGCCTGGCGCGAGTCGACCTGGCTGAA
>RXJA01000196.1 GCA_003963455.1 Hyphomicrobiales bacterium
GAAAAAATCGAATGAAAAGAGCGGTTTTACCGCTGACCTCGAAATGATCGCGAACATTGCAGCGTCCGGAATGCGACTGGACCAGGCAAAATCTTGCCTTGAAACCGCGGCGTCCGGTTTTTAGGGTCTCGCCGCACACATAAAGGAATCCCGCATGCCCCGTTCTGTGATCGAAGCGATCGGCAACACGCCCCTGATCCGGCTCAACAAGGCTTCGGAAGCGACCGGCTGTGAGATTCTGGGCAAAGCCGAGTTCATGAATCCGGGGCAGTCGGTGAAGGATCGGGCGGGTCTGTTCATCATCCGCGACGCCGAACGGCGCGGGCTCCTGAAACCCGGAGGGCTCATCGTCGAAGGCACCGCCGGCAACACCGGCATCGGGTTGACCCTTGTCGCCAAGGCGCTTGGCTACCGCACCGTGATCGTGATCCCGGATACGCAGAGCCAGGAAAAGAAGGACACGATCAAGCTGCTCGGCGCAGAACTGATCGAAGTGCCGGCAGTGCCCTACAAGAACCCGAACAATTACGTGAAGTTGTCAGGCCGCCTTGCCGAGCAACTGGCGCGCTCGGAGCCGAACGGCGCGATCTGGGCCAATCAGTTCGACAATGTCGCCAACCGCGACGGTCATATCCACACGACCGCGCAGGAGATCTGGAACCAGACCGGCGGCAAGATCGACGGCTTTGTCTCGGCCGTCGGCTCCGGCGGCACGCTCGCCGGTGTCGCGCTCGGCCTCAAGGGCAAGAGCAAGGACGTCAAGGTCGCGCTCGCCGATCCGCTGGGCGCCGCCCTCTACAGTTTCTACACCACCGGTCAACTGAAATCCGACGGCAGCTCGATCACCGAAGGTATCGGCCAGGGCCGCATCACCGCCAATCTGGAAGGCTTCAGGCCGGATTTCTCCTACCAGATCCCGGACGAGGAAGCATTGCCGATCATCTTCGATCTGATCCAGGAGGAGGGGCTCTGCGTCGGCGGCTCGACCGGCATCAACATCGCCGGCGCCATCCGGCTGGCGCGCGAGCTCGGACCCGGCCATACCATCGTCACGGTGCTTTGCGACTACGGCACACGCTACCAGTCCAAGCTCTTCAATCCGGAATTTCTGCGCGGTAAGAACCTGCCGGTGCCAGGCTGGATGGAAGAGAAGGCCGACATTTCGGTGCCGTTCGAAAAGGTGGCATGATGGCGCGCAAGACCGAGGCGCTGTTCCGCGACGACGCCTATCAGAAGACGGCGGAGGCGGAAGTCGTCGCCATCAACGATCGTGGCGGCATCCTTCTCGACCGCACAGTCTTTTATGCGACGTCCGGCGGGCAGCCGGGCGATACCGGGATGTTCGAGCGGGCCGATGGCGGCCGCGTCGCGATCGCCGCCACCATCACTGGCGAGACCAAGGACGAGATCATCCACGTGCCCGCGCCGGACCAGGTGCTTCCCGCTGTCGGTGAAAAGCTGAAGCTTCTGATCGACTGGGAGCGGCGGCACCTTCTGATGCGCATGCATACCGCCTGCCACCTGTTGACGGTCGTTTGCCCGTTCCCGATCACCGGGGCAGCGGTCGCCGAGGACGACAGCCGTGTCGACTTCGACATCCCCGACACCAGCTTCACCAAGGAGGACGTGACGGCTCGCCTGATGGAGCTGGTGCGCGCCGACCATCCGATCTTCACCCGGCTGATCACCGACGAGGAGCTCGCCGCCAATCCCGGCCTGGTCAAGTCGAAGAACGTGCGCCCGCCCGTCGGCACCGGCAAGATCCGCCTGGTCTGCATCGGCGAGAACGGCTCGGTCGACAGCCAGCCCTGCGGTGGAACGCACGTGAAGTCGACCGGCGAGGTCGGCGAGATCCATATCGGCAAGATAGAGAAGAAGGGGCGCGAGAACCGGCGCTTCCGCATCCGCTTCGGGCCGATGCCGGCGAACTGACGCCGCACGCTAAATCAGAGAGATAGAGCATGATGTCGCCGGAAAACCGCTTCACACTTTTCGGCATCGTGCTCCAGGGCAGGAAGAACAAATGGCGCAGGATAGTCCTTTCATCGTCGACGCCGACTGGCTGGAAGAGCAGCTTGGCGAGCCGGGCATCACCATCATCGATGCCTCCTGGTATCTGCCGGGGCAAAAGCGCGATGCTCGCGCCGAGTACGACGCCGCTCATATCCCCGGCGCGCGCTTCCTCGACCAGGATGCGGTTTCCGATCCGGATTCGAAACTGCCGCACACATTGGCCTCGCCTCGGCACTTCGCCCAATATGTCGGCGCCATGGGCGTTTCGGCCGACGACACCATCGTCGTCTATGACGGCCCGGGCCTGTTCTCGGCGCCGCGCGCCTGGTGGATGTTCCGCGTCATGGGCGTCTTCCAGGTCTACATCTTGAACGGCGGCATCGACCGCTGGAAGGCCGAGGGGCGCCCCGTGACGGCCGAGCCGACGAAGATCGCGCCGAGCGTCTTCCATGCCGATTTCGACGCAGGCCGGGTCGTCGGCCTCGAAGAGATGCGCAGGATCGTGGGCAGCCGGGAGAGCCAGATCGCCGACGCGCGCTCGGCCGGCCGCTTCGCCGGAAGCGATCCGGAGCCGCGCGCGGGCGTCCGACCGGGCCATATGCCGGGCGCGCATAACGTCCCGATCACGGCGCTTGCCGAGAATGGCGAGCTGCTGCCCAAGGACCGCCTGCGCGAGGTGATCGAGGGGGCCGGCATCGACCTTTCGAAGCCGGTCGTCACGTCCTGCGGTTCGGGCATCACCGCGGCGGCGATCACGCTGGCGCTGGAGACGCTCGGCCATTCGGACAACCGGCTTTACGACGGTTCCTGGACAGAATGGGGCGGTCTCAGCGACACGCCGGTGGTTACGGGGAAAGAATGATGGAAAACGGCGCGCCGCAAGCTATCGATGTCACGGTCACGTTCCTGGAGATGCATGCCGCGCCGGCGGTTTCGCCGCCGATCCCCTACAACCGGCAGATCGCGCTGTTGAAGACGAAAGATATTCCGCTCCATTTCTACCGCTATCTGATAGATCGCGTCGGGCGCAAATGGCACTGGGTCAATGTGCTGAGGATGAGCGACGAGGAACTTGCCGCCGGTTTGCATCGCGAGGACCGTGACATCCGCGTGCTCTATCTTGACGGCGCTCCCGCGGGTTTCTTCGACCTCAAGCCGCATCTGCCGGACGAGGTGGAACTCGCCTATTTCGGCATGATGGAGCATGCGCACGGCCAAGGTATCGGCCGCTGGTTCCTCGGCGCCGCGATCTCGGCAGCCTGGGCGCATGGGCCAAGGAGTGTCACCGTGCAGACCTGCACGCTGGATCATCCGGCGGCGCTTCCGCTTTACCAGAAGCTCGGCTTCACGCCCGTGGCGCAGAAGAAGGAAGTCGTGCGTCCGATGACCTTCGCCGAGCGTTCGGCCAGTGTCATGCGAGGCTGAAGCCGTTCAGGTAATTCCGGAGAACCGAAATACACCTTTCCTCGAACTGCCTTGGGCCCGATCACCTCGTTCATCGCCGCTTCAGACTGTCTTTGCCATTGTCCGGCCGCATTACGTGACCGAGCTTATAGGAGAAAGACATGTTGACCCGACGTACATTTGCCGTGGCCATGATCGCGGCGATAGCCTTGCCGAGCCTGGCATCCGCGCAGGCGACCACGCCTTCGGCAGCGACCATCGAGCGCCAGCTCGACGCCGCCCCCAGGAAGAAGCTGCGCCCCAATGAGCGCGTCACCATTCGCGAGTTCAAGCGACGCCCGGACCTGAGGCGGATGGCGCGCTCGATCGATATCCAGTCGATCAATTTCGAGTTCGGCTCGGCCGCCATTGCCCCTTCTCAATACGGCAAGGTCGAAATCATCGCCGATGCGCTTCACCGCATCCTTCGGCGCGACCGCGGCGCTCGCATCCTGATCGAGGGCCACACCGACGCCGTGGGCTCTTTCGAATCGAACCAGACCCTGTCCGAACGCCGCGCCGCCTCCTTGAAACGGACGCTGGTGGGCGAGTTCGGCGTGCCTCCTTTCGCGCTGGAAACTGTCGGCTACGGCGAGGAATTCCTGCTTGTGCCGACCCAGCAGGAGAACTGGCGCAACCGCCGCGTGACGCTGCGCCGCTTCGACGATTTCGTGCGGTGAAGCCGAGCCGACAATGCCGATGACGGAGAGCCCGGTTCTCAAAAAAGGCCGGGCTCTTTCACATGCGCGCGCCACCAGTCAGGAATCGGGTGGGAGACATCGTCGCCCAGGCATAATTTCCGGACATCGATACCGGAGATCTGCCATGAGCATCCAGTTCAAAGCCTTGCCGACCGAAGCCGTGCGCACCTTGCAGCGGGGAGGGCCCGATGCCTATGGCCGCGCCCCTGAGCACCGGATTTCCGACGGCGACGGCGTTCCCTGCAGGCACTGCATGAAGAACGTCGCCACGGGCGACGGCTACCTGATCTTGGCCTATCGGCCGTTCCCGCAGCTGCAGCCTTATGCCGAAACCGGGCCTATCTTCCTGCATGCCGGGGAATGCGAACGCGCCGCCGATGGGGATGCGCTGCCGGAGATGCTCGAAAGCAGCGACTATATCATAAGGGGCTATGGCGAGGATGATCGCATCGTCTATGGCAGCGGCGCCGTCACGCCGACCTGCGAGATTGCCGCTCGGGCGCGGACGCTGTTTGCCCGCGACGACATCGCCTACATCCACGTCCGCTCTGCGAGGAACAATTGCTATCAATGCCGCATCGAGCGGGCGTGACCAAAAAGAAGCCCGCCGATGGTCGGGCGGGCTGTTGGAGGGTCTGACAGAAGCTGTCGGCGAGTGCTGTCCGGGTCGGACTTCTCCGACCCGGACAGCAGCTCAGGCCGCCAGTAACGGCAGGTGTCTAGGCGTCCTTCGCGCGCAGCGAATGTGAAGCATTTCACACAAGGACGCATAATGGCCCTGACGATGGGAACCAGGCCGTTCAAGACTGTCGTATTCCCGTCGTACTATTGCGCTAAAAAGCAATCGTTGATGATTTGTCGACCGCGGATGGACCGGCGGCGGATCGCAGCAATCGAGGAAGCGGGGCTTTTGCTCCGCTTTTTTGTTGCCCGGATTTCCCGGCGGAGCCAGTCTTGAGCGCAAGAAAAAGCCCGCCGGAATGACCGGCGGGCGACTGGACGAAATTGTGCGATCCCGTCAGGCGGCAAGCACCGCCTTCGGCTCGACCATTTCGTAGCCGAGCGCCTCGGCGACGGCGCGGTTGGTGATCTTGCCCTTATGGACATTGAGGCCGTTGCGCAGGTGATGGTCGTCGACCAGCGCCTTGAGGCCCTTGTCGG
>RXJA01000287.1 GCA_003963455.1 Hyphomicrobiales bacterium
GGCGCTGCTCTCGATGCTTTCGCCCGGCAAGGCGCATGCCGAATTCACCGTCTGCAACCAGACGCTCGACGTCGTCAATCTCGCGGTCGGTCAGAAGGTCGACAATGCCGACCAGACAGACGGCTGGTGGACGATCGGCGCCAACCAGTGCGTCAACGTCATCCGCGAGGAGCTGACCAACCGCTACATCTACCTCTACGCGACCGATGTGTTCGGCCATGCGATCCTCAACGGGTCGACCGAGATGTGCGTCGACCGGAGGCGCTTCTCGATCCGCGGCATCGACGAGTGCTGGCAGCGCGGCCATATCGCGGCGCGCTTTGTCGAGGTCGATACGCTCGAGCAGGTGCGCTGGACCTATTTCCTGACCGGAAACAGCCCGTGACGCACTCGATCGACACGAGCTTCAGGCAGAAGAAGCAGGCGCGCCTGGCCGAGCGCCGGCGCAGGCTCTGGCGCCGGGCCCTTGCCGGCCTTGCCACGCTCGCCATCGTCGCTTTGGCCACCGGCTTCTATCTCACCAAGGACTACTGGTCGTTCGGCGATGAGAATGAAGAGCTGCATCCGGTCGAGGGCATGGAAGACGTGCCGCCCGACGCCTCGGTCTATGTGCCTGCGATCATCGACCTCGCCGGCGACCCGATGTGGATTACGCTGGCGCCCGATGCCGACACCGCGACGAAGGGCCGTACGGTCGCGCGCCCGGCCGAGCTCGACAGTTCGGGGGCTTCGCCACAGATCGAAATCCTCTCAGACGTTATGCTGAGCGCCAGCGAAAAGTTCATGACGACGATCCCGTCGACGCAGGAGGATTTCGCCTTCTTCCAGGCACAGCGGCAGGCGGCTCCGAAACCTTCGGCAACGGCGCCCGACGACCTGCAACCTGCCCCGCCCGCTCCGGCCGCGGCGCCGGACGATCAACAGGCCGATCAGCAAGGCGACCTGGAAAACGACCTGCAGGCGGCGCCGGACGACAGCGACGCCTCTGCCGGTTCGGCACCCAAGGCCGACGCCGACGACCCCGAGGCCGGCTGGGGCGAGACCATCGACCAAGGTGAAGCAGCTCTTCCCGCTTTCAAGAAAACCGCGATCGAGAACAACACGACGGTTGCGACCGTCACCAGCGAATATCAGCGCTTCGAGGCGACCGAAGATACCTTCGTGAAGATCCTCAACGACCGCAGCCTGGAGAGCGTGGCGCTCGATGCGCATTTCTCCGCCGATGACGCGAAGCTTGCCGGCGAGGCGCTGAAGGCGCTGTTCAACCGCGACGGGCTGGAGTCCGGTTTTGTCGTCGCCATGCGCGGCTTCCGGCCGAACCGCGAGACGACGACCATGTCGCTGATGCAGGTCTCGATCTATGCCAAGAACGTCTATGTCGGCACGCTGACGCGCAATGCGGCCGGCGCCTTCGTGTCGGGCGTCGACCCTTGGGTCCGCGAGGACCTCTTCAATTATTCCGGCGCGTCGGACCAGGGCGGGCCGAAGCGCCAGTACCGCCTGCTCGACGCGATCTATTCAACGGCGGCGCGCAACAAGGTGCCGACCAGCGTCATCGGCGAGGCGATCATGTACCTGTCCCGAGGGCAGGACCTCGACGCCTTCGCCAGCGAGGACCAGCGCCTGGTGCTGATCTATTCGCAGACGCCGCGCGGCCAGGGCCAGATCTCCGGGCGGGTGCTTTATGTCGGCGTCCAGGGCACGGAAAAGAGCCTCGACTGTTTCGTCTTCCAGCAGAGCGACGGACAGTATGCCTGTGTGACCGGCGACGATCAGGTCCGCTCGCTGGCCGTCACCAACGGCATGGTCACGCCGGTCGCCGGGGTGATGACCTCGACCTTCGGCCCACGCAAGCATCCGATCCTCGGCACCGTCCGCATCCACAAGGGCGTCGACTGGGCGGCCCCGGTCGGCACGCCGATCATGGCCGCCTTCGACGGCGAAATCTCCTTCCAGGGCGACGGCGGCAGCTACGGCAATCTGGTGAAGATCACGCATACCAACGGCCGCGAGACGCGCTACGCGCATATGCAGAAATTCGCCATTGCCAGCGGCGTCGGCACCAAGGTGAAGGCCGGCGACGTCATCGGCTATATCGGCACCACGGGGCTTTCGACCGGCCCCCATCTGCATTTCGAGCTTTACCAGAGCGGCGAGGCGATCGATCCACTGGGCACGGTCACCACGGTCGCGACGGCCGTTTCCGTCAGTTCCGGAGGCTCCGGCGATTCCGCGGTCGAGACGCTTACCGACCGGATCGTGCATGTCGAAAGCGGCGGCAGCGCCCGCGCCAAGAATCCGCTTTCCTCGGCGACGGGCGCCGGCCAGTTCATCACCAAGACCTGGATCCGGATGATGAACACCTATCGGCCCGACCTCGCGCGCTCGCTTTCGACCACCGACCTTTTGGCGCTTCGCTACGACGCGACACTGTCGCGCGAGATGGTGCGCAACCTGGCGCGCGAGGGCGAGGCCTATCTTCGCGCGCGCGGTCACCAGATCACCGCCGGCCGGCTCTATCTTTGCCATTTCCTCGGCATGGAGGGTGCTGCCCAGGTTCTGGCGGCGCCCGGCTCGATGCAACTGAGCGCCGTGCTCGGGTCGGCCGTCATCCAGGCCAACCCGTTCCTTACCGGCAAGACCGCCAGTTATGTCGTGGACTGGGCCGAACGGAAAATGGGGCAGAAAGTGCCGCGCGTGGCGACAGACCAAGGCCAGCCGACGACGACCACCGCCGAGGTCCGGCAGACGTCGCCAGAGTTCATGAAGTACAAGCAGGCGATCACCGCGCTGATCGGTTCGATCCAGGATACGCTCGAGCCCGGCTAGCCGGTTCACCAAACCGCATTTTTGGATGGGCCGATTGGTTTTCGGGCCCGCGAATGGTATCCTGGCGGATATTCACGGAGGAAATTTCGGGCCCTTCGTGAACCAAATCTGTGGCCGAGATCACAGACGCCCAAGAGACGACTTTGGCAGAAGCGACGTTGTCGCTTACGAAATTCAGCATACGCAGACGTCGATAACGCGCCCCTGGGGCGGAGGGTTGATCCATGAAAGCGTTCGCCATCCTTTTGAGCGGGTTGATCCTGCTTTTCCATGCCGCGCTCGGCGCCCAGGCCGCCACGCCCGACAGCAGGAAGCGTGTCGCGCTGGTCATCGGCAACAGCAAATATGTCAATGCCGTCGCCTTGCCCAACCCGGCGAACGATGCCCACCTCATCGCGTCCACGCTGCGCAATGCCGGCTTCGAGGTGATCGAGGGCGTCGACCAGGACAATGCCGGCATGCACGGCCTGATCAACAAGTTCACCGAGGAGTCCTACAACGCGGACCTCGCCGTCATCTTCTATGCCGGGCACGGCATGCAGGTCGACGGCAAGAACTACCTCATCCCGGTCGATGCCGAACTGACATCGCCGGCCTACCTCAGGACCCGCACCGTGCAGATCGACGAGTTCATGGCGGCGCTGCCGGCCGACCCCGCCGTCGGCATCATCATCCTCGACGCCTGCCGCGACAATCCGCTGGCGCGCACGCTGGCCGCGGCGCTGCCGAAGAGCCGCTCGCTCGGCGCCGGCCTGGCGCCGGTCGATGCGAAGGCCGACGGCATGGGCACGGGCGGCGTGCTGATCGCCTATGCGACGGACCCCGGCGCCATCGCGTTCGACGGCAACGGCGTCGACAGCCCCTATTCGCTGGCTCTGGCCAAGCACCTGACCGAACCGGGCGTCGAGATCCAGAGCGCCCTGACGCGGGTGCGAAGCGACGTGACGGAAGCCACGCAGGGCCGGCAGCGGCCATGGCACAATGCCTCGCTGGGGCGCGAGGTGTTTCTGGGCAAGCCCGTGGCACAAGCAGCCTCGCCCGCCGCGACGCCCGCAGCCGGTGCAGCCGGTGCAGCCGACACGATGGCGGCGTCTGCTCCCCTGGCCAGCGAGCCGCCGTCCTGGGAAGTCGAGCAGCGGCTTTGGGACGAGGCTTCGAAGAAGAACGCCATCCCCTATTACGAGGCCTATCTCGACCAGTTCCCGAACGGCCGTTTCGCCACGGTGGCGAAGCTCAACATCGACCAGCTGAAGGATCCGGCCGCGAGCAAGCAGGTCGCGGCGCTCGGCGCGGACGATGCGAACGCCAATCCAGGCTCGGCCGTTCGCACCTCGATAGGCATCACCGACGAGATGAAGAAGACGCAAGGCACCGAGCTCACGGAAAGCGCCATCGGGCTCGACCGCAACGGCCGCATCGACCTGCAATTGCGCATCGAGGCGTTGGGCAACGAGCTCGGCCAGGTCGACGGCAATATCGGCCCGAGGACGCGCCAGGCGATCGGCGTCTGGCAAGGCAAGAACGGTCTGCCGTCAACGACTTATCTGACGCGAGAACAGCTGGCCTTCCTGGTCATCCAGACCGATCCGATGATGGATGCCGTGCGCGCCAGGAACGCCGCCGACCAGATGCGCGCCGCGCCACCCAGGAAACAGGCAGTGCAGAAGACCCGCACGCTGAACCCGGTGGCGCAGCAGAAGCCGCGCAAGAAGCAGCAGATCGTCCAGCGCAGGCGCAACAGCGAGACAGTGGTCCGCGAGGACGCGCCGCCGCCGAGAGATAACAACGACTTCCTGACCAAGGCGCTGATCTTCGGCACCGGCGTCGCGGTGGGCGGCGTGCTCAAGAACTGATTGCGGGGCAAAGCGGAGCCCCGGCCCGTGGCAGGGCTCGCGTTGGAGATCTCGCTATGAACTGGCTGGCGCCGGGCCCCTATTCGGTCCTGATCCGCATTTCCACCCGGCGGTTGACCGGATCGTAGGGGTTGGCGACGCGCGGATGCGACTTGCCCAGGCCGATCGCCTCGAGCCGCGCCGATTCAACGCCGTTCGCCTCGAGGAAGGCGGCCACCGATTGCGCCCTTCTTTGCGACAGGCCCTGATTGTAGCTGTCCGTGCCGGTCGCGTCGGTGTGGCCCTCGACGACGAAGCTGAACGTGCTCAACCGGTTGTCCTTCAGCGCCTTGGCGAACTCGTCCAGCTCCGAGCGTGCGGTCTGGTCGAGCTGCGCGGAATCGAGGGCGAAATTGATCATCATGTCGAGGCCGGTTTTTTGAGATGAGCCGCTCTTGTCGGCCTTGCTCTTGCACTCTTCCTCGGTGCCAACGCAGATGCCGCGCGAGGCGCCAAGATTCCCCTGCGCGGCGAAGAACTTCACAATGTCTTCCGATTTCTGAAGCGGATCGGCGTAAACGTGCGTTGAAAAAAGCACGGTCGCCAATGCCAAGGCTGAGCT